>JADFGZ010000428.1 GCA_022567475.1 Acidobacteriota bacterium | reverse complement strand
AGAGATAGACCACTGATGCAATGTCCAAGTCAACTTTCCAGTGCTGGGGGATGGGGAAAGTTGTAAATCTTTCTACTTAAGGGAGGGAATTGGGTACTTCATGAGTTCCGGAAGCTTACCACGAAACCCGATTGCGAAGGCAATCTAGCTGGGCGGGAGAGTCCGGATTACCCACTGGAATCTCCTCGGTTTCGGCTCCTTGGAAAGCCTCTGGAGGACAAATTTTCGTGCCCGGTAATGGGTCAGAAAAACTGCGACAGGCTCGGATTGTGACCCGTCCTCAAACTGCTTGCAAACATATGGCCGGGCAAAGCGAGGTTTCTTCTCTGCGATGATCACGGATTGTCACCCAAACATACGGGGGAAAAAACTACTTCCGGCTTCCTCAGCCGAAGGCAATCAGGGCAGTTGCATTCCGGTTGCCAAACGCCAATTCGTGAGTCGAAAAGGATTCCAAGCTGCTGCGCGTGCCGGGTTCGTGGCACAAATGGAAAAAACTTTGGCTTTTCCGCCCCAAGTTTGGTCCGCGAGTTTCCCGGCGAGTCAGTACCAGTCCCCATCCTGACCAAAAATTGGGACTTTTTGGCTATTGCCCTTCCACTTTTAGACCATTAAGGTAACAGAGTACTTTTTGAGTTTGACCTTTTCTTCCCCCCCTGATCGGCCTCCAAGCGGGCCTGTTGTAACCCATGGACGTCTTATTATTGGGACTGGATCCGAATGTTGAGGGTTTGCTGCGGAAGCACACCGAATCCAGCTCCACCCAGAAAGTGCATTTTCATTCTTCCCCGGCGGAGAACGGCGCAGACTTCACAACCCGCCAGTGGGATATGATCGTTCTGGACCGCAGCATCAGGAGCAATGTTCATTTGGCCGACGCCGTCAAGACGAACAGCCTGGGCGGGTTGAAGATTGTATTGACGGAAAAAGAGAACCTGGACTCGGCCATCGAGTTCTGGGGACCGGCAATTTACAGCTACATCTTCAAGCCTGTGAACTGGATGCTGTTTCAAGTGATCTGGCAGCAGGCCCTGGAGCGAATCCGGCTCAACAGCAAGCTGTTCCGGCTGGAGAAGCAACATGAGAAGAAGCATGAGATGCAGCAAAAGAAGCGCCGCGCCCACGCTCCTCAGCAAGAGGAGATATTGAAGGATTTATTTGTCACGCATCTGAAGATGCAGGAACTCGATCAGGAGAAAACGGACTTTCTGGCGCGCACCTCCCACGAACTGCGCACCCCGCTGACTGCGCTGCAGGGTTATCTGGAACTGCTGGCGCACAGCAAAGCCGGAGCAGTGAACGAACTGCAAGCGCACCTGCTGGGCCGGTCTCTCGATACATGCCGGCGGCTGCAAGGGCTCTCCAACTCTCTGATGGATTTGAGCACCCTGAACAGCAACCGGACACACCTCCAGTTGGGAAAGGAAAATATTCAGGAGTGTCTGGCGCAGGTAGTGGCGGAGTTGAGCCAGGCCATCGAAGAAAAGAACCTGGAACTGCGGTTTGACAACGCGGCGGAAATTCCCAAGTTTCGCTTTGACGCCGACCAGATGCATCAGGTGTTTATCAACTTGCTGGATAACGCCATCAAATTTACTCCCGCCGGAGGGGGAATCCAGATCCGCAGTTTGCCCTATTTTTGGGAGCGGAGGACGGTGCGGGAGCTGGTCTTTGCCCAGCAGGATCGCCGGATCGCGGTGTCTCCGGCCGACTTCAACAGCGTCCGGATATCGGTGGAGGACACCGGAAGGGGCATTCCGCCGGAATGTTTGCAAGACATCTTTCAAGAATATTCCCGGGTTGTGAACGGAAACGGTTCCCCCAAAGGTTTTGGTTTAGGTCTCGCCGTAGCCCGCAAGATTGTGATGGCGCACGAAGGAAAGGTCTGGGCGGAAAACAGGCAGGGCCAAGGCAGCGCATTTACGGTTTTAATTCCTATTTCCCTCTAAAGACAGGACTGAATTTCATGAACACGATGAACACACAAATACTCGTAGCAGATGATGATTCGGAAATTCGCCACCTGATCGACATTTCTCTGAAGCTGGAAGGTCACGGCGTGGAGACGGTGGACAACGGCGAGAAGGTGCTTCGCAGGCTGGGAGAAAAACCCTCGCCCTCGCTGGTGATCCTGGACCTGCTGATGCCGGGCCTCGGCGGCATGGAAACTCTGCGCCGGCTGCGGCGCGCCCACGAGAAGGTGCCGGTGCTGGTTCTCAGTTGTCTTAATTCGCCGGAAGTGGTCGTGGAAGCCATGCAGAGCGGGGCCTCCGACTATCTGGTCAAACCGTTCGAGGATGGCAAGCTCCAAAGTTATGTAAGCCGTTTGGTGGCCGACGAGGCTTCGCCCGCCGCGCGGAAAAAATTGCCGGATCAGCCGCAGTTTATCACGCTGAATCCGCAGATGCAGAAGATT
>JADFGZ010000165.1 GCA_022567475.1 Acidobacteriota bacterium | reverse complement strand
CGCGTCCCCTCCAATTTTCTTTTGAGCGCCATTTACCTGATCTTCGCACAACCGACCCGAGAGCTATTGGTTGCAGGCGCGGCGGTGGCTTTCGCGGGCCTTTTGTTGCGAGCGACCAGCACGGGTTACCTGGAGAAGAATCAAAAACTAGCTACCAGCGGGCCTTACCTCTACACGCGCAATCCCCTGTATTTGGGTTCCCTGCTCGCAGGCATCGGATTTTCGATAGCGGGAGGGCGCTGGTGGTTTTTCCTTCTGCTGGGATTTTTAGAAGTGACCGTCTATTGGCCGGTGATTCGCCAGGAAGAGGCCCACTTGCGAAAGCTGTTTCCAGAGGAGTTTGAGGTTTACGTCCGTTCCGTCCCGGTGCTGCTGCCGCGCCTGTTTCCAAATAAAAAACCCCGGGCCGCGAGGGAGTACTTCCGCTGGGACCTCTATTGGCGAAACCGGGAACATCAGGCTTTTTTGGCTTATATTGTTATTATGATTTTTTTGCTGGTGAAGAGCTTTCTCACGCGCGGAGCCTAGAAGGAAAAAGAAAGAAGCACTTGGTCTTTCAGAACAGGATGATGGCAGTCGGGGGCTTGCTGGCCGCAGGCAGCGTTCTGTGCGTTTTGCTGAGCAGCGCGCAGGAGCCGGAGCTTCCTTTTTCCCACGGAGAAAAATTACGGTACGCAGTCCAATGGCGGCTCTTCCCGGCTGGCCACGCCGAGTTGTTCCTGGAAAAGGATGGAAAGCAAGCAGGGCGCTGGAAGGCAACGGCCAAGGCCGAATCCACAGGTTACATCGCCAACCTGTACAAAGTCGAAGACGAATACCAGTCCACCTTTCATAACCCCACTTTCTGCTCCGAGGGGATTCACAAAGTGATCCATGAAGGAGAGCGGCACCGGGAGGTATCCCTCCAGTTTGACTATAACAGCGGAATGGCGCTTCTGCGGGAACGGGATACTGCCGGCGATGCGCCTCCCCGGCAGGAACAGTTCTCCATTCCGGCCTGCGTCCACGACGTCCTTTCCGCGCTGTATTACGTCCGCACGCAGCCGCTCCATGTGGGCGAGGATTTTGAGATTTCCCTGAATGACGGCTCCCGAACGGCTCAAGTCCGGGTGGAGGTCCAGGCCCGGGAAGAAATCCAGACCGAGATTGGGATGTTTCCGACCATCCGCGTGGAGCCGAATGTTTTTTCGGCGAATCTGTTCAAAGAAAAAGGGCGGATGTTTGTTTGGTTCAGTGACGACGACAACCGCCTGCCGGTCCAACTGAAAGTCCAAACCCCGGCAGGAACCATTACCGCCTCGCTGATCGGAATCGACCGCTGGGACATTGCCCCCTGATCCCCTCTTGCCGCAGCAATCCAGATCATTCCTTCATGAGACAGAGTACCCGAATTTACCGGCCTGCCAACCGGGAAGGGGAAGCAACCTAGTGAAGGCGGAATTTTTCCAGCATCAACCGCTGCAACCGGGGCTTGTAGATCAGGTCGTAAGCCAGTTCTTTGTCCGGAAACAAATTCAGCGCCGCCCGTTTTGTGGAAGCAACCAGATCGGAGGCTTCCTCCACGGAAAGGTTTCCCTGGCTGATGACGCTCATGACCAAATGGATCATCATCTGGAGCCGGCGCGCCCGCCGGGCTTCTTCCTGAATTTCAGCTTCGGTGGGCTTTTTCTGCATGCGATTTCCCTCCGCCGCAATCCGGAAAATTTCGCTTCCCAAGAAGCGTCGCATTGTTACAGTATATGCGGAGAAAACTCCCGGCCAAAGCGCCCCTGGACATAGCCGGGACAGAACCGGAATGAAAGCCAGGAATTGAAAATGCCTATGGACCCGGATCAAACAGAGCTGTCCCGCCAAAAAGTAACGGCTATTTTCTCCACCCAGGATGAGATGGAGGCGCGGGTGGTGCAAAGTTTGCTCCAAGCCGCCGGGATCGAGAGCATGATGAACAGCGACCTTCCTCCCAATCTCTTTCCACTGCAAATGGGTCGAATCGCCAAATTGGAGATTCTGGTCCTCGAATCGCAGGCCGAGCAGGCCGTTCAACTCATCTCGCAACAGGAAAGCGACGGGCGGACTGACGATTGAATGGGGCCCAAGATGCGAGGGAGTCCCGAAAAGTCTTCAGTTCGATCCGGGTCCCATCGGTTGAAACCGTGACGCTGCCATCCCGATCGGTGCGGTAGATGCGCACCCCCGCATTCTGGAGCGTCTCTAACACTTCTGCGTCCGGGTGTCCAAACCGCTTGTAGGCTCCCACCGAGATGATTCCGAAGCTCGGGGCGACCTGTCTCAGAAAAGCGTCGCTGGTCGAGCTTTTACTTCCGTGGTGCGGAATCTTCAAAATGTCGCTGGCAATCGTAGACTCTTCCCTGAGCAACCGCCTTTCCATGCTCGACTCGGCATCCCCCGGCAAAAGCATATGCCGGCGACCGTACCCCAGGCGAAGCACCAGAGAGTCGTTATTACTGACGTTACGAAGTCTCCGCCGGTCAGGAGGTGCCAGGAAGCTTATCTCGACCCCGTCGATCTCTGTATTACCTCCAGCCCGCTGCTGGACGATGCGGACACCGCGGCTGCCGGCGATTTCCAGCAGCGTTTCAAGTTTCTCCGAGTTCGGCCCGAAACCGATCCAAAGCTCCCGCACTGAAAAGTTTTCCAACACGCTTTTTAATCCGTCGATATGGTCGTGATGCGCGTGCGTCAAGACAACATAATCGATTGCTTTGAGCCGCCGGGACCATAGATAGGGGGAGACCACTCGCTCGCCGACGTCCATCACCGTCGCTCCTCCTCCGTCAACCAGCATGGTGGAGCCTTTGGGAAAGGCGATGAAGAGCGAATCACCTTGTCCCACGTCCAGAACCGTCACCTCCAATTTCCCCTCCGGCAGCCGCGGGGAATATGGCGCTATGGTTAATAGAACTCCGAATGCCATCACGGCCGCTACAGAAAGCGATACAAACCGGGAACGCCGTTCGACGAATAGCGCCATCAGGAGCAACAGAGCTATAAAACAGGCGGAGACCCACGCCGGAGGAGTCGGCACGCGACCGTCCACCCAAGGCAGGCTGACGATCCAATCCATGATCCCCAACAGCAGCGAAACCATTATCCCCAGCAACTGGGCTCCCAGCGCGGATACCGGCCACCAAAGCAGCGATGCCAGCAGCACACAGAAACCGAACGGGACGAGAATTCCCACCAATGGAATCACCAGCACATTGGCGGCTATGCCCAGCCACATCATGCGGTGGAAGTAGGCAGCCGTAGTGAGCGCCAAGCCGATTTGAATAAAAAATATAAATACAGCAGCTTCCGCCGCTCGCAACACGACGGTGGCGAACAGCAAAAGAGCCTGGCGATAAATTCGCCAGCGTCTCTGCCGGAGCAACGCCGGATCGCAAAAATAATCGAGCAGGATGCGCGCGTCCTGGCGAAATTGAGCTTGCTGCGGTTGGAGCAAACTGTCTTTCTCTTTTTCATCCAACCCCTGCAACGCCTGCCGGTAAGGCGAAATGGTCCATTGGAGAACCGGCACGGCGATGACGGCAATCACCAAAACCGCCAGGAAGGAGAGCTGAAAGCCGGGGTCCCTCAAATCCGAAGGATGAAGAACCAACAAGATCAGCCCCGCCGTTGCAATCGAATTCAGCAAAGCCCGCTGACGGTAGACAAGCCGCGCGAGGAGATAAATCAAAACCATCAGCGCGGCCCTCACGACAGGGATGCGCGCGCCAGCCAGCAACGTAAACGCAGCCACACAGCAGAGGACCAGCGAGGTCGCCAGCCAGTTCGGCAAGCGGACCAGGGAAAACATCCAGAGAAGACCCGCTGCCAGCGCTCCCACATGAAGGCCGGAAACGACCAAGGCATGAAAGGTGCTGCTCTCCTGAAATATCGTTTTCGTTTGCTCGCTCAGCCAGTGGCGGTCGCCGAGTAGTATCGCTTTCAGAATAGGGCCCCGGTCAAGCGGGTCTTGGTCGGGCGGGAAAAGGCGGTCGATATGGGAGAGCAAGCGGCTGCGAACCCGATAGAGATTGGACCAGAATAGGCTGCCGGAGCGGCCAGGGAGCGTCTCCACTGTTTCCTGGTCGCGCAACAGCCCGGTGAAATAGATCCCCTGCCGCCGCATATATCCCGCCCAATCGTAGGAACCGGGGGTCAAAAAGTTGCGGGGTCTGCGGAGTTCTTTCAACGGGAAGGTAAGACGCGTCCCGTATGCAATATCGAGAGGCTTGGCTTTATCATCGTACAGATACTCGTTGAGCCGGATGATGCCTTCTGTAGGAATATCGCGGCCCTGCTGGCGGACCTCGGTCAACGCCAAGTCGAAGTATTGTCCCCTGGGATGGTTGACCGAAGGAGTGCGGGCCCACCCAGTGATCTGCAATGGTTGCGCTGGATCGATCAAACCCCGCTCGGCAAGCGAATCGATGTGCTGCGCTGGCAGCGCCGTCCGCTCCTCCGACGCCAGGAAAACTCCGCACAGAAAGAATCCCAGTAATGCCAGGAGGAAGCCTTTTCCGTGCCGCCTGATGGCGAACAACGCTGCTGATCCAAGAACAATGAGAGAGAGGAAGAAAACTTGCTCCGAAGCGGAGAGGAAAAGCCGGGGAGCAGCCCAAATTCCGGCGGCAAAAGCGGCAGTAACGGGAACGAGGGGGTTCCGCATCACCTTGTGGTTGCTCCTATCCCTATCCGGCGTGCTCCAGGTGAATCACGCTTTCCAGATGGAACGTCTGTGGAAACTGGTCCACTAAATGAACAGACCGTATCTGATATCCCGAATGGATGAGCGCAGCCAAATCCCTGGCCAGGGTGGTGGGATCGCACGATACATAAACAAAGCGGCGCGGATGCAGCCGCCGCAGATGCTCCACCACGATCTTGCTCAGGCCGTTGCGAGGCGGGTTGACCAGGATCAACTCCCAACTGGGCGATGTGTTCGCAATAAACTTTTCCACCGCCCTGTGATACGAACGGACTCGTGCGCCCGCCACGCCCACGTTCGAGGCCAGGTCCCTGGCAGCAGCAGCCTGAGCCTCCACTGCGGTTACTCTCTGAAAGCGGCGAGCCAGCGGGACAGTGAACAGTCCGACACCAGCATAAAGGTCCAGAGCGCGAGCGCCTTCGAGGTCCGCGATGACAGCACGAATCAATTGATCCGGCAAAAAGCGGTTGACCTGGAAAAAGGAATCGTGCCCGACACGATAATGGAACTCGCCTACATGGTAGGTAATCGATCCGCTGCCCCAGACCATTTGCTTTCCGGAAGGTTCTTGCCGCCAGCAAACAGATTCCACGGCGGGTAACGCGCTCCGCAGTTTCTCTCCGAAATCGCGGGGCGGAGCCAAAGAAGAGGAGACCGTTGCCAAAATGGCCTGGCCGGAATCGGAGGCAAATAATTCGATCTCCGCATTGCCTTCCGGAAAACAGGAGGCGCCCACTCCGTCGCAAAGCTTTTTCAATACCTGATTAATGGCCGGCGAACTGATGGGGCAGCGCTCGATGGCGCAGAGACGGTGGGAAGAAGGTTCAAAATATCCGATCTCAAAGCGTCCCGACTGATTCTCAATCCGCAACCGTGTACGGTTGCGATAGTGCCAAGGCTCGTCAGCCAGCACGGAAACAGGAACATCGAGGCGAAACTTGCCGACCCTCTCGCAACATTCCCGCAGAATCTCTTCCTTGAGCCGCAGTTGCTGCTCGTAGCGGATGAACTGATACTGGCAGCCGCCGCATTGGGCAAAGTAAGGGCAGTCGGGCGGAACCCGCTCCCGGCAGGGCTCCACAAGGCGCACCAAACGGCCTCGCCGAACTCCGTGCTGGCGTGGTTGCAATTCCACCTCCACGCTCTCGCCCGGCAACACGCCCGGCACCAGCAGCACACCTTGCTCCGTGCGCGCCAGCCCCTCGCCTCCATAGACCAACTTTTCGATGGAGACGTTCAGCGTTTGCTCTGCGGCACGCGAATCGGCTTCGTTATTCATCATTCCCCTAGCAGTATTTTTTCTTTCTCTATAAATAAAAGAGGCTCAGCCGGGGCAACCCTGCCGCTTCGAGCAGTTTTCTTTGCAGAAACTGCTTTTGGATGAGCGCGATCTGTTCCGCACTCATCCTTCTCCGAACGGAAGTCAGTTCCCGGTCCATCTCGCTGCGGATCGCCACCAATTCATTTTCTTCGGCAGCCTGCTGAAGGATCGAGAACATCTTTTCCTCCAGAACGCTGAGCCTTTGCTCGATCTCCTCCAGATTCATCGGCGCATTCGAGCGGGCTGCCGTTGCCAGTTCAGCCAGGGAAGCAACGAGCGAACGGAAGGTCGCCGCCGATTCCGGCCTTCGGCGTTCCTCGAATTGCCGGGAGGCGTTTTCCAAAGCGGCGGCATTGTGATCCAAGAATGTTGCCAGTTCCTCGCGCGGAAACGGCTCCCCTTCCGAGCCGTGATGAAGAGTGGATCGCTGCTTCTCCGCTGCGGCCGCCACGATTTCCTGATGGCAGTAAGCCAGCGAGTTCACCTTGCGCGTCTTGTTCCGCCGGGACTCATGTTTCTCAAAGGCGCGATCAATCCCCTGGAGAACTGCTTCCAGCGGAATCTGCGCCTCTTTCCAGGAGTCGATCAAGGCCCAATCGAGCGTCGAGATCAGCAGCGCCGTGCCGCGCTTCTTCCAGAAGTATTCCTCAATCTCGGTAAAGTAGTTGAAGTAGTTCTCCATTGTGAAGGATCAACAGAACGCCGGGTCCCGTCACCGCATCCAGAGGAATCATTTTGCGGGCAGCTTCTTTTTGTTTCAGGAAGAGTTCCCGATAGTCCACTTGGCTCCCCCTTCAAAAATCAGCAGCGGCCGCTTGAGAAGCGTCAACAAGGGGCCTTACCGGCTCTGCTCCCAGAGAATTCGAAGCCCATCCAGGGTCAGGAACTCGTCCGTTTGCTGAATATACTTCGATGCCTGCGCCAGCAACTCTGCCTGTCCGCCTGTGGCCACCACTCGGCAGGTGCTTCCTAACTCTTCCACCATCCGCTCCAGAATGCCGTCAATCAGTCCCAGATAGCCATAGTAGAGCCCCGATTGCATGCTGCCGACCGTCGTGGTGCCGATGACGGACTTCGGCTGTCGGATGTCCACGCGCGGCAGGCGTGCAGCCCGCGCAAAAAGCGCGTCGGATGAAATTCCCAAACCGGGTGCGATCACCCCGCCGAGATATTCCCCTTTGCCGGAAATCGCATCGAAGGTAATTGCCGTGCCGAAGTCCACCACAACGCAGGGACCGCCATATTTTTCAAACGCCGCCATGCCGTTGGCGATGCGGTCGGCGCCGACGTCCTGAGGAGGATCGTAATGGACCTTCATGCCCATCGCGCTGTCGGGACGGACAAACAGGGCGGGCAGATGAAAATAGCGCTCCGCGACCTCTTCCAAAGTAGAATCCAGCGGCGGCACGACACTGGCTATGATGATGGCGGTGATCTTCGAGGAATCGACCTTTTCCACCTCAAACAGATTGTGAATTAGGATGCCCCACTCGTCCACCGTCTGCTCGTTCAAAGTGGTCAGCCGCCAGTGCGCCATCAACCGTTTGTCTTCAAAGACCCCCAGCACGGTGTTGCTGTTCCCGACGTCAATAGCTAAAAGCATGCTCACACAGGAAACCCTCTCGTGGAATTTTTCTCTTGCACGATCTACTTACCGATGCCCCGGCGACAGATCCTTCACTCCGGACGGACCTGCCCGCTCAATATCTTCTCGGTTCGTCCGTCGTCGCGCCGGAGAAGTAAAACGCCCTCCGGCGTGAGCCCCGCCGTCACACCGGATACGACGCCCGATCCGTCGGTAACCTTCACGCGCTTCCCTTGGGCGTAGCTTGAAATTTCGCAGAATCGCCGGACAACGATTCCAGCTCCCTGCTCTTGAAAGCGATTATAGTAAGACTCCATGCGCTCCAACACCGCAATCAACAGTTCCAGCCGCGAGAAGCTGCGTCCCGCTTCAAGACGCAGCGAAGTTGCTTCGGCGGCCAGCTCACGGGGAATTTCCGAGTGGTTCGCATTGATCCCAAGACCCACCAGGACATGGCTGATCTTTTCCGGCTCTGCCGTCATCTCCACCAGAATACCGGCGCACTTTTTCCCGTTCACCAAAACATCGTTCGGCCAGCGCAGGTCCATCGGAAGACCGGATGTCTCTGACAGCACCTCGGCCAGCGCCACACCGGCCCAAAGCGTCAAAACGGGCGCTGCTGCCGGAGAAAGCGAAGGACGGAGAACCAGCGTGAAGTAGATTCCCGCTGTGCGTTCGGAAAACCAGCTTCGGCCTAACCTTCCCCGCCCGGCGGTTTGCTCCTCGGCGACCGCCAAGGCGCCGTGAGGAGCGCCCGCAGCCGCCAGCCGCGCCGCCTCGTTCATGGTGGAATCGATTTTGTAATGATGATGGATGCGGCATCCAAATTGCCCGCGGTGCAGTCTGTGCCGGATCGCTTGCGGGGTGAGAACGTCCGGCATCTTCGCGAGTTGATAACCGCTGCCCGGCAATCCTCTCACCTCCACTCCGATGCTGCGCAAGCGGTCAATCCAGCCCCATAGGGTGGACTGTGGAACTCGCAATTCGGCGGCTAACCGTGTCCCGCTCACTACCACGGTGGCGTTTTCGGCAAGCAGGTCAATGAGCCGGTCCAGTCGCCGATCTAATGTCGGCTCGGACATGGGAATCAACCCAGGTTTTCAATTCAGGTTTTCAATTCAAGTTCTGGAGCGTTTCCGTAACCTTCGAGTATTTGAGGTCCAACTCTTTCTTTCGCTGCCGAAGCGATTCGACAACATCCTTCGGGGCCTTGGAAAGGAACTGCTGGTTCTGCAACCTGGCGCTCACGGCGTTTCTGTCGCGCTGCAATTTTTCCTCTTCCTTCTTGAGGCGGTTGCGTTCGGCCTCCAGGTCCACTGCGTCATTCAATGCGATCTTCACCGCAAACTCCGGCAGCGACCGCACTGTCCCGCCCTCCGTCGTCAGCGGTTCAGCCACAAGTTGCAGCGCCGACAGGTTTGCCAGCCGCTCAATCGCCTGGCTGTATTGCCCGCTCAAGCGGCTGACATTTCCGTTGGCCGCGTATAGCTCGACAGGAATCTTCCGTTTCGCGTCCACGCGCATCTCCGCGCGCATGTTGCGGATATTTCCAATGATCTCCTGCAGGAGATTCATTTCCTTTTCGGCGGGTTCATCCACCAGCGCCGGGTCATGAGCAGGGAATGGCGCGAGCACAATGGAGGTCTGTCGCGGACCCAGGCGCTGCCATAGCTCCTCGGTGAGGAACGGCATCGTGGGATGGAGCAGCCGCAACGACAGGTCAAAAGCGCGGCACAGATTCTCCCAAGCAGGCGGAAGCGGCCCTTGAACCGGCGCAAAGCTCAGTTTCTTGAGCTCCAGGTACCAGTCGCAGAATTCATGCCAAAAGAAGTGGTAGATGAGATGCGCGGCCTCGTGGAAGCGGAAAGCCTCCCAGGCCGTCCCGATTTCACCGGCG
>JADFGZ010000164.1 GCA_022567475.1 Acidobacteriota bacterium | reverse complement strand
ACGGGCGACTTCCATCAGCGCCTGGAGACCCGCCTCGCTGACCGCCTGCACTTTTTCAAATACTGCAATCTCTTCCTCGCTGTGGACGAGCTTCACGCGCCGGAGCAGCCCGGCAGCCGAATCAAACCTGGCCCGTGGAAACGCCTTGCGAATCAGGTCGAAAGTCGTATAACTCACCCCCCCCTCTGCGCTCCGGAGCACTTCGGAGAGGTTCCCCACCCCGATGCGGGCCTGACCCATGTCCAGATCGCGCAAAGCTTCAATGACACCCGCCGACCATTGTCCTCTCCAGGGGCCCGAACGAGCATCGATTCCCTCAGCCCGTTTGTCCGCGGCAAAGAGCCTGTCCCTTTGGGAGCCAAACAGCGCGATGACGTTTCCCTCCAGCGGAAAGATCGCCCATCCAGCCATGGGGGAATCGGTCAAGTAAAGAATGTCGGCGTTGTTTTCAGCTTGCCGGGGCGTAATCAAACAATCCAGCCCTTGTTGCCGCATCCGCTCCCGGACAAGCAGCCAGCGACGCTGTAGTTCCTCGCCCGAAAATCCCTGGGGCATGGAAGCAGGAGAACCGCTGCCGGCGGTTCCGGAGGCCGGTTGCTGGGATTGGCTGCAACTGGAAAGGACGCCTGCTGCCAGGGTGGCCGCTATGCCAGCCGAAGCCCCCTGGAGCAGATCGCGTCGCGACAAACCTTGCTTGGCTTCCTGATGGGAAGAAGGGTGCGCATGCATATTTGCCTCCTAAGTTTTAAGAACACAGAAAAAGCAAATCCGGGCCCGGTGGAGAGCATTAGGCATCCTCTTCCGGGGCTGTCAATTCAGATCCGATAGAGCTAAGCCAGAATTAGTTTTTGACTCTCCAGGGTCGAACCGTTGACCGAGGACGATGTAGTTCCACTGTCGAGTCTGGAAGTTTTCCTTCCGGACAGCTCTGCTTACATTATGAATGCCATCAATATCGCAAATTGATCCCGACAGGACAATGATTCAGATGCATCATTTTTATCCTGGCTACCTTCCAGGTGGTGGTATTCCTGATTGCGGTGGGGGTGATGGGAGCGCCGGTGTTGGCCGACATTTTGTTGCGGGCGTTGGAACGCGAGGGCGGGTCTAAGGTAAATTTATTGGAAGGTCCGTAATGAGGCCTTGTATATTTTCTGCGGTCGTTATCGTGGTAAGCACGCGATTGGTAAGGTAGTCTACCTTATCGTCATAATCTGCTTCTTTCCTTCTATTACGCAACCTATCACCATCTCCCCCTATTTTTCGGCAGTCCTTGTTGTCGGAAGTCCTGTAAACATCCCACATTCCCTTGTGTCCACTTTCTCCGCTTGGGACATCAATATCTCTTTCCCGAAGCCGTTTGCAAGCGAGGTGGTACGCAGAATAATAGGCGCGGCTAATTGAAGACCGTAAACAAGCCTCTTCTCCTTCCCGCTTCTGCAGCTCCTTGGCTAAAGCCAGATATTGAGCCCAATCAAATGTGCCCATAATCACCTTATATCAAAGTTGAGCTTGCAGCGCCCCTGAGACGACTTCTCCAGCCACCACTCCTCGTCAAACATATCTAGCCTTTTCATGGCCTCTTCTGGACGCAGGGTTGTGCTTACGAATCCAAATAATTCTGGTCCGTCTCCTGATTCTGGGTCATAAACGAGTTCTAGTTTGACGAAGATATTTTGGCCAAAATTAGCTACGATATTGGGGTAAGCCTCTTCAAGCAACCCAATCAAAAAATCATTTCCAAGCAGGAATTCTACAACTGCATCTGGTTCTTGAAATTCGTAAACCAACCCCAACGCCTCAATGGATGCTCGATCTAACACGGCATCCCTTGTAACCATAGTGCTGGTCCGGGTCGACCACGAGAAATCAGTATGGCGGTCGGGCAGGGGCTCCGAAGGTCTGTGTTCTGAGCCTGGAAACCACACCGGAATGTACGTGATCATCGTGCTCATCAGATACTTCACCACCTACGAATTAGAACTGCCCAAACAATTCTCTGGATGGTTCTTTCAAGCAACCTTCAAAAACCTCTTCTATTCTATCGTGGGCGCGTTTAAGCCAATCTTCAATCTTCGCGAAATTAAGAATTTCTCTATCAGTTGAATTATAGTCGAGCGTCAAAAATATAATGGAGTTTTCAGGCTTCACAGTTTTCCCGTTCGTAATTTCCAGCCGTAGTCGATCCCGGTCCTTGTCGAAGCTAAAATCAAGGCCCATAAAGAACGGCCCGTGCTCTTGTGGAAGCCTCTCCCCCAATGAAGGATAAAAATCGAAGAAATGTTCAAATTGAAACGGGGCTTGAGGAATTTGAATCTTGTTCACATACTTTAGCCCAACCCGCTCAAACGCATCAGGGGTGGCAATTTCTCGATATGCAGCTAAGGCTTCTTTGATGAGTGGGAAAAATTCTTCCCACGACGAGTATGGTGAGAGCCGATTAATTGAAAGCAGATGCTCCCCTACCTGGATTATTTCTTTTTCATCTTCCACCAACAATTGCAGTCGCTCCCTGGTTTTAGTTTCCTGTATGAGGCCCGCTACACCGCCAACCCCGATGGAAATATCTACGTCCTTAACTGGTTTCCTCTTAGGAAATCGTTTCTCGAATTTTCCGTACATCAACCCAGGCATGGACAAGTCCCAGGGTGATTGCTTGTCGAAACGGAATTCGCACACCGCTTCCAGTAATGGTGGATTTTTATACTTTTTCGGCATGGTGCGGTTCTAGTTCCATCCACGCGGTTTCTTGCAGTTGGAATCGTTAAATTTCAAGAACATCCTTGGAGCCGCACAAGAATACCACGGCAAGCCCATACAGTTCGATGGCCTTGGAGCCAGATGGATGACAAAAACGGCGGGGTCGGATTTGGCGGGCGCTATCTCCCAGCGGGAACTCGGTAGGCATTAACGCCAACGCCCGCCAAAAGCCAGTCGGGTATTGCGCTCGCCAGTCGGTCATAATACCTCCCAATCAGTGCGAGTGCCGCTCTTGAAGGGACGCATCCCAGAGAACCGAATATTTTTTGCCGCCTCCGCCACTGCCTGGCTGCCGAACCACTCCCCAACTTGGCGGAAAAGAAAAAGGGAAATTGAGTTGAAAGACCCTACCCCCCGTCCTGCAGCGTGCCTTGCAGTTGCACCAGCGGTTGGGGCTGTTCTTGGAAGGCTTCCAAGGTTTGCGGGGAGCGCCAGTTGTCGATCATCGCCACCTGCTGCACGCAGGAGACGGTGCAATGGGGCGCGCAGGATTTGCGCGTGTGATACTCGCGCCACAGGTCCTCCCGCGTGTATTTCTCCAGCGGCACGGCGGGATAGCCGCGCTGCTGGGAGCAGTAGTGCACCAGGCCGTCTTCGCAGATGTAGAGGTAACGGCCCCCGGCGCGGCAACGCCAGTTGTGCGCCCGGCCGTAGGCGATGTCTTCCTGAAACTTGTCAAAGCGGGCGTAGACCTTCCGGCCCAGGTCCTTGATCGTGCGATAGACCCGCTGCTCCGCCTCGCTCAAGGAGCGCATCTGGCCCCCGCCGTCGTGGATGACGCCGAGCGTGCTGGTCAAGCCCAGCCCCACGGCCCGGCGAGCGACCACTACCGCGTCTTCCGGATTATGGATACCGGCCCCGATCACCGAGTTGATGTTCACTCCGAACTCGGCGTGCTCGGCCAGCAGTTGGAGCTTCTTATCGAGCACCTTCAGGCTTTTTTTGGAGACATCATCGGGCTGGATATTGTCGATGCTGATCTGCAGGTGCTCCAGCCCCGCCCGGTTGAGCCGCTCGATGCGCTCGGCGGTCAGCAGGTAGCCGTTGGTGATGAGCCCGGCCATGATGCCGTGGTGGCGCACGCGGCCGATGATCTGGTCCAGCTCCGGATGGAGCATGGGCTCGCCGCCGCTGATGGTGATGATGGTGGTGCCGAACGACGCCAGCCGGTCAATCCTTTTGAACACATCCGCCAACGGGACCGGCGGGGAGAAGTCGTCGTACTCGTTGCAGTAGGTGCAGGCCAGATTGCACCGGCGGATGGGGATAATGTGGGCCAGGACCGGGTGCCGCTTGCTCAGCAAACCTTTGGCGATCATCCGCCATTCCCGGAGCCGGCGATGGACCCATGCTTTCTTTTGTCGGAAGGCTTTTAACCGTGTCATATACTCAGCAGGAGCTTTCCACCCAGATTATCACGTTATATCTGTTGCATATACAGCCAACAGGTGAAAATTTCAATCCTTTTTCACCCGATGGTTCCATTGGAAGGTTCTGCTGCGAATCGGAGGCCTTGTCGCATCAAAAACAAGCTTTCCGCTTTACTCCATGCCACGGGTGGAATCTGGAAGTAGTGAGCAGGAAGAAACGCAGTTTTTTCTCTTGTTGAGGATTCGCGCCGGGATGCTCAACCGGAAGGCTCAATAGCAATTCGTTTCCGGAGCCGTTCCCGGGCGGTTACTTGTTCACCGTTGTGTACCGGATGCGTTCCGTGCCGGCGGCAGAGACCTCAATTTCCATCCCCTCGGCGGACATGCGCGTGGAGGGAAAGGCCGCCTGAGCTTCCGGCAACACCTGATCCAGAAAGCTGTCGTTGTGGTCCGGGTCATGGTGGAACAGAATCAACTCTTTTACACCGCATTCGGCGGCAATCTGGGCGCCATGGCGCCAGGTGCTGTGCCCCCAGCCTTTGCGGTGGGAGTCGTACTCCTCGGGAGTGTACTGGGCGTCATAAATCAGCACGTCGGCGCCCTGGGCCAGTTCCCGGAGGTTTCGGTCGCCCGCCCGGTCGCCCGCTTCATTGTCGGTGGCGTAAACAATCACCTCGGAATTTGTCTCCACGCGATATCCCAAACATCCCTGCGGGTGGAACAGATGCTTGGCCGTAACGCGGACGCCATGGAACTCGATCGACTCCTCGCCCAGCCTCCGAAAGGAACGGTGCGCCTTCATCTGATTCATGTCGACCGGGAAGTACGGATTGGTCATCTGCCCCTCCAGGGCGTCGCGCACGGTTGCGCCTCCGGTGGAGAAGCAGTGAAAATGGAATTGATTCTCCGGATTGTAGAGAGGTTCAAAGAAAGGGATGCCCTGGATGTGGTCCCAATGGTAGTGAGTCAGAAAGATGAATGCCTTCAATGGCTTGCCGTGAAATTCCCGCACCCAGGCCTTTCCCAATTCCCGGAGTCCGGAACCGCAATCGAGCAAAATCATATTGCCGTTCGCCCGCAGCTCGAGGCAGGAGGTGTTCCCGCCGTACTTCAGATACTCTCGTCCGGGAGTGGGCGTGGAACCGCGTACTCCCCAAAAACGAAGTTTCATGGTAATCCACCCAAACGTTTGGCTCCGCTCCATTCGGTTCGCGGAAAAACGGGAGGGACTGCGGTCAGCTTCCGGCCTGTCCGTCAGGCAGGGTGAGTTTAGCATCCTTCCCCAAATCCCCACAAGGGATTCCCCGCAACGGTGTCTTCCATTAGGAACCGCTTTCCACCCGGAGGCACAGCCATCCCTGCTTCCGGAACAGGACCGAATCCGTCCGTTTACGCGCGCCGGAATAGCGCTAGACCCGTTCCCCTGATGGTAGATCTATACAAGTCGCCGCTAATCCTTTAGAACCAGCACGTATCTCCCCGGCGTTAATATACAGCAACTGGGGAACGGGCCTAGTGCCTCGGAGGAAACCTTTTTTCTGAAAAGGTTACAGCGTTGCCGGATTTAATTTACACGGCAAAGACGCTGTACTATAGTAACGGTTGAAGACCTTGTTCCGGCTGCGGTTGGAACCGAGGCAAAAGAGTTCTCCGTTATTCTTCTGACAACCGTCCGGCTTGGAGCGGAGATGAAGAGGCCGGGGGAAGGGCAAGTTCATACGGGGTAGCAGCCCCCGAGGAGCATGGATCATGTGGAAACGTAAGGAAGAGTCTAGTGTTAATCCGGTCGTCAATCCGATCAAGGAGGTCACGCGCGTGTCAACCCTGCCTCAGGAAAGGAAAATAGAGACGGGCCATGAGACTGCCAAAACCACTATGGCGCATATAGGCAAATCGGTTCTGATTAAGGGAGAGCTTTCCGGCAGCGAAGACCTGTATATTGATGGAAAGGTCGAAGGAACCATCGAGCTGCGGGAGCATAATCTTTCGATCGGACCCAATGGACAAGTTCATGCCAATATAAATGCTAAGGAAGTAGTCATCCAGGGCTCGGTGAAAGGCGACGTTCTCGCTACCGACCGCGTGGAAATCAAAAAATCCGGCTCGTTGCGGGGAGATTTGGTGGCAGCCCGGGTTGTCATTGAGGACGGCGCTTACTTCAAAGGCAGCATCGACATTCAGAAAGGCGAGGAGACGGCAACCAAGCCCGCCCAGCCCAAGAAGGCGGATACTCCGCGCAACAGCGACCCCGCGAACAAGTATCCCGGCGGCGTTCCTGTGGAGACAAAGCAGGTTTTTTAGCCCGCGCAGCGCTTGAGCGCCGCTTGAGCGCCGCCACCCGGAGCACGGTTTGGGTTGTTCCGGAGGGCGGCCATCGCCAGGGGGGTGGCTGGCAATCTCCCGCATCGGGTTGTCTTCCCGCAAACAAACTGGCCCGTGTCCTTACCTTTTGTCGAAAATTTTCAGCGGCTGCTGCGGCGCGTGCTGGGACAGGAAGCGAAATCCCTTCCGGCCGGGCAACGCCCCTCTGCCGCCCCGCTTGTTCGCCACAGCAACGGCCTGCAGGAATTTTGGAAGGAAATCCAATCCCCCGCAGGCCTCCAGATCCTGGACCTGGGCTCCGCCTCCCAAGCCAACGTGAGTTTCATCACAGGGCTGGGACACAAACTCTACACCGAAGATTTAATCCGAACCCTGCAGGATTCCGCTCCGGCGGAACCCGTCCCGGAGGAGCATCTGTCGGAGGCGGACCGCTTCTTCCAGGAAAACCTGAAGTTTGAGGAGGGCCAGTTTGACGGGATTCTTTGCTGGGATCTGTTCGACTTTCTCGCCGACCCTTTGGTCAAGCCGCTGGTTGAGAGATTACATCACTCCTTGAAGCCGGGCGGCACCCTGCTCACTTTCTTCCATACCGGCCAGGTGGGCCATGAGGTGCCCCTGTACCAGTACAGTATCCAGTCGGAGGATACGTTGCGGATCACCCGACGCGGCGCCGGAAAGCTCCACCGCACCTTCCACAACCGCGCCATCGAGAACCTGTTTCGGCGGTTCGCTTCCCTCAAGTTCTATCTGTCCCGGGACAACCTGCGAGAAGTCATTATCGTGAGATAATATCTCCGGCACGGGAGAGACTATCCACCAGCCGCTTTTCTGCCCTGCCTCACAACACAGCAAGGAGGATGTATGCCGAGGGTTCAAAGTCTGGATGTGAACGGAACAATCCGCCGAATCGACGCTGACTCCGCCAGAAATCTGCTCAGCGTCCTGCGGGACGATCTGGACCTGACCGGGAGCAAATATGCTTGCGGGGAGGGCCAGTGCGGCGCCTGCACGGTGCTCATCAACGGACAGCCGGCACGCTCTTGCATTACGCCGGTCAGCGTCGCCGAGGGGAAGAAGATCACCACCATCGAAGGCCTCGAGCAGGATGGCCGGCTCCATCCCCTCCAGGAAGCCTTCCTCGAGATGGAGGCCATGCAGTGCGGTTTCTGCACCGCCGGGATGATTCTCTCCGGCGTGGCCCTGTTAAACGGCAAGCAGAATCCGAGCGACGCGGAGATCATCGGCTTCATGCAGGGAAATATCTGCCGATGCGGGACCTATCCCCGCATCGTGGCCGCCATCCACAAGGCGGCTGAGGCGTTGCGGAATCCCGAATCGCAATCCGGCAACGATCCATCCCCGGCGACGGAATCGGCCCGGCCCGAACAGGCCAGGATGGGAGGTGCACTGTGAGTCAGCAACCGAAGACGAACCAGAACCCGATGTGGGAAGACGACTTTGAATCGGCCAGCTTTGAACCAGAACGCTACGAACTCTACGAAGGCCCTGCCTACCGCTTTGATCTCGACCGCAGGGATTTTTTCAAAGTGGTCGGCGGCGGGATTGTCGTGGTGCTGGCGCTGCCGGAGGCGCAGGCGTTGCAGGAATCCGGCGGCGGCCGTCCGGCGGCCTCCAGCCGGCAGTCGCCCTCGGACCTGGCCGCTTGGCTGCACATCGGCGAAGACGGCGTCGTGACGGTCTACACCGGAAAGGTCGAGGTGGGCCAAAACATCCGCACCTCGCTCGCTCAGGTGGTGGCCGAAGAGCTTCATGTTTCCGTCAGCTCCATCCGGATGGTGATGGGCGACACCGACCTGACGCCCTACGACCGGGGAACCTACGGAAGCCGCACGACGTACCAGATGAGCCCGCAACTGCGCAAGGTAGGGGCCACGGCGCGGGAGCTGTTGATCGACTTGGCGGCGAAGCAATGGGGGGCAGACCGCAGTTCCCTCGCGGTAGAAAACGGCAAGGTTATTCATCCTGCTTCGAATCGATCCGCTGATTTCGGACAGCTCACCCAGGGTCAAAAACTCGTCCAGGAGATCGGCGAGCAGGCCCCCGTGATCTCCCCCGAACAATGGAAGACCGCCGGGAAAACCGTGCCGAAGGTCGGAGCCCGCAACATCGTAACCGGCAAGCACAAGTACACCTCCGACATGCGGCGGCCCGGCATGTTGTATGGCAAGGTCTTGCGGCCCGCGGCCTTCAACAGCACGCTCGAATCCTGGGACGGGCAAGAAGCAAAGAAGATGTCCGGCGTGAGCGTCGTCCGGGACGGGAATTTTATCGGCGTCGCAGCGCCCAGCGAGGAGATGGCCACACGCGCCGTCGCTTCCATTCAGGCCAAGTGGAACGCGCCTCAGCAGATTTCCCGCAGCGAGCTGTTTGACTACCTGCGAAACAATTCCTGGGACGGGGCGCAATACGCAGGCCGGGCTCTGCCGCCCCGGGGTTCCATCGAAGCCGGGCTGGCCGAGGCGGACCACAAAATCGAGCGGACCTACACGGTTGCCTATATCCAGCACGTGCCGCTGGAGCCCCGCGCCGCCGTGGCGGAGTGGAATGGCGGCAAGCTCACCGTATGGACCGGGACGCAGCGTCCTTTCGGTGTTCGCAGCGAGCTGGCGCAGGCGTTCCGCATCCCCGAGACTCGAGTGCGGGTGATTATGCCCGACACCGGCTCCGGCTACGGCGGCAAGCACACCGGAGAAACGGCCATCGAGGCTGCGCGCCTCGCGCGGGCCGCCGGAAAACCGGTGAAGCTGGTGTGGACGCGCGAAGAAGAATTCACCTGGGCCTATTTCCGCCCCGCCGGCGTGATCGAGGTTTCTTCCGGCCTTCGCCGGGACGGGAAGGTGACCTCCTGGGACTTCCACAACTACAACTCCGGTCCAGGAGGATTCCGGGTCCTGTACGACATCCCGAACCAAAGGATTGAATTCCACGGCACCCGGTCGCCCCTGCGCCAAGGTTCTTATCGCTCCCTGGCAGCCACCGCCAACCACTTTGCGCGCGAGACGCACATGGATGAAATGGCGCACACGGTGAAAATGGACCCGCTCGAATTCCGCCTGCACAACCTGAAAGACCCGAGGCTGCGGGCCGTGCTGGAAGCCGCCGC
>JADFGZ010000163.1 GCA_022567475.1 Acidobacteriota bacterium | reverse complement strand
TAAATTCCCAACTTTGGTTTCGTGAGACCACATTGGAAAAATTAAAATAAATATTTTTTCTTCCGACAAACTTTCCATAGCCAAATCGATCTAAACTGTTCTGCCGTCGCCACAATCGCAAAGTAATTAGGTTGGAGTTGCAATAATCCATTTCTCAGTTTGAAGGAACGCGGAGGCGGTGGTGGGTTTTATCGGGTATTTGCTCCAGCGCGAGGGCAAGGCCGACGAGGTGGTTCGCATCTTTTTAGAGTGCCGGGAGGACTTCCATCCGTGTGCTCCAGCCAATGATCCTCCCGGAGAGCCCCCGCTTGGCATCTGCTACACCTATGCGGTGGATGTGGTTTTTCCAGGCGGGAAACCCCCTTGCCGTCTGCGGAGGGTGGATGGAATCCTCGTGCTGAAAAAATTTTACAAGCTGGTCAACAGCCTGGAAGAAAGAGCCCGGGAACATGGAAATGATCGGCAAAAAGTGCTGGGGTCGGTTGAGGGCCTGTTGGAACATCTCACCTACACTCGCAATGCGCGAGACTTTACCGGTCTCGGGGAGCCCAACCCGTCCCCACCGGTAACGCAGACCCTGGCTCCGGACTGCGGCCTCCCGTCCCCGGAGGCTTGAACCGTGCGCGGTCGGTTCCGTCTCCATTCCAGTGAATGGTCTCAACTTGCCTCGGGCGAACATTGATAGGACTCCGCTTCATGCTGCGGCGGGCAAAGGGTAGCCAACCACAGGCCCGCAGACATATGCTTTTGGGCGAGAGGGAAAGTCAAATCAGAAATTCTGTGTTATACGACTTTTATTCTTTATAAGGCGGATATTCGATTTCAGTGAATGGAAGATCCCACAAATCGTGCTGCTCGGGTCATGCTCTTCTGCCAGAACGGTCTCCCGATCAGTCCGAATCGTGGTCTCGACGCTAAACTTCATTCGGTTGAGATAAACCTGTCTTTCCAATTGGGATCGGGAGGCAGGCACTGGTTGTAGCGACCAAACAGCGAATAGCGATTTCGAGCGATCACGCGATAAAAGAAATCCAGAATGAAGGTAGGAAGCAAACCTACAATGGTCAGGAACTTCCAAGCCCCGCCGATTGTTCTCAGGACGTAAAGCGCGGCCCGTGATCGGACGAGAAGCCGCTCCTGCGGCGTGTCCTTGCCCAAAGCGACGTAGAATGTGTCTAGATCTTTGGGGTTGGCTCCGTGGGGCTTCAGCAAAGCGCGGGCGAATTCAGATTGCAAAGCGGCAAACCGGAAGACACCTCTCTTGTCTCTCCGAAGCGTAAACTGATTCAACCTGTTGCAGAGCCCGCATACGCCGTCATACAAGATGATTGGGTTTGGCTCCGCCATCCCTTTGTCCACAAGGTGATACTACTACTCCCTCTTGAGAATTATTCCACCTTTTTCGGGTAGCGGACCGCCGCTCCTATCAAACGCAAAGCGGCCAGGCGAGGCATAGGGGGAAGGTATGCCAGGGGTATCGGAGGAGCAACAGCTTCCAAGAGCACCGGACGAAGCTGCTCCTTTGCAGAACGTTTTTATTGCCGGGGAATCAAAGGCGGCCTGCGCGGTGGCGACGCTTCCTTATATGGGGTCTCGGCGGCTGATAATGAGTTGTGCGCGGCTGGCCGGTTTTTATCTCGGACCGCAGCGGCTGCGCTGCCATGATTTGCCCGATATAATTTCCCCGACATGATTTGTCTGAATAGCAACTGCGGGGATTTCCCCCAACAGCAGCTACCGAGCCAGGACGGGGCATCACGAACACTCTTTGGCAGACACAACCTGACAGACAAACCTTGCATGGCAAGCAAAGGACCAGCATAATTCAGCCTGACAGCTTTTTCCGCGTTTTGTTTTCGCCGTTTTGATGAGCGCTTTGATGAGCGCCAGGAAACGCTGATCAGCCAGTTTGGAAGGAGTGACGATTTGAAGAGGCCGTGGCGTGTAGGATTTCAGGGAGAACGGGGCGCGTTCCATGAAATTGCGGCAGGGAAACTTGTCCCGCGACGACGGGAACTGATCCCGCTACCGAATTTCCGTGCCTTGTTTCACGCTCTATCAACACGCAAGATTGACTATGCAGTCGTTGCCATTGAAAACACCTTGGTTGGCTCCATCCATGAGAACTACGACCTCTTGCTGAAATATCACCTGCCGATCTTGAAGGAAACCAAAGTCCGGATCGTGCATAGCTTGATCGCTCCTCCCAGAGTTCCCTTCAAATCTATTCGGAAAGTGTATTCCCAATCCGTGGCGCTCGGACAATGCATGAAATTTTTTGACAAGAACAAACGCATTGAGCCAACGCCCTTCTACGACACAGCCGGAAGCGTCAAGATGATCCTTGAGAAAAAACTATCTGACGCTGCGGCTATTGCTAGTGAAGCCGCGGCTGCGCTCTACGGGGGGCGCATCTTGAAGCGGGATATTGGGGATCATAAACAGAATTACACGCGATTTTTCTTGCTGTCACACCCGTCCATGGCCAAATCCAGCCCCCCGGGCACCAAAACCTCGATTGCCTTTGTGACGCGGAACATTTCCGGGGCGCTTTTCCGGTGTGTCAGCGTATTTGCACTGCGCGATATCAACCTCACGAAGATAGAATCCCGTCCGCTGCAGGGCCGGCCCTGGGAATATCTGTTTTATCTGGACTTTATCGGCAATCCTGCCTCGCCTTCTGTCCGTAACGCATTGAATAATATGGCCGAAATTACAGAATTCCTGCGTATTTTGGGCTGTTATTCGATTGTTTCCTAGCTCCCGCCTAAAGTTGTTCCTATAAGATGGCGAAAGATATTTCAGGGGGCGAGGACTCCCCCTGAAATCATATAGCCGGTATGTGGGCAAGTTCCCGATAGGGGGCCTATCGTTCAACTGAGGAGATATGCGCCAGCCAGAAATAGAAACCGAAGCGAAACAATCTGTTGAACTAAGGGAAGTGCCTATCCTGCCGGTTCGCGATATGGTTTTGTTTCCCCACGCCGTGTTGCCGCTCACGATAGGCAGGGAAAGCTCCATCGCTTTGATCCAATCGCTCGGGGAGGAGAAAATCATCGCGGTTACAGCCCAGCGGGACCCTCATACAGACGCTCCCCAGCCGAGTGAATTGCACGAAATAGGAACATTAGCCCTGGTTCATAAAGTCATCCGAATGCCGAACCAGACCTTGTTTATTTTTGTGGAGGGGCTGGAACGCATCCGCATCCGGAATTATACCCACACAACACCTTTTCTCAAGGGCTGGGTTGAGGAGTTGCCGGAAACCGAGATGGGAAGCAGGGTGGATGAGGCGGCGCTCCAGCGCAATATCGTGTCTCTTTTCCAGCAACTGGTGGCCGTATCACCGGGGCTTTCCGACGAGTTGCAGACGATTATCCTGAATATCGAAGAACCGGGAAGGCTGGCCGATTTTGCCGCCGGCTCATTAGGTTTTCTGACGACACCGCAGCGGCAAGAACTGCTGGAAACATTGCACATTGGCGAACGGCTCGATTTAGTGAGTAGCCACATCAAGCGAGAACTGGAGCTTCACGATCTGCGCACGAGGATCCAGTCGCAGGTGCAGGATCAGCTTTCGCAAGAGCAGAAGGAGTTTTATCTTCGGGAACAGCTCAAAGTCATCCAGAAGGAATTGGGCGACGGCGAAGAAGGGCCGCGCGAGGTGGAGGAGCTGAAGAAAAAGATTGCCGAAGCGAAGATGCCGGAAGAAGTGGAGAAAGAAGCCCGGAAAGAGCTGAAGCGTTTCTCTGGAATGTCCCCCACCGCGCCCGAACATGCCATCATCCGGACCTACCTGGATTGCATGGTGTCGCTGCCGTGGAACCGTTCGAGTAAGCAGCAGATCAACATCTCCAGGGCCCAGGAGATTCTGGACGAGGACCATTACGATCTGGAAAAAGTCAAAGAGAGAATCCTGGAATATTTGTCTGTCCTGCAGCTCAAGCCTGGGATGAAGGGACCCATCCTTTGCTTTGTCGGGCCGCCGGGAGTGGGCAAAACCTCGCTCGGCAAGTCGATTGCCCGTGCCTTAGGCCGCAAATTCATCCGGCTTTCCCTCGGCGGCGTCCACGATGAGGCGGAGATTCGCGGTCATCGCCGCACATACATCGGCGCCATGCCGGGACAGATCCTGCAAGGCATCCGGCGGGCCGGAAGCAACAATCCGGTCTTCATGCTGGATGAGGTGGACAAAATCGGCCGGGATTTCCGCGGCGACCCGTCTTCCGCGCTGCTGGAAGCGCTGGACCCGGAACAGAATTCCACCTTCCGCGACAACTACCTGGATGTGCCGTTTGATCTTTCCAAGGTCCTCTTCATTACCACGGCCAATGTGCTCGATCCCATCCCGGACGCTCTGCGCGACCGCATGGAGATGCTGGAGCTTCCTGGCTATACGGAGGAGGAAAAAATCCAGATTGCTGTTCGCCACGTGATACCGCGCCAAGCGGAAGAGCACGGCATCCGGCTCGAGGAAAACATCCGGTTTACGGAAGCCGCTCTCCGGGACTTGATCCGCAACTACACGCGGGAAGCGGGACTCCGCGACATGGAGCGCAACATCGCCGCTCTTTGCCGCAAGCAGGCACGGCGCATCGCCGAAGGAGGCGAGAAACTGATGGTGGTGGACCCGGACGGAATCCGGCGTCATCTGGGCGCTCCCAAAACGCCGCCGGAGAGCGAGGTCGCCGAGCGCACGAAAAGACCAGGCGTAGCGGTGGGGCTGGCGTGGACTCCTACGGGGGGCGACATCCTGTTTATCGAAGCCAGCCAGATGGCTGGCAAAAAGCAACTGATCATGACAGGGCACCTGGGCCAGGTCATGCAGGAATCCATGCAGGCTGCCCTGACCTGGGTGCGCTCACACTCCGAGCAATGGCACCTGGGACCGGACTATTTCGACAAACGCGAAGTCCACCTGCACGTGCCGGCAGGCGCGATCCCGAAAGACGGGCCTTCCGCCGGAGTCACCATGGCCACGGCGCTGGTTTCCATGCTGACCGGGAGACGGATTAGGCAGAAACTTGCTATGACGGGCGAAATCACCTTAAGCGGGATGGTGCTGCCGGTGGGCGGGATCAAAGAAAAAGTGCTCGCGGCGAAACGGGTCGGAATCCTGGAATTGATCCTGCCATTCCAGAACACAGTAAACGTAGAGGAAGATATCAAGAAGGAGCAACTGGAAGGGCTGACGCTGCACTACGTGAAAACGGTGGAGGAAGCCATCAGCCTGGCTCTGGAGCCTCCAAAACCGCAGGCGCCCGCAACCACGTCTTCCATGCCGTTTCTGGTCAGGGTAAATTAACTTTTTACTTCTACGGAAACCGTTTGGACGGGAACGCTTCCGCCACTCTGTATGATTGCTGCAAGCTTTCGGCGGCCTCTCGCACTTCCATTTTGTTGCCGTCCACTAAAGCTTCCCTGGAATTTTCTTGCCCGGACAAGTGCAGGACGACCTAAACAGCAGAGCCGTTCTAGCGCACTTTCACAGTTCATGTATTGTCAGAGCCGCGCGCTTGTCCCGAGGGAAAAGCCGAGGGATCAGCAAGCGGACCCCGAACACCAAGAGGACAACAAAAGTGGCTTTAACCGCGCCCTGACCCCTCGGCTTCGCTCGGGGCAGGCTCTCACGGCTCGGATGGATTTACAAACAAGGCGCTTTACCTTTTTCCACTACGTTGGGCGACACCGCAGTGACTTTAGACGGTACTATCGCGCCTCTGTTTACGGTGTCGGGCGGACAAATCAACGCACAGGTTCCCTTCGATGTGCTGCCTGGACAAGTGTCAGTCTGGAAACCCACTTCGGTTCTACATCAGAACACGATCTTCAACGCCAACTGAATCTGCCGGGAGGTGCCGTACGTGCCAGTGATCTGTCCGGCTCTGTTCCTGCTCCGGTCAAAACGCCGCTCCGGGAACCGTAAGTTCGTCTTGTTCAGGATATTGAAGAACTCCGCGCGAAATTGGACCATTCCCGACTCGCCGAGAAATCCCAGCGGTGTCTCCTTCACGACTGAGAAATCCAGCGTGGCGAATCCCGGCCCCACAATACCGCCCCGCTGAGTGTTGCCCTTAAATCCCGGCAGTGGCAGCACAAACGCGGTGGGGTCAAACCAACCGTTCGGCGCCCTGTCGCGACCGCCCACGAGAGCGTCTTCGTAGGTGCGGCCCGGCGCCAAGTGCGGACGATCAATTCTTGGTTCCGTGCCTCGGAGACCGGAGTTCGACGTCTGGCGGTTGATTACAACGGTAAACGGAAACCCAGTGTTCGCCGTCATAATGCCGCTAAACCACCACCCATTCAGCAATGCTCCGATTCCGCCGGAGTCGACGATATTGGGGAGATGGTAGATCGCGTTGGACACGAAATTGTGACGATAATCAAACGCGGACGGGTTCCAGTCATACCGCATGTTCCCTGGATCGGCGCCCAGATCGCCGCTAGTTCTGCTAAACTCCGACTGAAACTGCCCCTGAACATCGTCCATAGTATTCGACCAAGTATAGGAGTTCTGAAATTGTAAGCCGTTGCTCAGCCGCTTGGAAAATCCGACCTGCAACGCGTTGTACCAGGAGCCGCCTCCGGCAGTCATCATGATGACGTCGTCCCAGTGGGGGCTCACCCGAGGGTTATTTTTGGTCAACCAACACCGCTGTCCGCTGCTCGTGTTGCTAAATTGATTACATTCCTCGGGGGTGTTGGGAACTCTCGGGTTCGCTTCTCGGGGCTGAAGGAGCCGGACTCCGCGAGTCCCCACGTACCCCACCGATAACGCCATGTCATAGGGCAACTGGCGTTGGAGCGTCAGGTTCCATTGGTACAAGCGGGGCTGCTTCATATGGAAATCCAATATCTCGTGGCTTCTTCCCTTCTTATTATCGGGAACGGGTATGGGCACAATAAACGGGTCCGGAAAATCATCCTCTAACGGATTAGCTGGATCCCCTTCCAAGCTGGTCAAAGCCGCAAAGGGCGGGTTCAGGGAGCCATAGCGAATCGCCGTACCCATGTTGCCAAGATCGAAGAGTATTCCAAAACCGCCCCGCAATGCCGTCATCGAGTTTCCCGTTACGTCCCAGGCAAACCCAAACCGCGGACTGAAGTTCCGCTTCGACGGGTTTTCGAAGGGAATCCCCAGCGTTCCTTCCGAATCGGTGATGTTCCGCAGGGCCCCGCTAAAGCCTGACACCTCGTTTACCTGAGTGCTGAACTCGTAGCGCAGTCCGAGATTCAGCGTCAAGCTAGGCCGGACCCGCCAGTCATCCTGGAGATAAAAGCCGATGGTGGAGAAGCGCATATCCCGGGCAAAAACTGACCCTGGGAAGGCTCCCCTGAAATCAAACGGTCTCCCGGTCAGGAATTCCGAGATAGTGTCAAACTCGAGAACGCCTATCTCATCATTTGCGACTCCCATGTCTTGCTCGAACTTGTTGATCACAGCCCCGAACTTCAGCGCGTGTGCGCCCGCCGTGTAAAATACATCGTCGCTCCATGCGTAGATCCGCTGGTGAAATTTGTTGGGATTGCTTCCCCTCGGGGCCCACGCCTCTAAGTCGCCCACGGCAATTTCCCCGAGAATCTTCCCCTCGATCAAAGAAAACCCCGGCGCTGGCGTCGCAAATCTTTGATTCGTGAAGGTGTGAAAAGCATCAATGATGCTGCGGCTGTAGGAAAAACGGACCTGGTTGATCACCGTCGGCGAAAAAACATGGCTCTCGGAAAACGTCATATACTGGGCACGGGACGTGGTGCCCGAACCCACCCCGGGCAAGCCTCGAGGCGAGTCTGTCTCGCTATCGTCAATGGTGTGCCGGCCAAACATCGTGTCGGTATCCGAAAAGGTATGGTCTATCCTGACTTGACCGTAATTTTGGTCGATTGGACTGCCGGGGTTGTCCGCAAACTCATCGTCCCCTAAGTTCGGCTCCGGCCAGATGTCCAGCCAGTTCATTATCGTGGGGTTAATTAGAATGGGATTAACATCCATGTCGAAACCTGGTGTCTCGTCCGGACCCGTACAGGCATTGCCCACCTTGCATCTGGTAGGGAGCACAGCCGCGATACGGCTCTCCGACTTGCGTTCCCGCAGTAATTCGACATTCGCGTGGAAAAACGTCTTGTCTTGCGAGATCGGCCCGCCGAGCGAGCCGCCAAAGTTGTTCCGCACGAACGGAGGCAGGCGTCTCGGATCCACGTCATCGTCCTCAGTAAAATCAAAAGAGTTGCGGGCGTCCAGGCTAGCGTTCCGATGGTATTCGAACAGCGAACCGTGGAAGGCGTTGGTGCCGCGCTTGCTCACAATCACCAATTGGCTCCCCATCGCCAACCCGTATTCTGCGCTCAAGGCGTTCGTCACCACCCGGAACTCTTGAATCCCTTCGATCCCCAGCGTGTTCCCGGTAGCGGAAGTCGCTGTCGAACTGCTCGCCATGCTATTCACTCGGACCCCATCGAGCGTCGTATTATTGGAGGCCAGCGGCGCTCCATTGCTGCTAAAGCGGATCCCGGCGATACTGCCTCCGCCGGTGGCGACACGGCTTGTCTGCACGCCCGGCTGGAGCAGCGCCAGGTCCACGAAATTCCGGCCGTTCAGCGGCAGTTCGGATACTTTCAGTTCGCCCACCAAACCGCCCAGAGAACTGCTAGTGGTGTTCACCAACGGAGCCTCGGCCGTCACCTCTACCCGCTGCTCCACCGCCCCCACTTGCAGCGTGAAATTCACGACCGCTTCCTGTCCCACGGTCAACCGGAGGCCGCTCCGCACCGCAGTCTGAAACCCGGCTTGCAGCACTTGGACCTCGTAGTTTCCCACTTGCATCGCCGAGAACCGATAGGAACCGTCCGACGCGCTGACCGTCGTTCGCGTCTGCCCGGTCTCTACGTTCCGAGCCGTTAGGCTGGTATCCGGGATGACCGCACCGGTGCCGTCCCTGACCACTCCCAGGATCGTAGCGGTCGGATTTTGAGCGAAGCTCGCCGCCGCTCCCAGGAAGACAACCAACAGAAAAACGATTGCCGCGTTCTGTAAACACTTCTGCCGATCCAATGTACTTTGCATCTTGTCTCCTTTATGACTGAGAATTCCTGCTAGCCGGAATTAGTTTTTTGGCCCTTCGGCGGTTGCGAGGACACATCGGAATTGCTGCTTTGAGTCCCGCTTCCTCTATAGAACGTGCAAATTGTAGTGCCCCCCACCATATGAAGGCAATGATGCATATACATCATTCTGCCTGTATAGCTTTCGATCTGCTCATTTCAGCCTCTAAAACCGTTTTTCCAGGGTAATAATGGCGGTGCGGTTGTGGTGTTGTCGGAAGAACTAATTGGTTCAGGAGACATAACAGCTTGTGCTTGATACGGTGTTCGATTGAATCTGAGCTAATCCCATTTCCGCCAATGGGCAAAGCCTACACTGGGTAGTTTTGATCTGTCAAGGATTTTGAGTATATTTGTAATGACCGTCCCCTTACTAATGGGCATGCCGGTGACCTGCCCCCCTTAACCGGAATTTCCATTTTGAGCTTCCTCTTCACCCGAAACCTATGCCTCCTACCCTTCGGAGGTCTATATGGAGGTCTC
>JADFGZ010000162.1 GCA_022567475.1 Acidobacteriota bacterium | reverse complement strand
GCGCACAGTCCATCTTTGACACCCAGACGGATACTTCGAACCGCTCGCGGCTGCTGATGCTGCAAACCGGCTTGGAGATGATCGCAGCCCATCCCTGGTTCGGCGTGGGCCCGCAGCGTGTGGGAGCGGAGTTCTTTCGCTATAAACCGGCCTCGCTGCCGGTGCCCGAGGCCTGGTATGGACATCTGCACAGCAACTACTTGCAGTTCGCTGCGGAGAGAGGTATTCCATTTTTATTTATATGGTTATGGTTAATTTATCAAGTAGCGCATGAAGGATTTTTAGCTAGCCGGAGTGCCGATACGAAGACGCGTGTGTTAGGCCATGCGGCGGTTGCCGCTACCGTAGGTTTGCTGGTAGCCGGCCTGTTCGAGTTCAATTTTGGCGATTCCGAGGTATTGATGTTATACCTCTTCGTGATTTCCATCCCTTTCGCTTGGCACCGCCTGGAAAACCATCGTGGTCCGGTTGAGCCGGAACAGCATGCTGACGTGGAAGTATCCTAATGAGTGGATGCGTGAAAATTAAAGCATGAGTGAAAAACTGCGCACAGAATTCAACCAGTGGGCTCTCGACGGGCGCGGGGCGGCCATGGAGTCGCACCACCTTCCCTTTGTCGAAAGCGTCATCGAAATGATGGCGATTGAGCCCCGTGACCGCTGCCTGGAGGTGGGTTGCGGCGAGGGGTGGGCCAGCCGCCTGCTGGCTCAACAGGTCCCGGAGGGTTCGGTTGTGGGCCTGGACGTGTCCGATGAGATGGTGCGAAACGCCAGGGCAAAGTCAGCGGCTTGCGAAAACCTGATGCTCATCCAGGCAGAGGCGGAAGACATTCCCTGGCAAGACGGCTTCTTCAGCAAGGTGCTGTGCGTCGAATCGTTCTATTACTATGAAGACCCGGAAAAAGCGTTGCGGGAGATTTACCGGGTGATGTCCCCGGGCGGGTCGGTTTGGATCGTAAACCATCTCTCGAAAGAAAACGAACTCTCGCTTCGCTGGGTGCAGGAATTGAAGGTGCCGGTGCAGTTGCTGAGCGTGGAGGAGTATGGCGCGCTTTTTGAGCGCTGCGGTTACTCGGGCTTTACCCATCGCATGATTCCCGACCGGAGCCCTCTTCCGGAGGATTACCGCGATGCTTCGTTCCCGGACCCTGGCGATCTGCGCCGCTTCCGGGAACTGGGTGCCCTGCTGCTCTCCGCCCGCAAGCCGGACCAATGATGTCAGTCTTATGATTCGTAGTGAGTCATGGCAGCACGCCTTTCGGCAGGCTCCCTTCGACTTCCCCTCGACTCCTCCCTCGGCTTCGCTCGGGACATGGCTCGGGGCAGGCCTGCCTGTCACTTTAGGTAGCGACAGGCGTCCACGCCTGTCTTTTTGAGTGCAGGCCTGGAGGCCTGTACCCACTTGACTGGTTTGAAGAGCTGAAGCAGCGGGCGCCGGTAGAACAATAATCAGAGCCTGCCTGCGGTCCAGAGGACCTTCGCCTTGCGGCCCAAAGCCTACAGGCGACGGGTCGGTTCGGCGGGCCGCGACAGTAAGTGGTCAGTAGCAGGAGTCAGAAGTCAGGAATCAGAATGAAAAGCAGAACCCTTCGCGGAGTTTACCCTGAGCAATACCGAAGGACTCAGGATGACCGCCCGCAGGGTGGTCAATCAGAGCCGCGACTGTAAAGGAGCGCCCACCCAGTCTCCGATAAAACAATGATTTGTTACATGGACAACGCACCGGCCGGTAAGAACCGTGTTAGAGAATCCGATGATGTGGGGGCATGACTCAGGCTTCTTGCCAACAAGTTGTCCCGGTGTCCGCTTGCTGATCCCTCGGTTTCGCTTGGGACAGGCGCACGCGGCTCGCATTCCTTTTCGTCCCGCCTCAGAAGCCGTACCCTGACGTGGAAACTGAACCACCCCCTCGTGTTTTTTGTGATCTCAGCTTGAGCAGATCGAGAGTTGATCGTATACTATCAGGCACGGGGGAAGCTCAATTTCGGGAAATCCGGGTAAAAGTACATCGAGAGAGCGCTCTTTTCCTGGAGGGAAGGAGAAAGAATGTTCGCGCGGATATTCGCACTGCTTTTCGTAATACTCCTCGCTCCCGGAGCACTCTGGAGCCAGCAAGACCCGCTGGAGAAACTGGCCGGAACGTGGAGGCAAACCCCAGATCCGGGACCGCCACCGCAGCTTCGCTTGCATAGATGGGAGCTGCTGGGCAAAGATCGAATGAAACATGTCTCCGAGCGAGTGAACGCACAAGGTGAAAGGACCGTTGGCGAGGACCAATTCGACATCTACGACGGCAAGGAACACCCCGATGGTCCCGGCAGCGTGGTGCGTTTCCTGCGCATTGATGCTCATACGATACAACAGATCAGGACGAGCACTCAGGACAGACGGATTCTCAGGTTTCTGGAGCGGGTCATATCCCCCGATGGAAGGACCCTGACGATCCGGCAGATCGGGACCGATGGACAGGGGAGGTCGGTCAGCGCGGTGCGAGTTTACAAAAAGCAGTGACTTCCGATCCGGTTGCACAATCGGACCGGAATCTGTGTCTTGGCTGGGCTGGACTCCAATACGCGTGCTGGACCGTCCAGTTGGATCAACTCGAACGCATGACTTTGGGAGCACCGGGGAGGGACGATGAAAAATAAGTTGTTAGTTCTTGTGACGGTGGCTGTGGGAATGCTCATCGCCTCAGGATCAATGTTCGCACATCACTCGGATGCGGTGTTCAACCACGAACACATAACCACCATTACAGGAACAGTAACGAAACACATGTTCATCAATCCGCATGACCGAATTTACCTCACTGTGGAAGAGGGCGATGGCATTGTGGAAGAATGGATTGTCACAGGCGGTCCTCCGTCCGCGATGCGCAGGCTGGGCTGGCACAGCAAGATGTTTCAGCCAGGGGAGCAGCTAACGGTTAGCGGTCATCAATACAAAGATGGCAGGCGGATCATAATTCGCATGAAGATCCTAAGGGCCAACGGCGACGAGGTGCCCCTGGGGGGTGCTGCCGGTGCAAGATTTTACCGGGAGTTTATGGCGAAGTATGGAGATGGAAAGGATGCTTCCCGATTTTCGGAGTTAGGCAAGAAGAAGCAGTAGGGGAAAATCGAAATGAAAAATCGTATCAAAGGCTCGATCTTTGGCTCATTCTTTGGCTCGTTCTTTGCGGTGGTGGCGATGCTCACCTTCGCGGCCGCTGCGGCCGCTCAGCAGCAGGGATCGGCGGGGGATACCGTTGACCCCTACTACCCCGCTCTCCGAAATAAGCCGATACCACGCACAGCGGATGGCAAACCGGACCTGTCTGGATTTTGGGCTGAATGGCGAAGGGTGGCTGGTCTTCCGGGGCCGGTAGGCCGTGCTGCAGCTGCCCGGCAAAGGGAAATCGAGGCTAGTTTTCCGCTGCCCAAGGAGTCAGAGCCCATGGCTCTGACTCCTTGGGCAGCGGAGCGACACGTGTACAACAAGGACCCGCTGTACGACCGTGGGGACCGGGTACGAAACGAATTAGACCCAAGTAGCCACTGTTTTCCAGCCGGTACGGCTCGGCTCGGGCCTCCTTTCCAGATCCTCCAAACCCCTGGCAAGGTGTTCATCATTTACGAGGCCAATCACGAGGTACGCCAAATCTTCATGGAGGGACGAGAACATCCCAGGAATCTCGAGCTCACCTGGAATGGACACTCGATTGGCCGGTGGGACGGCGACACGCTGGTCGTCGACACGATCGGGATACGCGACGAAAGCTGGCTCGATCAGGGAGGGCATGAGCATAGCACCCAGCTGCATGTTGTGGAGCGCCTCCGGCGCGTTGACGCGGAGACCTTGGAGATCGAGCGGACGCTCACCGACCCGATTGCTCTGGCCAAGCCATTTACGACTCGCGTAGCCCTAAAGTTCGCTCCGGACAAGGACTTAGACGAAAATGTGGCTACGGACTGCACTCAGTTTATGATGCGAAAGCCGGCCTTCGGCGAAGGGGCAGGAGGCCTGATGGGGATCAGCGAACCGCCAGCCGGAGGATACTGAGAGACACCGGGGTGTCTTCCCAGAGAAGCGAGAGGGATTGCCTAATCACCTGTAATCGAAATTGATCAGGTTGAGGTTGCTACAGCCGAGCCGATAGGCCGCCGATAAAGCAAAGCCCGAATAAGGCGCGGAACGGCTTCCTTGCCGGATCACGGGATATCGAATTAGGGAGGAATCTTGAAATGAAGAGCCGCTTAATGGGATCGGGCTTTGGGATGGTCGTGCTTGCCTGTTTGGCCGTTGTGCTTGCTCAGACCGCACGGGCGCAGGCTATACCACGGACACCGGATGGAAAGCCGGACCTGTCGGGAACATGGGTTGGCGGGGGCAGAGGTGGGAACGTCACAGGCGGGGTATTTGCGGGTCAAACTAGGGGTGGCCAAAGCACTATGGAGCTGACGAAGTGGGGCCGTGACAAATTCAATTGGAACAGGGCGCCAGAGGCCGCCAATGCTCCGGGAGTGTATCGGGGGCAGCATGTACGAGTCGATCAAGATCCGTTGTATCACTGTTATCCGGCCGGTCTGGTGCGGCTTGGTCCTCCTGCCCACTTTATCAGCGCCGACACCCGGGGAGGCTTGATTGAGATCATTCAGACCCCTGGTAAGGTGATGCTGCTCTTCCAATATCACCACGAGGTGCGCCACATCTTCACCGATGGGCGGGAACATCCCAAGAATCTTGAACTCACCTGGAATGGACACTCGATTGGCCGCTGGGACGGAGACACGTTGGTGGTGGACACGATCGGGCTGCGCGATGAGAGCTGGCTCGATTCCGGGGGGCATGAGCATAGCACCCAGCTGCACGTTGTGGAGCGATTCCGGCGGGTTGACGCGGACAACTTGGAGATCGAGAGAACGCTCACCGACCCGGTTGCGCTGGCCAAGCCCTTTACGGTACGCACAGGACTAAAGCTCAGTCTGGACATGGATTTAGACGAAAATTTGGGCACGGGCTATGACTGCACGCAGTTTATGATGCGAAAGCCTGCCTTCGGCGATGGCATAGGAGGCGTTATGGGGATCAGCGAACCGCCAGCCGGAGGATACTGAGAGACACCATTGAAAGACACTGGGGTGTTTCCCCAGCGAAGCGAGGGGGGGAATCGCTGATCACTCGCATGATTTCAGATAGCTAAGCGCCGAGCGTTAACGCTTCCAGCTTGCGCTTGCCAAGCCGGCGGGCTCCCTTGTCCGTGATCACCACCGCACCGCCGAAATCGATGTTGAACCCGGACGGCATGTATGCTGCCGGCTTGAGGGCGTTAATATACCAGCCCTCCTCCACCACCAGATCCATTCCCTCTTTCCGGTTCGGCCCCAGCCGCGGACCGTTTCCCATGTTGAAGACCACTTTGGTCGTCTTTTCTGTATACCCTTTCGCTGCCAATACCTTGAGGAGGTGTTCGTTTACCTCCCGCATGCTCTTCCCCGGAGCGAGAAAGTCCAGAACGCTGTAAAACATGTCGATTGAGTCCTGGGCGGCCTTAGCCCACCCCGCCGGCTCTGGGGAACCGACGCAGACAGGATGGTCCACCTGCGCGTGATATCCCATAACGTACCCCGAGATTTCCTCGATCAGAATGTCTCCGGCACGCAGGATGTACCCGCTCGCTGCCGTACCGTGCGCTGTGTTGGGTGCCGAGGCGCGAACCCCGGGTATCGAGAAGGCAATGGTCCCCGGCAGCCCGGAAGCCCGTAGCATAGCCTCAAACATGGTGATCCAAAGCTCCCGAAGCGAAACTCCCGGGCGGGCAGTTTCTATCATCGCCTGGCAACCTAACTCGGCTACTGCCGTTGCCTTTTCTAGCACCGCGATTTCTTCCGGGCCTTTTACCAACTGCGCCCTCATCAGCACGTCAAAAGCCGATTCGAATCGCGCTTGCGGAAAAGCCTTGATGACGCGGTCCAAGGTCGTGTAGCTGACCCCACCCTCTTCATTGCGGTAGACACCCGCCAGATCGCCGACTCCAATGCGCGCTCGAGACATGCCCTTCTCGCGCAGGGCGTCAATGATTGCGGGTGACCAATACCCACCCGCCGCGTTGCCCGTGACAGATTCGCTAGGGCGGCCGTCGACGAGGAGTTCGACCCCGATATCGTTATGCCAATCCCCACCCCGGAGAAGGGTAATGTTATAGGGGTCCTTGCCCGCTGATCGAAGGATGGTTCGTGGGTCCACTATTTGAGCAATCTCTCCGTCATAGGGGAAAATCACCCATCCGGACCCCGATCCGGTCAGATACCTCGCATCATCTCCACCAGGCGGAACGATCAGGCAATCCATCTGATTTTCTTTCATTAGTTCCCGCACCTTCTGCCAGCGCCGCGAGTACTCGCCCTGAGAAAATTTCTTCGGCATGGAGTCCGGAGTGAGTGTCGCGGATTGTCCAGGCCTCTGGCTGTAGCCGAAGGAGGGAAGCAAGCTCGCCCCCACGGAGGCGGCTATCCCCACCGAGGCGCCTTGCAGTAAATCCCTGCGTGATATTCCCTGACCGGTCGTGGGCTGCGATAATTGATCTGCCATTTTGCTGTTTTCCTCCGAATCTGAATTGCTCGATTTGTTCCTTTTCCATTGAAATTCGCGATCAGAAGATTTCCGGAAAGTGGTAAGTCATGACCGCATTCAGGCCCTTGTCGCTCACGATCAGGGTCTTGTGTTTCGGGTCCAAAGCCACTCCCCGGGCGTTCCTATAGATGTTATGGACAATCGTCCAGCGCGGCGGCACATCGCCGTTGTCTTCGACGCTCCACGCTCCCACAAAGGTGTCCGATGGCGGCCCCCCGAGGGAAGTGGTAGACCTGCTGGAACCATCGCCGTAGGGAACAGTGGTAGCAACAATCATGCCCGTGGGCGGGTAAACGGCAAAGTGTCCGCTAGGTCCCCTGACCCCGCTCTTGGGACCTCCGGTAATAATCCTCAAGGGTTTTGTGTTGCCACTCGCGGTGCGGTCGAAGATCAGAAGCCCGCCACGCCCGCCAGACACGAGCAGCAGATCGTGGATAGGGTCCACCGCCACCTTCATGAAGCCCGCAAGTCCCGTGTCCGGACCCTCCAGCCTCCGGATCGCGCCCACGTTTCCGTTGGCTTCCCGGGGGAAGACCTGAATAAAACCGCCACTATCAATCAGGCGATTGCCGCGTTCAGGAACAATAATTTCGTTGTTGACCGGGTCGACGGTCAACGTGTCGGGCATCAGCAAACCGGTGCGGGACCCTTGGATGACGCGAATCGGCGCCTCCTCTCCATTGGCTCCTGCCCGGAAGGTCAGAATCGCCTGCGAAAAGGCCTGCGGCACTACGAACTCATCATTTACTTCATCGTAAGAGATCGCGTGCATGGTCCGGGCCAGCATTGTTTTCTGTCCTTCAATCCTGCGAGTGGGTTGAGCAGCTCCATCCGCCAACCTGGCGAAGGTCGCAATCTGCGGGTGGCCCACTCAGTTTGGCACCAGGATTTCTTCTCGTTTGGTGTCGTAGGCAATCGGGTGCGGATTGGCCAGAGTGGGCGTGGGCACGCCCAGCGGGCCGCTCCGGATCACCCGCAAGGGCTTGGTATCACCCGAGGCGGTCAGGTTATACACCGTGGCCGTGTGATTGCCGAAGTTGGCAACCCACAGCTCGTCGTTCACCAAATCCAGGGTGATGCCATTGGGATACTTGAGGAGTGTATTAGGCCCCTTCAGCACGCGGATCGGTGCTACATCCCCGTTGGCTGAGGTGCTGAAAACCAGTATCGAGTCGCCCATGTCATTGGCCACGAAAAGCTCGCCGCGCTCGGAATGCACCGTCATGCCCGCCGGCCAGTTCAACTGCGTCTTAGGCCCGCTAATCACTCGAAGCGGAGCAGTGTCGCCGCTGGCGTTCTTGGAATAGACCGTAATCGCGGGTGGCAGGTTTCTCCCCGAGCCGGGAATCGACTGGCCTCCATCCAGCGGCCAGTTCGGCTTTTCCCCGCTGAGCCCGGAACCCCTTACCCAGACCCCAAAATAGTTCGTTCCAGCTCCTGCGCCGGGGCGCATTGACGAGGTCGAACCGAAATTGCCGACAAAGATCAGATCATTCTTGGTGTCGAGAGCGATGCCGTGGGGGTCGGCCAGCAGTGTTTTGTCGCCTTGTAAAACTCGAACCGGGGGTTCCTCATCCTTGGCCATCTTGGGGAAAGTCACCACGGCGTTGGAGTGTTGGATGGTGAGGAGGATTTCCTGTTCCTCCTCATCCACGGCAATGCCAAAAGCTCCGTGTGGCGTGTGCAACTTCCGAGAAGGGGGAGAGTTGCCTTTCGCTTCACGAGAGTGGATGACCATATGATCTTGCGTATCGTTATTGACGGAATAAATATCTCCCGACTCTGGGTCGATATATAAGCCGCAGTTGAACCCCAACCCCGTATCCGGGCCGGCGATGATCCGCTTGGGCTCCGACATCGTAGCGTTGGGAGGAGTGTTGGCCAGACGGTCATAGACCAAGGTACGGAAGAGATTTTCGTCTTGCAATACAACCTCATTGCGGACCGGGTCCACTGCCACAGCGCTGAAAAGCGCATACGGATCGCGGATCATCCGCAGCGGTTTTCTTCCGGCCACCTCCTCGCGGCGGGCCGCATCGGCACTGGATTCTGCGCGAGCCGCCGCTGCCTGTTGCTGCCACAAGGCCGCCACCAGCGTGCGGCTGGTGCTGGCCGGCACCCACTCGCACATCTGGTTGTCCATGCCCATAGCCGGCAGTGGATCAAAGGAGACCAGCCGTTCCCGCCCATCCAAAGTTGAGCTTAGGGGGGAATCCGAAAGCGGATTCCCGAGCCCTCCCCAACCACTGGAAAGCAAAAATCCTCCCAGGACTGAAATCGCCGCCAAAACTGCGAACCGGCTGTTCTTCTGTAGCCAACGGAACAATGCCTTCATGGGACTTCTCCTCAGTTTCTTTAGGTTTCTTGAAGTATGCAAATTATGGTAGCGACTTCGCAGGGCACGAAAGCCTCGCCTGGAGACCGCACATAGCTAATCTGGATCGCCTAATCGCTTAATCGTCTGCTCGTAAAGATATATAAATAATGTGCAAATTTCAATGCTTTCTTCTCTGTGTCGGGTATTCGCCCCGGTATTTTGACCTGACGGCGTTTTTTGTGCCACGGTACAAAAGATCGGTCTGGTCAAAACTATCTGCAGATGCTGCGGTGAAATCTTTTGCAAACTCCGGTTTTCGTCCGATTTCGTTGGCTTCCCCGGCTACAGGACGTACAATGGTTTGGATCAGTTTATTCCATGAATTGGATAACAATCGGATAACAAAAGGAGATAGCAATGCCAGAGCGTTCTGCTGGGGAATTTGGCGACTTCAAACTTCCGCCAGGGATGGGAAAATTGGTAGTTGTTGGTGTGATCGTACTTGTCGTGATCTTTGCGGCGGGAGGAGTCTTCGGAACGGTCGGCGCTGGACAACGGGGCGTCTTGCTGCATTTTGGGGCCGTGACCGAAACGATCTACGAGGAAGGTCTCTATTACAAGATTCCTTTTGTGCAAGAGGTGGTTCTGATGTCCAC
>JADFGZ010000161.1 GCA_022567475.1 Acidobacteriota bacterium | reverse complement strand
AGAACGGCACGGAGTATGAGGGCCATGCTCGCTTCGAGGGCCCTCACACGGTAAGCGTGGGCGCCGAATTGCTCGAAGCAGAGAAAATATTTATCAACGTGGGGGCGCGGGCGCTCGTTCCGCCCATGCCCGGCATCGGCGGCGTGAACTACCTTACAAACTCCAGCATGATGGAGGTGGACTTCCTGCCGAAGCACCTGGTCATCATCGGAGGAAGCTACATCGGCCTGGAGTTCGGCCAAATGTACCGGCGCTTCGGAAGCGAGGTGACCATTGTGGAGAAGGGCTCGCGCCTGATTAAGCGCGATGATGAAGACGTCTCGGAAGCCGTCCGGGAAATTCTGGAAAACGAAGGCATCCAGGTCCGCCTCAACGCGCAGTGTATCGGCGCGGAAAAGCGGGGCGATCAGGTAGCCATTCAGCTCGATTGCGAAAGCGGCGGGCGCGAGGTGGTGGGCTCGCACCTGTTGCTGGCGGTGGGGCGCACCCCCAACACAAATGACCTCGGCCTGGACAAGGCAGGGATCGAAGTAAACCAGCGCGGCTTTATCGTGACGGACGACCAACTGCGCACCAACGTGCCCGGCGTCTGGGTTCTGGGCGACTGCAACGGCAAGGGGGCCTTCACACACACCTCCTATAATGACTACGAGATCGTGGCGGCTAACCTGTTAGACAATGACCCGCGCCGCGTGAGCGACCGCATCCTCACCTACGGCTTGTACATTGATCCGCCGCTCGGACGGGCCGGGATGACCGAAGCCGAGGTGCGGCGGTCCGGACGGAAAGCTCTGATCGCGAAAAGACCGATGACGCGCGTCGCCCGCGCGGTGGAGAAAGGGGAAACCCAGGGCTTCATGAAAATACTGATAGACGCCGGGACGAAACAAATCCTGGGCGCGGCGATCCTGGGAGTGGGCGGCGACGAGATCGTCCATTCCGTTTTGGATATCATGTACGCCAAAGCGCCCTATACGGTGATCCAGCGTGCCGTGCACATTCATCCGACTGTTTCGGAGCTGATCCCTACCATGTTAGGGAGTCTCCAGCCGCTGGAATGAGTTCCCGGAAACCCGGCGATTCCGAGTGACAACCGGCTTGCGCCTCAGCGTGGCGGCTTAGAAAATTGAGCGCTACTTGTGATACCCTTACCGCTACTGTTTAGGTAACACCGAGGGCGGCACAAGGGACGGCACAGGTGATACCCGCCTTGCCGGAATTCAAGCAAAAAATCATGAGCGCTGCACACACGGCCATTGTCGTCAGTTCGTCTTGCCCTGGAAGGTTGTTGGAGGTTTGGGGAAACTTCGCCTACGGGGCAGGCCCATCCCGAGCGAAAGGGTTTTGAGGAACTAAAAACCAATGGCCTTAGCTCAAAATTCTCTGGCGACTCCTGCTGAACTGGCAGCGTGGGTGCTGGACGCCCGCGAACGGTCCTTCGAGTTGCTTGCCGACCTCACCGATGAACAACTTTTCGGTCCCCGTCTCCCCATCGTCAATCCTCTGATCTGGGAGATCGGACACGCCGCGTGGTTTCAGGAGAAGTGGGTTCTGCGGCACGTCTGCCGGGAAAAGGCGATCCGGGCGGACGGCGACGCCCTGTTCGATTCCATTGCGATTGCCCATGACACGCGCTGGGATCTGCCGCTGCCATCGCGCGAGGAGACGCTCGCCTACACGCGCCAAGTGCGCGACCGCGTCGTCGAAAAGCTGCAGCAGGGCCAACCGAGCGAGGAGATGGTCTATTTTGTTCTTTATGCCATCTTCCACGAGGACATGCACACCGAGGCGTTCACCTACACCAGGCAGACGCTCCAATACCCGCGGCCGCGTTTGTCCAATGTCCCGGAACGAGCGCAGGCTGGCGTGTCACACGGTCGCGTCACCGAAAAGGGACCATTAGAAGGCGCGCCAGCAGAAGACCGGCCAGCAACGGGCGACGCTGAGATCCCCTGCGGCGAGTTCCTGCTGGGGGCGTCGCCGGATGATCCGTTCGTCTTTGACAATGAAAAATGGGGACATCGTGTGGATGTGCAGCCATTCGCCATGGCGCGCACGACCGTTACTCAGGCCGAGTTCCGGGCATTCGTGGACGATGGCGGCTATCGCCGGCAGGAGCTTTGGAGTGAGCATGGGTGGCAATGGCGGCAGACCGAGGGCGCGGAACAACCTGTTTACTGGCGTCAGGATTCCGGCGGCAACTGGCAGCGCAGGCATTTCGACCAATGGGTTCCGCTCGAACCGCACCGCCCCGTCATCCACGTCAACTGGTACGAGGCCGAAGCGTATTGCCGCTGGGCGGGCCGCCGGCTGCCGACAGAGGCCGAGTGGGAGATCGCGGCCGCCGCTGAGCCCGGCCCGAACGGACGGGGACTCTCTCCGCATAAGCGGCGTTTCCCCTGGGGCAACGAGCCTGCCGCCCCGGAGCGCGCCAACCTGGACTGGCAGGCGCTTGGCTGCATGGACGCGGGAGCCCTGCCGCAAAGCGACAGCGCCTTCGGCTGCCGCCAGATGATCGGCAACGTATGGGAATGGACGAGCACCACCTTTCTTCCCTATCCGGGCTTTGTGGCGGACCCCTATAAAGAATATTCCGAGCCCTGCTTTAGTACGCGCAAGGTTTTGCGCGGCGGCTGCTGGACAACCCGCGCGCGTTTGCTTCGTAACACCTGCCGCAACTTCTACACGCCGGATCGGCGGGATGTGTGGGCGGGATTCCGGACCTGCAGGCTGGAGAAATGAACATCTGCCTGATCACACCGGCCCCGGCACGCTCCCGGAAAGGAAACCGGGTGACCGCGCTCCGTTGGGCGCGCATTTTACGCGGACTCGGCCACAAAGTCGTCGTCGAAGAGCAATACCGAGGCCGGCGGTGTGATCTAATGGTGGCGCTCCATGCGCGCCGGAGTTTTGCTTCCGTGGAGCGCTTTCGGCGCGAGCACCCCGGCTTACCGCTGGTCCTGGGGCTGACAGGCACCGATCTCTATGGAGACATCCATACCGATCCTCAGGCCCGGCAATCCCTGGAGATGGCTTCCCGCCTGGTTCTGTTGCAACCGATGGGCATCCAGGAGTTGCCGGAACACCTGCGCGGCAAGGCCCAAGTCATTTTCCAATCCGTAGAAAAATCTCCCGGGAAGATTGTTTCCAAGCGACGCGGTTTCCCAGTCTGTGTTCTCGGCCACCTGCGCCCCGTGAAGGATCCGTTCCGAACGGCGATGGCGGCCCGTTTGCTGCCTGCCTCTTCGCGTATCCAGGTGGCGCATATTGGAGCAGCCCTGAGCCAAGAGATGGAAAAAACCGCCCGTGCCGAGGCAAGCTCCAACCCGCGTTATCGCTGGCTCGGGGAACTCCCGCAGTGGAAGGCGTTGCGGGAGCTTGCCCGCAGCAGGCTTCTGGTGCTGAGCTCGCGCATGGAAGGCGGCGCCAATGCGGTGTCGGAAGCCATCGCGGTTCGTGTCCCCATCCTGGCATCGCGAATCTCCGGTTCGGTCGGAATCCTGGGTCCGGATTATCCCGGCTATTTTCCGGCAGAGGATACGCAGGCGCTGGCAACCCTGCTGGAACGGGCAGAGACGGATTTGAACTTTTACCAGACGCTTGAGGCTCAGTGCGAGCGGCTGACCCCTCTCGTAGACCCCGCTCGCGAGCGACAGAGCTGGAAGTCCCTGCTCCAAGAACTCACTATCCAGATCACCGCACCGGAAAGGAAACCTGAACATTGCAGCCCGGAACAACGCAGCAACGATTCACACTTATCGACGCCCAGGTAGACAGCCACCCTGCCACATTCGCCCAGGAAGTGAAAACCGGACTGACCAGCAGCCCCAAGAGCCTTCCCTGCCGCTACCTCTACGACAAAGAGGGTTCAAAATTGTTCGAAGAAATCTGCCAGTTGCCCGAATACTATCCCACCCGGGCTGAAACCCAGATTCTCCGGGACCGGGCTGCGGAGATCGCCTCCCAGTTCTCCGAAGCAATCGCCCTGGTCGAACTCGGCAGCGGCAGCGCCGTCAAAACGCGCATTCTCATGGAGGCATTATTACGCCGTCACGGGAAGCTGCGCTATGTTCCCGTGGACGTTTCGCGCACTATCCTGGAGGAGAGCTCCCGGATACTGCTGCAGGACTATCCCTCTCTGGAAATCATCGCCATCGCCGGCGAATATCACCACGGTTTCCCTCACCTGAAAGCGCAGTCGGATCGCAGGAAACTGATCCTCTGGCTGGGCGGAACATTGGGCAACATGGAACGTCCAGAGGCGGTCCGCTTCCTCCGCGTGCTGCGCGATACCATGTCGCCGGGGGACCTGCTCCTGATTGGAGTGGACCTGCGCAAGGATCGCACGGTTCTCGAAAAAGCCTACGACGACTCCCAGGGGGTTACTTCCCGCTTTAACCGCAATATTCTGGCCCGCATCAACCGCGAGCTGAATGGCAACTTTGACCTGGACACCTTCCGGTACAGCGTAATCTACAACGAAAAAGCGGGCCGGGTTGAAATGTGCCTGGTGAGCGAGCAAGCCCAGCAAGTTTCCATCGAGAAGCTGGGCATGACAGTTTCCTTCGAGGCTGAGGAAGCCATTTACACAGAAAACTCCTACAAGTATTCCCTTCCGGAAATACAGGCTCTGGTCTCGGACGCTGGACTCCGCGTTGCGCATCAATGGCTCGACGACGGCAGCCGCTTCAGCTCAAACCTGCTGGCTCCTAGCTCCTAATAAGGGTTACAACTCAATGCAGCCGTCATGCCGCGCGTTCTCACCCTCACCCAAAAGCCACGCCCCCAGGTCGCGGATTTTGTCCGAACGCCCCTCCGCAAAGAGTCATTCTTAGACCTGTGGTCCGCAAATATTTCGTGCGGTTGCGGCGTCAGAATGCAGACCAAATTGTAAAGCGATCTTTTTTTTCGGAGGACAGGCGGCTCCAGGCCAAAGCAGCGGATGGTCTTAGAACACAGTGACTAACCCCGAATCGAGCGACGGGCCGCCACCGAGTCGTGCGGTGTAACTCAGCCTGGCAGCCGGCGGCAACCCTACTTCTCACCTACCCAGAACCATAGCGACACCGTCTTGGGTATCACCCGTTCCATGCCTTGGTTGAACTCGTTAAGGTCCACGTCGAAAGGGCGGCCTATGTGGTTGCCGGCCAGATCCTCAAGCACCGTATCGACCAGGAGTTGGTATTCGCCGGGTCTCCACGGTTCCGCCGGGATAAAGCGCCACTCGGTTTCATCCCTTTCGACGGCGACGGAGCCAGCGACGGGTCCTGCCGGCCCAGAGATGTCGAACACCCTCTGCAACAGCGCCCAGTCCAGTGGTTCCGGAAAGCGAACAACCACGGCGTCTGCCGTGTGTGCCTCCGGAACAATGAGCCGCCAATTGCTGACATCGGGTGGAACGCGGTCGGAAGGGGCGACGCGGAACTGTTTACGGAATCCTTCCTTGAGGGGCACGCCTCGGGCATCCCGCCAGTCGCTGTCGATCACCAGGGTGTATTGTCTGCCTTCGATCAGCGGTGGTCCTACCTCTTCATGCGGCAGCAGACCCCGCTTGATTCGGCCCGGATCGAACAGGACTGTAAGCCGCCGGTTCTCCGGGCTCCAAAGCTCTTGATCGATTTCTACAAATGGAAGCTCGACAGGCGAACCGGTCTCGTCAAGCAGGTGGATCCGCTTCCAGGCCTCGCCTCGGCTCATGGGAGCGGAGAACTGAATATAGAGTTTCAACTGGTTGTCGGGCAGCACGTCCGTGGAAGGATAGACGTGCTCCACATAGGTTGAAGGCGGAGCGTTCGCCTTTGCCGTTTGGAATACGGCCTCCAACGGAGGTCCATCCGGCATACGGAAGACTGCCCGAATGCGAACGCCGGGCGTGGGAGGGTAACGCGGGCGGAAAACCAAAACCTCATCCTCAACGGAGTAGGTTCCCAGCATGGGTGGCACGTCGCCCTCGCCAGCATAGAGGGCGAAGATCGACGACCACCCATCCGGGGGGTCCTCAGAACCGGGGTTCCAACCGGCCACCTTATACCCTGCGCCGTCCTTTTGGATGGAGACGCTCTGAGCGGCTGCCGCAAAAGCCAGCATCAGAACCGCCATCACAATCCTTACAGCCGGCACAGGATTGTCACCTCAGGGCAGCGGCACGGTGCGAAGGTTGAGCGAACCGTTGTCATCGGTAAGCAGCATCGCGTTGTTGTCATCGAACTTGTCGAGTTGCAGCACGCCCTGAAGCTCGGCAATGGTCTCATACGGCACGCCTTCTTTGTCATCTACCTCCGAGGTGATCGCCTGAAACTTCTCCAGGCCTTTGAGCGCGAGCTTCATCACGCCACGGCTCGAGTTCGCCATCAAGAAGTACTCTTGTCCGCCTTTGTTGTAGGCAATCATGTCAATAGGACGGTTGCGGTTCCCCAGCTCGGCGATTGTGACACCTTTCACCTGCTTGCCTGGCTTCAGCGCAGAAATTGGAATCTTGACCAGCGGCGTACAGGTGTAGGCAGCCAGAATGTGAGGCTCGCCATCCAATTGAAACGGCAGGAACGTCCGGATAGGGGAGTAGGTCTCAAAGCGGCCATGGTTGCCATGATAGATCTCAATACCGGCGCTCTTGCTCACCCCCTGGAAGGGGAATGAGATCGAACGGAAGCTGGAAGTGAACTCCTCGTTGGAGAGGCCGGCCACAAACACCTTGCCGTCAACGTAAGCGAGGTCGGTGATCGTTTGCACTCGAAGTCCCCTTCCGCGCGAGTCCTTCGCGTCCACAGCCGGGGCATCCTCCAAGCGAGCGACGGAATGCTTGATGTTATCAAGCGACAGTTCCGTGATCGTGCCGGCGGCGTTCACCCGAAGAATGACTGGAACGGCATCCGGACCGAGGCCGCGGGATACCGCGAGGTATACATTCTTGGAAATAGGATTCACCACGGCATCATTCACCAGAATCTGGTCCGGGGTGGTGCCGAGTAACGCGGCAATCTTTTGATCGATGTTCTTGACATCCACCTTGGCGGCGGACTTCGCCGGAGTGCGGTCCCCGGTGTCAATCGCAATGATGGCAGCGCCCGCGGAGTCGCCGACAAACAGGATGGCATCCGGACCAAACGCCATCGGCCCGGCGGACTGGATTCCGACCCGGCCCGCGTTAAGACTGTCCAAATTTGCACTGAACGCAAATGGGCCTGAGAGCGCCAAAACCACGGCGAGCCCAGCGACCACGACAGAGAATCTATTTATACTCACTCGTTTTACCTCCTAAATTGTCTGGATTGACCTGGCCAATGCTATCACAACTTCCGCATGTGGTGAACGGAAACCACCCACGATACCTGGTGAGTTCTGAGGCGAGTTCTGAAAGGAAGGACAATGCCTGTTCCCACCGCTGTCTATCATGGTTTTCAGAGCCCGCGCTGAGCTTCCCGGATGTAAGCGTGCCCGTGAATTAATCCAACCCGGAGCCCACCGAAAACAGCTCCCGCTATTACTCCGGCTCCGAGTAGCGGCGTCCGGTTCTGAACTCGATCTGGGGCCCTATCGGGCCGCGACCCAGCTCTTGGGCAAACTCGCTACGCAACACCTCGACCTTTCCTCCCACCACCGTCATGAGCGGCAGGATCTCCGCAAATTCCTCCACAGGCACGGTGAAATAGTCTTTACTCAGCACTACGAAATCGGCTAATTTTCCCTGCTCGAGTGTTCCCAATACGTCCTCCTTGAGAACAAAACGCGCAGCCCAGGAAGTCATCATCTTCATCAGGGTGATGCGGTCAATGGCCTCCTCCGGGGCTACCTGGACTCCATATTCGGTGTTTCGGGTTATAAAGTTCGAGGCGGAGCTAAAGTAAGGGCGGCCCACATTACCTCTTACCCCGCTACCCTCCACGGTCACGATCACTCCCCCTTCGATGGCGCTTCGGGCCGGCGCGATCCGGTTGGCGTATTCGGGGCGATATTTCTGCAGCCAGGGGTAACTTCGGCTCAGCACATTCCCTCCGCAACTGATCATCATCCCCAGATTGGCCATGCGGGGGATCTGCTCCTTGCGCGGATAGAAACCGCAGTGGTCCGAAGTAAAGCGCCGCGAACGGATATAATCCAGCGTGATCGCGGGATTGTCGCGCATCGCATGCTCTATCGCGTCCATGAAATAATCGACTGCCTTGTCCGCGTAGGCATGGCCCACGGCGACTCGCTGGTAGTTGGCAATCGCCGTCCGCGTCGTCTCGTAGGCAACGCTGCCTGCGTCATTTTGGCACCATTCCATTTCCTTCACAGCCCGCGGGGCTTCCATGGTGGAACAGAACCGGGGCGGACCGGAATCAACGCTTCCCAGGCCCACGGCGGCCATCCACATATAGTCGTCCCCCATCCCGGCCATGTCGCCCATTCGCCGGTAGAAGTTGGCCGTTTCTGAATAGCCGGCCTGGAAACCAAACCAGTGCGTGTAAGCAAAACGGATCGGCATACGATTTTGCCGAACCAGCATGTTGAAGGCATCCAGGAACCGCAGGCCCATGATGTGGGAGGAGAAAGTGGTCACACCCAACGCGGCGTTTTTCGCCAGGGCCTGCTCGACGATATCGGCGAGTTCACCTACCCTGGTATTGAAATACTGATCGATGATCAAACCCCGTTTGTACTGGGGCGCTGTGCCTCGGACTCTTCCGTGCTCATCGATTCCGGCCGCCTCGAGCGAGAGTTCGGAGCCGTAAAGCTTTTCCACGGCACCCAGGAACGCAGTATTCGCCACGTAGGAGGGGTGGGATTGAAGCATCAGGGGGTGGTTCGGGGCCAGTTGGTCCAACATCTGCATGGTGAACTTGTTCCCGGCCAAGAACGCCACGCCCGGGCCCATTCCCGAGCCGCCACCCCCGGAGGTTCCTACATCAATAAAGGCCCAACGGCCTGGGGCGGTTTTGCTGACATGTTCCTGAACCGCCAGCTTGACCCCTTGCACCAATTCTTCGTCCGTCTTGCCAGATACATTGTAGGCCGCCGCCAGTTCCGTCAGCACCTCCGGATTCTGGCCTACCCAGTAGTTCAATTCGTCGTTGTGGATGTGAACATGGGTGTTAATGATGCCGGGAATCACCGTCCTGCCTTTCAGGTCAATCCTGTCGGTTTGGGGACCGGCCAAACGCAGAATCTGTGCATTGCTCCCGATTGCCAGGATTTTGTCATCCAGGACGGCCATCGCTTCGGCGGTGCTTCCCGGCGAAGTGTTCAGGCCGACGGAGGTGTCATCCATCGTAGCAATCTTGCCGTTGTGAATAATCATGTTGGGGTAGGTTACAATTTCTTCCGGGACAGTAACCATGTTCTGGGCGCCCGCCAACCCACAGAGCAAGAAGAGGCTGAGACCTAATAACGTCGTTCTCCCTATTTTTCCCATTGGATTTACTCCTTAGCCGGAATTTCCATTTTGAGCTTCGCCATTACCCGTACCCGAAAACCTATATCTCCAGCCCTGTAGTGTCAAGCGCAAATCGCTCTGGCCTCTTTGAGGTGGTAGTGCGGCTTTCGGGGTCGCTGTGCGGGTTTCGCCCGGCACGCAGATTTAGGCCGCTACCCAAGAGATAGTAGGGGGTCCGTT
>JADFGZ010000427.1 GCA_022567475.1 Acidobacteriota bacterium | reverse complement strand
CGAAAGCTTCTATTATCTCCCAACGCATGATCACCCAACTCATTATCTCCTAACCCAACGGACGTTCTTCCGCTGTATGCCATAATAATAGGGAAGCAGCGGAAGGAAACCCAGTACACCAATTGCTATGAAGCTGGACCCGGGGAAAATATTGCATCGCGCGGAACAGCGGCTGGGAGAGTTGTCCCAGGCCGACGGCGAGGAAACACTGCGCCTGTTGCGGAGTTTTTTGCGCATGGAATCCCATCGCCTGCGCATGCTGCATCGCTACGGGCTGGGCGGCATGGAGATGGCGCGGGCGCGTAGCCAGGTGGTCGACGCTCTCATTGCGCACCTGTACCGCCTGGTGATGGAGCGCTACCAGACCCGCCAGCCTGCTACCCGCCGGGACCGCGCCGAGCCGGCCGTGGTGGCGGTGGGCGGTTACGGGCGCGGGGATCTCTCGCCGCACTCGGATGTGGACCTTCTGATTTTATATGACCGCTCCTCGGTCCATTTCGGGCGGTTTTTGGCCGAAGAGCTGATCTATCTGCTCTGGGACATTGGGCTGAAGGTGGGACATAGCTGGCGCACGCCGGAAGAGTGTTTGGAGATGGCCCGCCAGGATTCTACGGCGGAAAACTCTCTCTTGGACGCGCGCTGGCTCACTGGCGGACGCGAAGTTTTCGCGGCCCTGCTCACCCTGATGGACCGGCACTGGACGGCGAATCCCGGAAAGTTTGTGGAGCGCAAACGGGCTGAACTGGAAGAACGGTACGGGAAGCTGGGGGAAACCGTTTTCTTGGTGGAACCGAACGTGAAGGAGTCTCCCGGAGGCATGCGGGATTTCCACGCCATGCTCTGGCTGGCGCAGGGATGCTGGCGCGCCGGGGGCGGGCGAGGGCTGGTCCAGGAAGGCATCGTTTCCGAACGAGACTGGCAGCGCGCGGAGCGCGGCTACGACTGGCTCTCGCGGGTGCGGAACGAATTGCATTACTCGACCGACCGCCGCGCCGACCAACTGACGCTGGCCTTGCAAGAGGACGTCGCGGCCGGGCTGCGATACCGCCCGCAGAAGCATATGCTGCCGCCGGAAGCGCTGATGCACGATTACTTTCAGCACGCCGACAACCTCCACCATCTGTTGCGGCTGGTGCTTTCCGCGGCGCAGCAGCAAAAGGGAAAACTGCCCCGGCAGGTGCTATGGGAATTCCCCGGCGGCCTCCAATTGATCCGCGCCGCCGGGGAACTGCGCCTGGCAGATACTACGCAGGGCCGTTTCCCTTCCTCTCCGCTCGAGATGATCCGCGTATTCAGCGTGGCTCAGGAACAGCGCCTGTCGCTCGGAGAAGACGTCAAAAAAGCCGTTCGGAACCATCTGTCCATGATCCGCCGCGACTGGCAGCGCAACCCGGAAATGAGCCGGGAGTTTTTGCAGATGCTGCGCCGTCCCGGCCGCGTGGGAGCGGCGCTGCGCGCCATGCATTCCTGCAGATTTCTGGGGAAGTACCTGCCCGAGTTCGCCCACATCACCTGCTTGATGCAGCATGACTACTATCACCGCTACACCACCGATGAGCATACCCTGCGGGCGATTGAATTGCTGGACGCGATCTGGCTCAAGCCGCCCCCTTCCCTGGAGCGCTACCGGGACCTGATTTACCACATCTCCGACCCCGCTCCTCTGTACCTGGCCTTGTTGCTGCACGATGCGGGCAAAGGGCTGGGCGGCGGACACTCCGACAAAGGCGCACAGCGGGCCCATGCCATTGCGACCCGTCTGGGAATGCCGGAAAAAAAGGCCGCGCAGGTGGAGTTGCTGGTGCGCCACCATCTGGTGATGGCGCACCTCTCGCAGCGCCGGGACCTTTCCGACCGGCGGGTGGCTCGGCAGGCGGCGGAGATGCTCGGCGATATGGAAACCCTTTCGATGCTGTGTCTGCTGACCTACGCGGATACCGCCGCCGTATCCCCCGAGGTGTGGACCGAATGGAAAAACACTCTCCTGTGGGAGTTGTACGGCAAGATTCACATGGAGTTTCTGGGGCTGGAGGCGGCCAGCGCCCGGGAACGGGAGAAACTGCAAGAAATTCGCTTTCGGGTTCAGAGCCTTCTGCAAGCCCCGCCGGAAGCGGAGGCCGACGGAGCGCCGCTTCCTCCCGCCACAGCGCAAAAACTCATGGAGGAACACTTCTCCCTCCTGCCGCCGCGTTATCCGCTGGACCACAGACCGGAGTTGATTGCGCGGCAGATTCTGCTGGCCGAACAAGCTCGCTTCACCGGCCCGGCGGTCGCTTTCATTCCCATCCCGGAAGAGGGCAACACGCTGCTCTTGCTGTGCTGCCCGGACACTGTGGGACTGTTTGCCAAGGTTACCGGGACGCTGGCGGCGCTGGAGGTCAATATTTTGGGGGCGCGCCTGGACACACGTCAGGAAAACTTGGCCGTGGATGTCCTGTCGATT
>JADFGZ010000160.1 GCA_022567475.1 Acidobacteriota bacterium | reverse complement strand
CCTGGCTGCGCAGTTCCATCCACGCGATTCGCGATAGCGTCCGGGGAGGCTCTTTGCTTTCCGAGGCCTTCCGCGAGCAAGCCATCTTTCCGAATATCTACATCACTTCCGTGCTGGCCGGCGAGAAGAGCGGCAGCCTGGAAGCGGTCCTGGACCGCTACATCGGTTACCAGCGCACGGCCCTGAGCGTGAAGAGGAAGCTGCGGGCTTCTCTGGTCTACCCGGCGCTGCTGCTGGTCATGGTGACGATCCTGGTGGGCTTTCTGGTGACTTACGTCATCCCCAACTTTGCCGATCTCTACCGGACCATGTCCGAGCAACTCCCGCCCATGACACAGGCCTTGATCACGTTCACCGACGCCTCCAGGCAATATGTGATCGTGTTGACGCTGCTGCCGGCGGGGATGGCTTTCGGTCTCTGGTTGTGGAGTAAGACGCAAAGCGGCGGGCAGGCGATGGACCGCTTCAAGATGAAACTGCCGCTGGCGGGAAGCATTTGGACCAAGCACCAAGTGGCTCAATTCGCCCGCATCCTGGGAACGCTGCTTTCCGGGGGAATTCCGCTGGTGCAGGCGCTCGAAACGGCCAGCCAATCGGTGACTTCCCCGTTGCTGCGGCATTCCCTGGAAGCCGCCACCCGCCAAGTGCGCGAGGGCAAGCCGCTGTGGGAAAGCTTGTCAAAGACGGGTTTCTTTCCGGAGATGGCCATCGAGATGATCCAGGTCGGAGAGTCCTCGGGCGCCATGCACCAGATGCTGACCAGCGTGGCGGAATTTTTTGAGGAGGAAGTCAGCACGAATCTGACCGCCATGCTGACGCTGGTCGAACCGGCCATCCTGATCGTTATGGGCTTGGTAGTGGCGTTTGTTTTAGTGGCGCTCTATCTGCCGATCTTTTCTCTGGCAGGCAAGGTAGGATAATAAGGCATGGAGAACAAACACCCCAGCGGTGCGGCGAAACTCGGCAGCGGGGTTGAAGTAAAGGATGCCGCGCAGGAACAGGAGCACAGCCGGCAAATGGCGGCCCGCTACCGCTGCGAGTTTATCCGTCTGCGGAATTACAAGGTCGACCATGAACTGTTCCGCACCATCCCGGTGGACCTGATGTTCCGCTACAACTTTGTTCCCTTGCGGGCCGAGGGAGACACGCTGGAGATCGCCATGGCGGACCCCAGCCAGCTGATGATGATCGACGAGGTGTCGCTGCTGCTCGACAAGCGCCTGGTCGTCCGCGTAGCCACCCTTGCGGAGATCAGCGACTACCTCAAGAAAACCGAACAGTCCCAGCGGGTGCTCGACGAGGCGACCGCGGGCTTCACGCTGGACGTCATCCGCGAGGAAGAAAACGGCGAGGAGACCATCTCCATCGACCGCCTGACGCGGGACAGCGAGATCAGCCCGGTCATCCGGCTGGTCGACACCACGATTTTTACGGCCCTGGAGCGCAGGGCCAGCGACATTCACATTGAGACCCGCGACAACGAGGTGATGATCAAGTACCGGATCGACGGAGTGTTGCACCAGGCCATGCAGCCGATCTCCAAAGAATTTCAGTCCGCCATCATCTCGCGCATCAAGGTCATGTCGGAGCTGGACATCGCCGAGCGGCGCGTGCCCCAGGACGGCCGCTTCCGGGTCCGCTACAAGAACCGTTACATTGATTTCCGCGTCTCCATCATGCCCGCCATCCACGGCGAGGACGCCGTCCTGCGCGTCCTGGACAAGGAATCGATGAGCGAAAAATTCCACAACCTGACGCTCGACGTCGTCGGCTTCACGGAAACGGACCTGAAAAAGTTCCGTCATTTCATCTCGGAGCCTTACGGCCTGGTGCTGGTCACGGGGCCTACCGGCAGCGGCAAAACAACCACCTTGTACGCAGCGCTCAACGAAATTCGCACCGACGAAGATAAGATCATCACCATTGAAGACCCGGTCGAGTACCAGATTCGCGGAATCACGCAAATCCCGGTCAATGAGAAGAAAGGGCTGACCTTCGCGCGGGGCCTGCGCTCCATCCTGCGGCACGACCCGGACAAGATCATGGTGGGAGAAATCCGCGACAACGAGACAGCCCAGATCGCCATCCAGTCCGCCCTCACCGGGCATCTGGTTTTTACCACCGTTCACGCCAACAACGTGGTCGATGTGATCGGGCGCTTTGTGCATATGGGCGTGGAACCTTACAACTTCGTCTCTTCGCTCAACTGTATCCTGGCGCAACGTCTGGCCCGCGTGATTTGCCACAATTGCAAGACACAGGTTCGCTATCCCGATTCTGTGCTGGAGGAATCCGGCCTGCCCCCCGCCGTCTGGTCCGGGGTGCCTTTCTACGAAGGGACTGGGTGCATTGAGTGTTCCGGAACCGGGTTTCGGGGACGCACGGCGATTCAGGAGCTGCTGGAACTCACGGATCACATTCGGGAATTGATCCTGGAGAAACGGCCCACCTCGGAGATTCGGCGGGCTGCACAGGAAAAAGGTTTGACATCGCTGCGCGAGTCTGCCGTCGAAAAGGTCAAGCTCGGCGTGACCACGTTGAAGGAGATCAACAAGATCACCTTTATCGAGTGAACCATGATGGGGCAAGCCATCGCAGGAAGATAGATAAAAGGAACTCACGGCACTATGCGGGAAAACGGCGCACAAACGAAGGCCAGCGCGGCAGCGCGGTTTTGGAGCAAGCTATGGAACAGCCCGCAGCCCACGATCGGGGTGGAAATCTCCACCCAAGCCGTTAGTGTGGGGCGCTGGTCTCACGGGTCGGCGCAAATCGAAACAAGCGCCTGGAAGCCGGTTTCAGCCGGGGCCGTGGAACCTTCCCCTTTGCGGGAGAACATCCAACGGCCGGAGGAGGTCCAGCAGGCTTTTGCCGCCGCCCTTTCTTCGTTGGGAATTCTTCCGAACTCCCCCTCCCCGGCTCATTCCGCAAGGCGTCCGACCGACGCTGTTCTGGTAATCCCCGACCAGGCCGCCCGTCTGTTCGTTCTCCACTTCGACACCTTCCCGGAGAAACCGCAAGAGGCATATCCTCTGGTGAAGTGGCGGCTGAAAAAATCCGTGCCGTTCGATATCGAATCGGCGGCCCTTTCCTACTTTGTGCGGCCGGCAGGAAATGAATTGCAGGTGGTCGCCGTCACGACGCCCCAAGCCGTCCTCCAACAATACGAGACTCTGGCTGAAAGCTTCGGGTTCCGTCCCCGATGGGTGACGCTTTCCACGCTGGCTTCGCTGGAGCTGGCCGAGACTGCAAACTTGAAAGACGCGCCCGGCGGAGCGGCGCCCGCGGCTCCAGCGGAAGGATCGAACGGAAAAACTCCCGGCCTGCCGGGCGTTTTGGTTGCGAAGTACAGCCCTCCGGGTTTTACCACTGCCATCCTGCAAGGCAGCCATCTGCGGCTGTTTCGGACCGTGGGAGTGGATGCGAGCGGAGAGGGTTTGCTGTCGCCGGCGGATGTTCTGGAGGTGCTCCATCCTTCCGTCGTTTATTTTCAGGACAACTTTGAGGGCCCCTTGCAGCAAGCCTACCTGTGCGGTCTGGGAGAAAACAGCGCGGCGATTGCGGAGGCGCTCGAAGGCGAGATGCATTTGAAAACCGCTCCCCTTGTGCCGGAGCAGCACGGCGGCGCGGATGCAGACCGCAGCCGATGGGAACGGCATTTCGCAGCCCTGCTGGGCGTCGCCAGGGAGCAAACAGGCGTATGAGAGTTCCGATCAATCTGGCTTCCCGGCCCTATGAGAACCTGCGGCCTTACTACAATGCCGCCGGCTTGGCCGCGATTTTGCTGGTGGCGCTGGCCTCGGTGGTGGCCTGGAACGACTGGCAGAATCGCAGGGACACCCGTTTGCTGACCGAGCAGAGCAACCAGTTGGAAACAGCGATGGCGGAACTCGGCCGCGAACAACAGGAGCTGGAGCAATGGCTGGGGAGGCCCGAGGTGCAGGAGATTCGAGACCGTTCCGCTTTCCTGAATTCGCTCATCGTTCGCAAGAGCCTCTCCTGGACCCAGATGTTCATGGACCTGGAAACTATTCTGCCGGCACGCGCGCAGGTGACCGCCATTCGCCCCCGCTTGAACCGGGACCAGCAGGTGGAGGTGAACCTCACGGTGGCGGCGGCCAGCATGGGCCCGCTCGTGGAGTTTCTCAAAAAGCTGGAAGCGGCTCCGCAGTTCGGATCGCCGGTAGTGCATGCTCAGCGGCCATCCTCGACGGCGAGCACGGACGGCCAGATCACGCTGGACTTGAGCGTCCTGTACGACCAAGTTGATCTAGAAGAAGGGGTCACTTTAGACCAAGAGGTTGCTCCAGAAAAAGGGGTCGCTTCCGCCCAAGCTTCTTCACCAGAGGCTGCCGTGACCTTAAGCACAAAGACGCCGGCAACGCTGGCGCATGCTTCTCAAGAACTCTTGCAAAAGGAGGAGAGATAGCCCATGCGACTTGCCGGATTCCTTCGTCTCGGCGGCTCCGCCACCTCCTCGGACAGGAATGGGGGAAAGCCCGCCCGCGCACGCCTCCGGACGACTCTGGGCCTCTTGCTGGCTGCCGACGGTTTGTTGATGCTTCTGGTTTTCTGGCCTCCCGGCCCCTCCCTCCAGGCGCGGCAGAACGAATTCCAGAGGCTTCGCACCGAGCACGAAACCGCCCGGAGCATGGTGGAGCAAATGCGCGATCTGAAAATCAAGCTGCAAGACGCCATCCAGAACCGGCAGCAATTCTCCCGGCAGAACCTCTTGCTCCGGGAGGGCGCCTTCTCCGTGATGATCGAGGATCTGGAGCGGCTCGCCACTCAAAACCGGCTGGAGACCGCCGGCGTCAATTACGCTTTACAGGAAGAACCCGATCAGGATTTGGTCCAGGTGGAGGCCACCCTGACTGTTGCGGGCGAATACTCCGACCTGGTGCAGTTCATCAATCGCCTGGAGCAGTCGCAGCTATTCTGGATTATTGACAGCTTGAATGTCTCGGGCGCCATCAGCCGGGGGCTGCGTCTGACTTTGCGAATGGAAACCTACTTCGTGCCCTCTTAGAGGCCAGGAGCCCATGCAGATTGGCACACAAGAACGCGGGAAACTGATCGCGCTGCTGGCGCTGGCAGCGATCTGCGCCTTTTTCGTGTACCGAAACTTTTTCCTGCCGGAAGAGCCCCGCTTGTCGGCGGAAAGCAATGCGTTGGGTGATGCCGATGCTGCTGCCGATTCCGCTCCTGGTTCTCGCCGGGCCTCGTCCCCTTCCCGGGACGGGACATTGAGTCAGCAGCAACTGGCGGCGCTGGACCCGACACTCCGCGTGGACCTCCTGGAGCGAAGCAAACACGTGAAGTACGCCGGAGAGTCCCGCAACATCTTCCAGTTTTATACGCCTCCCCCGCCGTCCGCGCCGGCGACTGCCCCCAGGATCGAATCTCCCGTGCCCGCTCGCCCTTCTCCCTCTGCTCCGCAGCCGCTCGACATACCCTTGAAGTTCTATGGCGTGGCCAGCCGTCCGGGAACCTCTCACAAAAAAGCATTCTTGACCGACGGGGAGGAGATCTTCATCGGCGAAGAGGGGGACCTGATCGCCAAGCGGTACAAGATCATCCAAATCCGGATGAACTCCATTGAGATGGAGGACAGCCGGGATAAACGGCGCCAGCAGCTTCCGTTGATTGAAGAGTAGGTGTTCCGGAAAAGAAGCAGCGCGGCAGCAGACAGAAACAGCGAAATGCGAAGGAAAGAATGAGAACAAAAAAGCCACAACCGCCGTTTCACCGGGAAGCAGCCGTTGCTGCCAAACCGACCGAAACACCCGTGCGGAAAAGCGAAAAGGGCTACGTGCTGCTGGTCTTCGTCATGTTCTCCGCCCTGCTGGTGGTGGGACTTTCCGCCATCATTCCGCAGGTGGCCTTTGAAGGGCAGCGAGAGAAAGAGGAAGAGCTGCTTTTTCGCGGCCAGCAATACCAGCGGGCCATCCAGCTTTTTTTTCGCAAGTTTGGCCGCTACCCCAACTCCCTGGAAGAGCTTGAGAAAACCAACGGTATCCGCTTCCTCCGCAAGGCGTACCTCGACCCCATGACAAAGGAAGCCGACTGGCGGTTGATTCACGTCGGGCCGGGCGGCAGCTTTCCGGACGCGAAGAACCCTCCCAAGCCTCCGGCCAATCTGGACGCTCTGACTCCCTCCCAGCAGGGCGGCACGGGCTTGGAAGCTTCGCCGGGAATGTTTCAGACCCCATCCGGCGGGGGGCCCGCAGGGAGACCCCTGGCGGGACAAAGCCCGGCACAGGCCGCATTGGGCGGTCCCTTGCAAGCATCCAGTCAAGCCATTGGCCAGGCAATCTTCGGGCAGTTACAGTCTGCTGCGCCCGCCCTAAGCTCCTCGGCAAATCCCAGCGCCAATCCTTTGCAGCAACCGAGGGCATTTGCGCAAGGGCAACCCAACCTCAATCCTTCCCTGACCGGCCAGATTCCTTTTGGAGTGCCACAGAGCAAGCCTCCGGTCTCGCCCGCCACTTCCGGAGCTTTCAACGCTTCCGCACAAAGCTCCGGCGCACAGGTGTTCGGAGGCGGAGGCATTGCCGGCGTGGCCAGCCAGAGCACGGAAGGGTCCATCAAAGTCTTCAACGGCTACAGGCAGCATGACGACTGGGAATTTATTTACAATTTTCGCTGGGACCCGATCGGCGTGGCGGCTCTCGCAAAAATTACAGGGGTTCAGTCCCAGGCGCAGACACCATCCGCCACGCAACAGCCACCAGGCCAGACGCCGACCACTTATCCCAGGGGTTTCATTCCCCCTGGAAGCTCAACTCGTCAGGCACCGCAGTCGCTCGGCGCTCCGCCTCGCGATGTGCGACGACCCACTGCTCCGGTTTTCCCGCGCCCTCCGTTTCCGGGATTGCCCTCCACGCAGCAGCCAAGATAAAAAAACAGAAATAATAGTTTGCTGCAGTTTCCTTGGACAGAATAGACGAAGCAGATTTCCGGAAAGCGCGCGCGACGGGTTGGCGAAGCAGCTTAAAACAAGCTAGAGGACATACTGTTCAATGGCATGAGCGACGCCGCCTGAGTCGCAGTCGAGCGTGGCGGCCCAGCCCTGTTGCTTTATATATTGCTTTAAGGCCTCATCGGCGTTGCCCATGACCACGGGAAGCCCGGCAAACCGCAGCATCTCCAGGTCGTTGTAGTTATCCCCAATCGCCATGACCTCGGCGGCGGCAATGCCTCGCATCCGGCTCCAGTGCTCCAGCGCGTTCCCCTTGGAAGCGCCCGCGCGGATCACGTCCAGGATGCTCATATCTCTCTTCGGATATTCAGTGCGCAACAACTGAAAGCGGCTGTTCGACTGAAAGCGGTTGATCGACGGCTGCAAGTTTCCCGAACGGTTCCCGCCCGAACCGTCTCCCAGGCAGGCTTCGACCGCGCGCATGACGGAGACCGGGCCGGCGAACATGATCTCCAAAGGGTCGCCGTCCAAAGCATCTTCCAAAGCAACGGCGTACTGAACGCGCTCCCGGTTGCGCTCCAGCCACCCCGACATGGCCACGCTGTTGGCAGGCTGCATCGTTTGTCCGCCGGAGGAGTGTCCGCTCTTCACGGATTCAATTCGCAGTTGCCCGGCTCCCGGCTGGTCATACATGAGGACCGTATAAGGCCGAAACGCGCGCGTGGCTTCGAGCACACTTGCCGCAACCTCTGCCGGCAGCAGGTGCCGCAGGAAAGTCTCGCCTTCCTTTGACCGGATGATGGCGCCGTTGCTGGCGATCAGCGGAACGTCGAAAGGGAGCAGCTCCACCTTGGAGAGAGCAAAGTAGAAGTTCCTGCCGGTGACCGGCACAATCTCTACGCCGCGATGGACAGCAGCCTGGAGCGCCTCGATATCCCTCTCGGAGATGCGTTTTTTCGAGTTGAGCAGCGTACCATCAAGATCGATGGCGATCATTCGGATGCGGGAGTTCATTACTTAAAAAGGGTATCACAGGCCGGGGCAATCAGCGTTTTTTGGCGGGAGCAGCAGCCGCATCGAGCGCCGCGCCGCAATGTGGCCGTTCCAAGTGGGTGATACTACGCATTGGCGATACTCCGCATTGCAGATCATCCTAAATTGTCCAATGGTTCCATTGCCGGCGAGTGCGCAGAGAAGGCATGCCGGAGATCATCGCCGAGCAGGCGGGAAAGGCGTCTTGGAGCTATTGCCTCAAAGGGTGGGCCGGATACCAGTCCGGCTTGAACGGTATCCGGGGCGGAAGCCCAGACGGAATCAGGCCGGTGATCGCAAGCCACCTGTGATTCCGGCAAGCAGGAGGATAAGGACTATCTGCACGATCCAGCCCAGCACGCAGACTCCCACGGCGCGGCCCGTGCTCTTGTAGTCCAGCGCCTGCCGCACCGCGATGACCATCGCCACCAGCATCCAGATTGCGGTGACAAAGAAAACCAGGCCCCCCAGAACGGGCACCACTCCAAAGACTCGAAGGACCCCGGGCGAACTGGAGAAGCCGGTGGTCCGCAACAGCTCTCCCACGTCAGCCCGTGTCTGAGGCTCCGGCAGAATCCGGGTGCCGATAAAATAGGTGAGAAAAGCCCAGATGAACCAGCCGGCCAGCGCCGCGAACGTGCCCCAGAAGATCCCCGAGACCCCTCCGCTCGAGATAGAGCCGATGCCTGCCGCGAGGCTCGATAGGATCACCACCGTCATGGCTTGGCCCATGGAGTCCCGGTCCGCCTCCACCTCCTCGTAGAGGTTGACATCCAGCTTGGCGGCTCGGATCATGCGATCTTTCAAGTCGGCCACGTTGTCCTCCGTGTCCTGCCTACAGATTGTTCAAACAACTTATTCCGCATACCACTCGCGGAGGCGAACTTCCACACCTGCTGTGTTGCTGAGCGCGTCGGCGAATTCCTGCGTGTTGCTGCCCCGGTAATGATAGGGATAGACCACCTTGGGCCGGAAGCTTTCCACGCACTCGGCCGCCTCGCCCGGAGTCATCGTATAGGGAAGGTTCATGCAGACGAAAGCGACGTCGATGTTCTGCAAGCCTTTCATCTCCGGGGTGCATGCGGTGTCGCCGGAAATATAGACACGCTTGTCCGCCAGGGTCAGGATGTAGCCGTTGCCCCGGCCTTTGTCGTGGAACAGCTTGCCCGGCTCCGGTCCCCGAGTCAGGTTGTACATCGGCACGGCTTCAATCCGGATACCCGCTATGGTTTTTGTCTCGCCGTTGCTGATGGTCTGCGCCTCGGTGATAGTCTGGGCGACGGAGGGAGGCGCTACGACGATGGTCGAGGCCTGTTTCAAATCATTGATCAGGTCGCGGTCCTGATGGTCGCCGTGAACATCGGTCACCAGAATCAGGTCGGCTTTGGGAAGACCGGTGAAGTCCCCTCCCCCGCGGCTGGCGGGGTCAACGTGAATGGTCTTGCCCCCGAACTCCAGCATGAGGCTGCCATGGCCAATCGGGGTGATGCGAAGCTCACCGCCGGAGGTCTGGATTACGTCAGCGGATTGCGCCAGCGGCGCGAAGCTCAAAGCCGCGAAAACCGCCAGAAATGGGACCCAGTGGAGAACATGGTGGAAAACGCAAAGGTTTCTCTTCATTACGGCTACCTCCGGATAGTTAATCAAGATCAGGAATCTAAAATCGGAATTCAAACAATAGCGTGAGAGAGCGGCAAAGGCAACCAAAAACAGAGCGGCAAAGCA
>JADFGZ010000159.1 GCA_022567475.1 Acidobacteriota bacterium | reverse complement strand
CTGCTCGAACAGGTCGAGGCATTCTATCGCCTTTCCACGATACGGATTCGAGTCGGAGAAAATGACACTGGCGAGCGTTTTGGCCCCCTCATAAAACTCCATCACGTAGAACTGGAAGGGATCGTCTGGCTCTGATTGATCAATGATCTTGGCGATGGCCGGATGATCAAGGTGCTTCACAGCCTCGATCTCTCGCCGAAAGCGCTCTCTCGCCTGGCGCGATTGCACATTTCGAAGTGCTTTCAGGGCGTACCGTGCGCCTTCCGGCTGGTCGCGTCGGGTGACAAGGTGGACATCGCCCTGCCCTCCACTGCCGAGGGTCCTGCCCGTGGAACGCCAAGGAACGGAGTCGGGAATCTTCATGTCGGTGATCCTTAGGCTCAGCTAACTTCTGTTTAGGGTGACTTGGATAAACCGACAGCCGGTCATCCTAAAGTGAAACCACCGGTCTGCCGCAGTCATGCCCTCACGGTCGTAATTATACATGGACATCGCCGGTTGCTTCCGGTCTACGCCGCAACGTGTTTAGGCTTGATCCGCCTGACCTTGATGTGCCCGGCTTTCTTTTCCGCCCGCGCCAAATCGTATTCCATCTGCATCCCGAGCCATACTTCGGGGCTGCTGCCGAAGGCCTTGGAAAGCCGGATGGCCATCTCCGGGGAAACCCCGGCCTTGCCATTCACGAGGTTGTTGAGGGCCTGTCGGGTCACGCCCAAAGCGCGCGCGGCTTGGGTAATCGTAAGCCCCAGCGGCTCGACGCACTCCTGCCGCACAATCCGGCCCGGGTGGGGTGGGTTCTTCATGCGCATCGCGGTTCCTCCTAATGGTAGTCCACTAAATCAAGGTCGTAAGCCTTCCCGTTTTCGAAACGGAAGGTCACGCGCCAATTGGCCCGAACTGTAACGCTCCAGAAACCTTTCCGGTCGCCTTTGAGCCGATGCAGCCGGAAGCCTGGCAGGTCCATGTCCGCCGGTGCCCGCGCGCGGTTCAGCACGGCGAGGATGTTCTCTACCTTCTCCACTAGATCAGCGCGGATTCCCTGCGGCTCGCCGTTCGCAAACAGCCGTCTGAGCCCTTTGTGCCGGAAGTTCTGGATCACGGACCGACAGTAGCGTGATTGCTGACAATTGTCAATTGTCTCCTGACTGCCTCATCTCTGCGGGTCGCGATTAGAGCGCCGCCGCCTTCCCACCCAAGATTCCAGGCCGGGCAGTTTGCCTCCTGGGAGATACAGGCTGACGCCCGGCTGGCGCTGGACCAATAATGCTTACCCTCCAGAGTTTACATCCGCTTTTTTAGGCTTCCCGCCGTGGTATATTGGCTCGAAAAATAAATTTTCAGACGTCCAGACTTTTTCTCTTCCTCTGGCGTCTTTCCTATTGGGAGTCGGGTGTTGTTTCTTCGTAAGGAGCCAGATGCCCGGTTGGTGGCAAGAGCACGCGACGGCAATGTAGAGGCGTTCAACGCACTGGTCACGCGCTGGGAAAAGCGTCTCTACAATTATCTGCTTGGCCTGCTCGGCAACCGGGAGGATTCCCTGGATCTCTGCCAGGAAGCGTTCCTGAAAGCGTACCGCAGTCTCGGTACCCTGGCAGATTCAGAAAAGTTTCCGCAGTGGCTCTTTCGAATCGCCCGCAATCTGGCCTATTCGCATTTCCGCAGCAGGACCCCTTTGGAGCGTGCGGAAAGCTGGCCGGAAGAAGATGGGGAAGGCGCTCTTTTCCAACGCAAGACCTCCGCGATTCCAATCGGCCCGGCAAGATCGGTGGCCGGATTGGAACTGAAGCTCACGGTGGCGAAGGCTCTGGAAACTCTGACGCCGGAACAACGGGAAGCGATCGTGCTGAAGGTATACCACGGGTTCCGGTTTGCCGAAATTGCAGAGATCCTCGCCTGCCCGGTGAGCACGGTGAAATCCAGAATCTACGCGGGGTTTGCGCAACTCAAGACCATACTGACACCCCATCGAACGACACCGGCTGTTTTCGAGCGCCGGGGATAAGACTCCCCAGTTGATTCGAACGGTTAAGCGGAACGGAAGCAATCCGGGGAAAAATAGAGCAGCTTTTTTGCTCTCGCAGAAATTCTCCCCATCTGCTGCGTGCTGATAAGGAGTTCCAGATGAATTGCGAGCAAGCCAAATTGGTTTTGGTGGAATACCTGCTGGAGGAGGCCTCCGGCAAGGACCGGGAAGAAATCGGACGCCACTTGCAGGACTGCGGCGTCTGTGCAGAGGAGTTCGCCCAACTCAAGCAGACCATGGCTCTGCTGGTTCGCGGAGAAGCTTCCGAGGAAATTCCCAAAAGGATTGCTGTGGTGGCGGAGCCCGTCAGCCGATGGGGAGCGTTCTGGCCTGCCGGGGCACGTCTGGCACTGGCCGGAGGCGGGCTTCTGTGCATCGCCATTGCGCTGCTGGCTCTGTTCCGGACCACCGTTTCCTACGAAGAGGGGAATTTTCAGATTGCTTTCGGCGTTCCGGCAGCCGCCACTTCCGCGGAGAACTCCTCCAATATCGCTCCGGCGGTGGCAGGCTCTCGCGCTCTTTCTCGTGCTGAAGTTCGCGAGCTGATCGCCGAGGCCGTGGCCGCCAGCGAAACCAGACAACAGAACAACGCCACCCTGCTCGTGGAAACGGCTGCACAACAAACCGAACAGCGGCGGCGGCGCGACCTCCGGGAGATGGCCGCGAGCTTCCGCTATTTCCAGGCCGCGCAAACCATGATGTGGAAGGAGCAGGTACAGAGCCAATACATGATGGGAGCATTGGTGCGCCAAGTCGGGTCGGCGTCGCCTGCACAGTAATCAACAGACTACCGGCGCATCTTTGGGTACGCTCCGGAGGGTGCGCTCCGGGGAGGGAATAGATGAAAAAGAATCTGCGAATTTTCGGTTTTCTTTTAGCTGCGAGCTTGTGGATAAACTCATCAGCGTTTGCACAAATGGAAAGCAACGCTCCGATGCCGCGCGACAGCCGGAACGCTTCCTCCGGTCAGACGGGCAGAAGCACGTCTCTCCTGGCAGAGGTGGACCGGCGCAGCCTGAAAAATCAAATGCAAATCTTTCAGGATATCCTCAACCGCAGCATCCAACAGACCTTTGAACGGCCTTTTTCTCTGCTGCAGGATGCCAAAGGAATGGTTCTGCCGGGTTTTGGCGTGGCCTTCCACCTGGAAGTCAACCTGCACCCGATGCGGCTGATCACGCCCTTCGACCTCAGGCCCTACACGCCAGAGGAACTGCAAAAAGTACAGGAATCGAAGGAAGAACGGATTCAGCAACTCAAAAACATCCTGAGCGAACTGTTGCTGGGGTACGGCGGAAGCTTGAATGCGATGCGCCCGGAAGACAACCTCGCGGTCGTGGTTCACCTCTTCAACCTTCCGGTCGAAGAGGACGAAGGCTTGCCGATGCAGGTGGGGATCTCGATCCGCCGCCGGACACTGCTCGATTATCAGGCGCGTCACCTGACAGCCGAAGACTTTAGGCAAAAGGAATCCTTCCTGGAGTTCTAGCTCTGGAGTATTCAAGATTCCCGGAGAAGGAAACAGCACACACCATGGGTTCCCGGAAACGGCTCGGTGAAATGTTAATGGAGCAAAACCTGCTCCAGCAGGATGAACTGGCGAAGTCGCTGGCCCTCCAGCGCGAGCGGCACGAGAAGCTGGGACGCATCCTGGTAGACCTGGGGTTTGTTTCCTCGCGCGACGTTCTGGCGGCGCTCTCCCAGCAACTGGAAATTCCGCTGGTGACGGCCCGGGACTTCCCTGCTGTCGCACCTGAGCCGGACGGCATTTCCTTGCGCTTTATGCGCCAATTTCAATTTTTGCCGGTGCGGGTGGAGGACTCGGAAATTACGCTGGCCATGTCGGACCCGCTCGATTTTGAGACGATCGCGGCTGTGCGCCTCTCCACTCAATTGGCGGTGAAGGTGCTGCTCTGCTCCGAACAGGAAATCCTGGCGGCGCTCGAGCGATACTACCCCGATCCGGAAACCGATACGCCTGATCCTGCCACGGCAGAGACGCCCCTAATCCGAGGAAGACATCGAGCATCTGCGGGATATGGCCAGCGAGGTTCCCGTCATTCGTCTGGTCAACAGCTTGATTGCCCATGCGGTGGAGCGGCGCGCCAGCGACATCCACCTGGAACCGCTTGAGAAAAAATTCCGGGTCCGCTACCGCCTGGACGGAGTGTTGCATCCGGTGGAGGCGCCTCCCCGCTCCTTGCAATCGGCGGTGTTATCCCGCGTCAAGCTGATGGCCAAGCTGAACATTGCCGAGCACCGCCTGCCACAGGACGGCCGCATTCAACTGAAGATCCTGGGCCGGGATGTGGATTTGCGCGTCTCCACGCTTCCCACTCTCCACGGCGAGGGCGTGGTCATGCGCCTGCTCGACCGCAGCGAAAGTGACCGTTACGAGCTGGGCCGTTTGGGATTTTCCGCCGCCATGATGGCGCGCATGGAGCATTTTTCCTCCCGCCCGTATGGAATATTTTTGGTGACGGGTCCTACCGGCAGCGGCAAATCTACAACCCTCTACAGCGCATTGAAGCGGATCAACACGCTCGACCGGAAAATTATTACCATCGAGGACCCGGTCGAATACCAGATGGACGGAATCAACCAGATTCACGTCAACACCCAAATCGGGCTCACCTTCGCCTCCGGCTTGCGGCACATCGTGCGCCAGGACCCGGATGTCATCATGGTGGGGGAAATCCGGGACCGCGAGACGGCGGAGATCGCCATCCGCGCCGCCCTGACCGGCCATCTGGTCTTCAGCACCCTGCACACCAACGACGCGCCCAGCGCCATTACCCGCTTGACGGACATGGGAATAGAAAGTTTCCTGCTCACTTCGTCTCTGGTCGCCGTTCTGGCGCAGCGGCTGGTCCGGGTGAACTGCCCGGAATGCAAACAGGAAGAGATTGTCGCGGGAGACTGGCTGCGCTCGCGGGGCTTGGATGCCCCGGAGGGAGAATATCGGATTTACCGCGGCGCGGGGTGCGAAGCCTGTTCGCACACAGGCTTTCAATCCCGTGTGGGAATTTTCGAGATGATGGAACTGAACGAGGAAATCCGCAAGATGATTTTGGCCAACTCCGACGCCGGCACTCTGGCCCGCGCCGCGCGCGCCCAAGGCATGCGCACCTTGCGCGAGGACGGGCAGCAGAAGGTGGCCGCCGGAATTACCACTCCCGAAGAGATCTTGCGGGTGACACAAGAGTTTTAGCGAAGCTGCCTGGGCAACCCGTTTGCATTCCGGGCAAAAGAACGGAAGCACTCAGCACTAACGAACTTCCGCACTGACGAACTATGGCTACCTATTATTATCGGGCTGTAACCGCCGCGGGCCTTCTGGAACAAGGAGTGCAGGAGGGCGTCTCGGAAAAAGGGGTCGCTCGGAAGTTGCAAGCTCTGGGGCTTGTGCCCGTGCACATTGGCCTGTCGCAAGGGGATTCCGCCACCCGCCGGGAGAACTGGCTGAGCTCCTTTCTGAATTCCAGCGGGACCAAATCCTGGAGCGGCCTGGTTGGCCGGCGCGTCACGAGCCAAGACCGCCTCCGCTTCACGCAGGAACTTTCCACCTTGCTGAATGCCGGCGTCCCGCTGGATCGTGCTTTGTCGATCTGTTTAGAACTCACCGAAAGCAAGGCCTTCCGGGAGATCGTCGCCGGCGTGCTGCGCGAGGTGAAATCGGGCAAGTCGTTGGCGGATGCCCTGGCGGCGCAAGGCAGAGTCTTCTCCAAGCTATACGTCAACATGGTGCGCGCGGGGCAGGCCAGCGGCGCACTGCATCTGGTTTTTGAGCGGCTGGCGGAGTTTGAAGCTTCGTCGGCGGAATGGCGCGGCCATTTGATCTCATCGATGATCTATCCCGCGATGCTGAGCCTGGTGGCGATCGGTTCCATTCTGGTGCTGATGAACTTTGTGATTCCCCGCTTCGCCCAGGTTTTCGAATCCACCGGTTTGCCGATACCGCTGCCTACTTACCTGTTGCTGCGAGCCAGCGAACTGCTCCAGCGATATGGCATTGTAGTTCTCCTGGCTGCCATCGCCGGGATTTTTTTCTTTCGCCGCGCCATCCGCACACCGGCTGGCCGCGAGCGCTGGGACCGCTTCCAGCTCCGTCTTCCCGTGGTGGGCGAGCTGCTGCGGAAGGCGGAAACGGCCCGCTTCGCCAGGACCATGTCCACGCTGGTGGCTAACAGTGTCCCCCTGGTGCAATCGCTCGGAATTGTAAAAGAGATGATTGCCAACACCGTGATCGCGCGGGCGCTCGGCAGTGTGACTCAGGCCGTGAAACGCGGCGAGGGAATCGCGGCGCCGGTTGGCCAGTCCGGCGTTTTTCCTCCGCTGGCGGGGCACCTGCTGCGGGTAGGCGAAGAAACCGGACACCTGGACAGTATGTTCGAGCGATTGGCAACGATCTATGAGAATGAAACACGGGTCGCCATCCGGCGGCTCACCGCGTTGTTTGAACCGGTAGTGATTTTGGGCATGGGACTGACGGTTGGAGTGATCGTGCTTTCGCTGTTGCTGGCCATCACCAGCATCAATGACGTCCCGTTCTAGGATGTCCCGTTCCAGGATGCCCCATTCCAGTGTGAGGTGCACGATGCAAAGCGCAAGTCGCAAAGCAGAAAAAAGACATGCTGTTACCCCAGGGAGAGGCCGCAGTCGCGAAGCGGGCGTGACCCTCATTGAACTGCTTGTCGTGGTGACCATCATTGCGCTGTTCGCATCGCTGGTGGGTCCGCGCCTCTTCCGGCAGGTGGGCAGGGCACGGGCCACGGCGGCGCGTGCGCAGATCAGTTCCTTCCAAACCGCGCTGGGTATTTACAAACTGGACACCAGCCGCTTTCCCACAACCGAACATGGGCTGGAGGCATTGCGGACCCAGCCGGAGGAAGAGAAGCGCTGGGACGGCCCTTACCTGCCGCAGGAGATTCCTCTGGACCCTTGGGGCAATGAATACGTTTACCAGTTCCCAGGCGAACACGGCGATGAGCCGGACATTATTTCGCTGGGATCGGACGGGCGGAGGGGCGGCGAGGAAGAAGATGCAGACATCGTCAGTTGGAGCACTCGATAGGAAGCAGCGGCGGCAAGAGGGAGCGTTCACAGACGCAATGGTTTTTATGGTGAGAAACAAGAAAACCCAACAGCGCGGGATCACCCTGCTGGAGTTGCTGGTGGTGGCAGCGCTGGCCTCCATTCTATTGGCCGTTGTGTTTCCTTCCGTCCGTTCCGGACTCGGCACGCTGGAGCTGCGCTCCTCGGCCCGGCGGCTGGCTGCCGCAGCCAAGTACGCCCGCGATCAGGCCATCTACCGGCAAAGCTTTTTTCAACTGGAGATCGACACGGAATCCGGGACGATCTCCGTTATGGATATGGACGCAACTACGGAAACCAACGCCACCGGCCAAAGCGGCAGCGTCATTCGCCGAAGCTTTGAGCTTCCGGCAACAGTCCGTATCGGGGAGATTCTCCCCGACGAAGAGGATGCTCCTTCACGAATCCGGCGGTTTCTGTTTTCGCCCGACGGAGGCTCGGATCCATTCCAAGTCGTGCTGGAAAACCCGCGCCGGAAGGTGCAGGTGTCAACCGATCCTTTGACCGGCTTCCCGAAAGTAGACGACTTATGAAACTCAGGGACCGAAAAAATCCGGCGCCGCTGTTGGAAAAGGGCTTCACATTGCTCGAGGTCCTGGTTGCCACCGCGATCCTGGGAACCGCCGTCGCGGCTCTGTTCGGGCTGCTCTCCGGCGCGCTCGGCAACCTGAGCCGGCTTCAGGCGCCGGAACAGGCGCTGTTGCTCGGACCGAGCAAGCTGAACGAGCTGCTGGCAGCGGGTTTTGAAACCGACGACGGGGTCATTGCAGAAACACCGCTCGATGAAAAGATTCAAGGGCGCTGGGACGAGCGGTTCCGTTGGGAATCGCGCAGCACCCGCTTCCGCTCCTCTCCGGAGCCGACGCCAGGGGAGACCATCCTGGTGCGCGTCGAGCTGGACGTGTTCTGGGAGTCCGGCCCGGAAAATGAAGAGAAGAAGATGTCGTTTGAGACCTATCAGCTTCGCAGGGAACCTCTGAGGGCGCGACAATGAAGACAAACAACCTCTCATTGCGAACCAGACGAGCCGCAGGCTTTACCCTGCTGGAACTTCTCATCTCGATCACCATCCTCTCCTTGCTGGCGACGATCATTCTATTCGGATGGGGGATTGCTACCTCGGCGTGGCAAAAGGCGAACAGCCGCCTCTCCCAGGACCGGAAGGTCCTGGCAACCCATCATCTCTTGCAGCAACAGATGGCCTCCATGGTGCCTTACCGGGCCCGGACCCAGCGGGGCGGCCAGGAATTCTTTTTTCAAGGAGAGCCGCAGGCAGCCCGCTTCCTCAGTCATTACTCTCTGACCGGCCGTGCTCGTTCGGGTCTGTACCTCATCGAGTATCAGGTGACGGAGCAAGCGGGTGGAACCAAGCAACTGTTGCTGAATGAATTTCCCCTCACCAGCAAAGAAGAGTTGGGAGCCCTCATTACAGGAGCAGAGGCAAGCCCCAGGGGAAGAGTCCTGCAGTTTGCGCCGTTCAAGCGCGGACCGCAAACGGTGGTGCTGCTCGAGGACCTGGAGGAATGCCACTTTGAGTATTACAGCCATCGTCCGCCTGAACCCGGAGTTTGGACGGATCAGTGGACGAGCTTCAACGAGGAATTGCCGAGGAGCATGACCATCCGCGCAGTGTCGTCAGCAGAAACAAGCGGATTGACGCCGGTTTCCATTACCTCCGCTATCCGGGATTTTTCTCTGAGGTCGGAATGAAAAGATCACTCGGGGTGAAGAAAATAAACGGAGCGAAAAAGCAGCGCGGCGTGGCGCTGCTCGCAGTCCTCTGGCTGACCGTTGCTCTGAGCTTTATGGGCATGACCACCTCCTATCTGGTTCGCACCGAGGTGGAGGCCGTCAGCAACCAGATCGAAGCCCAGCGCAGCTACTATCTGGCGCGGGGAGGCATCGAAGCCGCCATTCATTCCATTGTCCGCCCCTCAATGACCCCAGCCACGGACCGGGCGGTTGATTATCGCCCCGGGCAAAGATGGCTGGAGTTTGAATTCCCCAGCGGATTCTCCCGGGTGGAAGTCGTGCCGGAAAATGCCAAGTTGAATATCAATCTGGTTTCCGCCGAGCAACTGGCTGCATTGTTTTTCTCGCTGGGCCTGCCAGCCAGCCGCAGTCTGGAGATGGCAGCCGCCATCGTGGACTGGCGCACGCCGCGCACTTCCGACGTGGGCAGCCTCTTTGATTCCTACTACGCCAGCCTGCCCCGCCCTTACCCGGCCCGCCATGCGCCCCTGGAGCGGCTGGAAGAGTTGCTGCCGGTAAAGGGCATGAGCCGGTCCTTGTTTTTTGGCCGCGTGGAATACAGCCCGGAAGACCGCTTGCTGAAAATGCCTCCGCTGGCAGACCTGCTGACGGCGCAGAGCGCCGGTTTTGCTGTAAATCCGAACTATGCCCCATACGAAGTTCTGCGAGTGCTTCGCGGCTGGAACGATTCCATGGCGGCTGCTGTAGTAGAGGCCAGGACTGCCGCCCCGTTTCGCTCCTTGGAGGATCTGAGGCTGGCTGTTCCGGAGACTTCCACCGTTACCAGCCTCGCGCCGCTGACCTTTGCCCAGGGCCCCATCTACACGCTGA
>JADFGZ010000426.1 GCA_022567475.1 Acidobacteriota bacterium | reverse complement strand
AGGCCTCGGGATCGCAGGATGCGAATGGCGCGGCGGGCCTCCTCCGCTACTTCTGCATTGGAGTCATCCAGGAGAACCTCCAGGTAACTGATGGAAGAGCTGGATCCGGATGCCGCGTACACCATGCAGAGGTTCTTGCGGATGTCGGCGTCGGTGGAATACAGATGCGGGCGCAGCGCCTCGCGAACCCGTTGCTCGCGCGCCAGCTCGATCAAATAGGGGCGTGCCTCGCCTCGCCGCACGCGGGAGTCGAGTTCGGCAACCACATTTTCCAGATAATCCATGTTCCCATGCGCCACCAGAGCAAAATCGAGCGCCAGGCGGACGCTGCGGTCTCGTTCTTTTGCCCGCGCCTGCTCCAGGGCGCCGGGGTAGCGGAGATCTTTGAGCCTGCCGAGACCTAAAGCCGCCGCAGCGCGCAGCAGCTTTTCTTTGTTCTCCAGGTATCTTAAAAATACAGGTCCGGTTTCCGGCTGGGGCATGAAGGCTAAAGCATCCAGCGCCGCCACACGGACATCCTTCTCCCCGGTGGTTTCGAGCAGGTTCCGCAGTTCCGGGATGGCCGATTCGGTTCGCAGCAGTCCCAGCGTGATGGCTGTCGCGCGCTGCACGCTCTTTTGCGGGTAGTTCATAAGGAAAGAGATTCGCGGCCCCACGGAGGTCTCTTTGATTTTCTGGAATGCCCGCAATACCTCCAGGATGAGGTCCACGTCGTCGTCAAAAGCGGCTTTGACCAGGTCCGGAACGGCTTCCCGCGCCCGGAGGATTCCCAGGGCACGCGCGGCCTGAACCCGTGTTTGCATATACGGGGCGCCGGTCACGGTTTGGCCGAGCGTCCGGACCACCTCTGCGCTCGGCTGCACGTCGGGATCGATCACCACCGTGTCCACGTCGGAAAAGAAGCTCCCCACCCTGGTTTTCATCGAGCGGAAAAATCCCCGAACCCCCGTATCCACGTATCCGGGAAGATAGAAGTTCACCAGCCCGTTGATCGCCCAGGCACGGATTTCCGGGATCGAATCCCGCAGCGCCAGCGAAAGTGGCTCCAGGCTGGCCTCGGTTCCCAGGCGGATCAGGGATTTCACCACCGCCATGCGCACTTTTTCATCTTGATCCTGGACGGCTGCTGCCAAGACCGTCACATAGGCGGGATTGCCGCCCTCGCCCAACTCCTGTGCGGCCCGCTCGCGCACTTTGGGCTCGGGGTCCTTCAGGTTCTGCTCGGCCTGGACATTCCCCAGCGCTGTGTTGGCGAGCGCCGTTGCTGCCAGCAAACACAATAAAATTCCGCCAACCAACCCGCTCCATTTCCCGGCATGCAAATTAATCGTGGAGCCCGTCACGGTGGTGTCCTCCTACTTTTCAGCGTTCCGTCTTTCGTTCCCTTACCTTACCAAAGATTGAACAAACAGGTCGATGCTTTCTTTGCCCTCCGCCCTTCGTCATGCGCGCGGCAGACAGCAAGAAATTAGATGGCGCTTGGAGCGGTTGCGTTGTGCCGCAGGGGGCAGAAGATGAAAGACAGTAATCAGAAGGGGCTTGCATCCGAGCCGCGACCGTGAGGGAGCGGACAGAAAAGCAGCGCATAGTGATACGTGACGAGTGGGAAGTCAGGAGTCAGAATAGCCTTCAATCCGAGCCGCGACAGGTGTGATGGGTAGCCACGGTGAGCGCTTTTTCTCGCCGTGGGCTTTTCTCGAATTTACGAACCCACGGCAAATTGGAACTGCCAATTTACCGTGGCTACCATGCGCGCGCGGCACGGATCACGGCAGCATATGGATCGTGACCGAATTGCTGGCAGCCCCCGCGACCTCGACGACAACCGGAACAACGACCGGGACAACGCCCGGCACGCTGCCGAAAGGTCCTGCCGGGACGGTGAAGTTTATCTGATAGAGGCCAATCCATCCGGGCGCCAAGCCGGAGAACAGCACCTCGGCCTGGACGCCTCCCACCGTGACAACCGGCGAGTTCGTGGTTGTGGCCAGCGGAGATAACGGAGCAGGGAAGCCGTTGGCAACGGCAGGCTCCACCGCACCCAGCCCGCCGGCAAAAAGGACCAATATCTCTCCAGGCTGAACGGGAGCGGTTTCTGTGATGCGCCTGCCGTCGCCGTGGAAAATGCTCCCCTCCGCTCCGCTCTGAAAGATTCCGGGGCTGGCAGCGGCCAGAGGAATCCTGACGGAAGCTTCCCCGCCTTCGTTGCGAAGCGTTACCTCCGCCATCAGGCCTTGGATATCGTACGGCACCAAAAGGTTCACCTGGCCGGGGGAGACAAAAAACAGCGGCGCGGAAACGCCGTTCACCGAGGCCGTCACGCCGCCCAGCACAAAGGGAATAGGAAAGGGAACGGGGAACGGAAAGGGATTCACCGGGGTGGCGGTGGTAGTTGCCAGGTGCGAGCCGAACAGCGCCACCAACATGCCTGGCGCCAGGGGATCGCGCGCAAAGCCCGCAGCATTAAGGATCGCACCCAGATGAGG
>JADFGZ010000425.1 GCA_022567475.1 Acidobacteriota bacterium | reverse complement strand
GGGATGATCTTCGTCTTCGGTTCCCGGGGGGCAATTCCTGGTATAACTCTTTACAGATCAGCTTGAACAGGAAGTTCAGCCAGGGATTGCAATTCCGCGGCTCCTACACTTTCTCCAGGAGTATTGATGAGACTTCAGGGAGTCAGAGCGCTAGCGATAGCAGTGCCGGTCCAAACTTTATCCCTTATTACCCATACAGGACGCTGTACCGATCCCTCTCCATGTTCGATGTCAGAAACAACTTTAGCTTCAGCGGCACTTACGAACTGCCCTTCGGAAGGGGATTGTCCGGCGCGGCAGAGAAACTCTTCGCGGGCTGGCAGATTGGCGGGATTCTATCCCTTTCCGATGGATTCCCCGGTACGGTAGAGATGCAGGTGCGTAGGAGCCAGAACCGTCGAGGTGTACGCTTTGAGGTGCCGGATCTGTTTGCTGGAGCCGACAATAACCCCGTCGAGGGTACTACGGCGGGCTGCGACTTCGATCCGCGGGGAGGGAGAGGAACAGTGGATGCCGGACTAACGTTGGGACGTCCGAACCTGGGTTCGAACCTGTATTTTGATCCCTGCGCCTTTACCCTTCCTCCGGATGACACCTTTGGGAACCTCGGCCGGAACACGATCGAAATGCCCGGGCTGGCCAACCTCGACCTTAGCGTGACCAAGAACACGCAGCTATCGGAAAACGCCAATCTCCAGTTCCGGTTTGAGGCGTTTAATCTCTTCAACCGGCCAAACTTCGGCATCCCCGCACTGGAGGTGGTGAACAGGAGTGGACGCCTCCGGAGCGACGCTGGAGAGATCACGGATACCAAAGCTGATCCGCGTAAGATCCAGCTCGGCCTGAAGTTGATCTTCTAGGTCTTGGTAGCGCGAGGTGTGAAAATCAATAGCCGGGTTCTTGAGTGCTCTCTGCTCTATTTTGTGGAGAGGACCTGGGGTCCGGCTGGCTTGCTTTGCGCTTCGCCGCAAAAACTAACCTGCAAGTTTCGATTCCGGTTCAAGGAGCGATTATCATGCGACGTATGAATCTGAGCTTACGCGTTTTTGGGATTGGACTGATCTATTCGGTTGCTCTTGTCACCCTCTTGCTGTTGGGTCAAGAGCGCGCCGCTGCGCAAAATGCCGACATGGTGTTGCACAACGGGAAGATTCTGACCGTGGACGACGATTTTGCCGTTGCCGAAGCGGTAGCCATTCAGGGGCAGCGAATTCAAGCGGTCGGCAGCGACGCGGAGATTCTCCCTCTGGCCGGGCCGGGCACACAGGTGGTGGACCTGAAAGGCCGGACGGTGATCCCTGGATTGATCGACACACATCAACATCTGCACAGTTATGCGGAGCGCGTCTATGGCGAGGGGGTGGACCCCGCTACGCTGGGCCGGTACCGGGTGGATTGGCGGGGTGTGACGAGCAAGGATGACGTGCTCGCCCAAATCAAAGGTTTGATGGATAAGTATCAGTTTGCGCCCGGAGAGTGGATTTATTTTGTGAACGATGTGCGGTTGAGCGGCTTAGGGGAGGGGAGCACCGTCGATCAGGCAAAAATTATTATGGACGATCTCAACCGATGGGAGATCGACAAGGTCACCCCGAACAATCCGGTGATCATGACAATGGGAATCCCGATTGCGAACGGGCTGATGGTGAATAGCAAGGCGATTGAGATTCTCTGGGAGAGATACGGCTACTTTCTCGAAAAATACGGGCGTTACTGGGTGGACGAGTCGGGCCGGCCGGAGGGCCATATGGAGCCTCCCGCGACCAGAATTATCCGCAAGTTCATGCCTTCTCCCTCGCTCGGGAAGGTCTCTGACATTTACAAGAGCTATCTGGACGAGTTGGCTGCAATGGGCGTAACCACAGTGTCATCGAAGATGTTTCCCTACAGCCTGGAAGCATTCAAATTGCTGGATTCCAAGGGCGAGCTGTCGCTGCGGCTGGCGTATGGAATGCGGGACTTTTTCTTCGGAACCATCACGGACCTCGATCACGGTTTGGAAGGATTGGGGAATCTGATTGGAGCGGGTAACGATAAGATTTGGGTGAATGCTGTGGGGGCGTCGGGAGTGGATGGCGCTGGCAGCCGGGCCTGCACGAATCTAAAGCGGAGCAGCCAGTTTGGAACCATCGCCGAATGGTGGCCGACGGGCCAGTGTCATACGGACCTCGAATATCGAGGAGCCAAAGGAAGAGCCGCGCGGACTGAAGGGAACTACTTCAGGGAATGGGTCTATCAAAGCGCCCGAAACGGCGTCCGGTTTGCCAATACGCACGTGGCCGGGGACCGCTCGGTTGCAAACATGCTCGACATGGTGGAGGAAATCCATGAAGAATTGGGGCCTTCCTCCACGCAGGGCTGGGCCTTTGACCACTGCACGCTCATCGATCCTGCCGACTTTGAGCGGGCGGCCCGGTTGAATATCATCTTCAGTTGCGCCCCGAAATACATTCACAGCGTCGCCCCCGCTGCGGCGGCATCTTACGGCGACGAGGTGGC
>JADFGZ010000424.1 GCA_022567475.1 Acidobacteriota bacterium | reverse complement strand
ATCCAACTCTGGTGAGGGCGCTATGGGGGAACCGCATACAGGAGGTGAGACCTCGGGAATCGAACGCCGGGGGCCGTCCCCGGCCATACGGTCAGGGAATGAATCGATTTCCGGCCCCGAGGGCAGATTCACTACCTGCGAATGAAGGGATTGAAGCCTTCCTGGGAAAGCTTATCGCGCGATTCCTCGGCTTCCTCTCGGGTCAGGAAGGGCCCCACCTGAACTCGGAACAGATTGTCGTTCGCCTCAGAGTACTGCGGCTGAACAATAAAGACGCGATAGTTCTTGGCCTTCAGGGCGCGATGGACCGAATCTGCATCCTTCTGCGCAAGCAGGGCTGCCACCTGAACGGCGTACCCGTTGGGAACCGGCTGCGGCCCGCTTGACCTCTTATTCGATACCGCTCGAGAGGACGGAGTCCGAGAAGAGGCGACCCTTGAGGTGGCCTTCCGGGTGAACGGTTTTTCGAGGCGCGCCGAAGCCTTCTTCTCCTGCTCGGAGCCGTTATAGCTCAACGGGACTTTGCGGGTCTCGGAAGCCGCACTCTTTGGCCCTGCCTTTTGATCCCCGGCCACAGTCGGGCTTTCGGCCGGGAAAGAAGCCGACTCGGAAGGCTTCAGAATATCCCAGCCCGGCAGGATGTTTCTCTCCTTGAATCCCACCAGAAAGCCCAGCGAGAAGAAGACTCCACACAGGGCCACGGCCCCCAAAAACATCAGCGCCAGTTCCCGGGCGGAATAAGACCGAGCGCCCGCTGCCATATCATTGTTCATGATCTATTCCCCTTGCAATGGATTGGGCGGCCCCTCCCATCCGCTTGCGTTCGAAAAACTTGTGATTCAACCCGCTTGTAGTTCCAACCGTTGGTGATTCAAACCGGCCCGGCAGTTACAGTTAAACATCGGCTACTTTTTCTCCGGCGCTTTCTTGTCTTGCCCGAACAGGTGTCCAAACATCTCAACGGGGAGCGGGAAGACAATGGTCGTGTTCTGCTCGGTCCCGATTTCGGTCAAGGTCTGCAGATACCGGAGCTGAATGGCCACGGGCTGCCGTGCGATGGTCTCGGCGGCCTGAGCCAGCCGTCCGGAGGCCTGGTATTCTCCCTCGGCGTGGATGACCTTGGCGCGCCGCTCGCGTTCGGCCTCGGCCTGTTTCGAGATGGCGCGAACCATCTCCTGCGGCAGGTCAACGGTCTTCACCTCGACGCTGGTCACCTTGATGCCCCAGGCGTCGGTCCGCTGGTCCAGAATCGACTGCAGACGGGCGTTGAGTTTTTCTCGTTGCGAGAGCAGTTCGTCCAGCTCCGACTCGCCCAGAACGGAACGCAGCGTGGTCTGGGCGGCCTGGGATGTGGCATAGACGTAACGCTCCACCTGGATGATCGCGCTCTGGGCGTCCATCACGCGGTAGAACACCACGGCGTTGACCTTCACCGTGACGTTGTCGCGGGTGATGATGTCCTGCGGCGGGACATCCAGGGTTATGATCCGCAAATCCACCTTGACCATTTTATCGATCGGCCACAGGACCAGGATCAGTCCCGGACCTTTGGGCTTGGGCAGCACCTTGCCCAATCGGAAGATGACACCGCGCTCGTATTCTCGAAGAATCTTTACGGAATTGTAGAACCAGATGGCGAAAATCAGAATTCCGACTATGGTCGGTGTACTCATTTTGTCTCTCCTTGTGGCGACAGTTGGGCTCCCTCGCTCGGATTCTCCAGCGGCTCCACGACCAGGGTCAATCCATTCATGGATTCCACTCGAACCGGGGCGCCTTGAGGAATCTTCCCCCGCGCTCGCGCACTCCAAATCTCACCCTGACTCCGCTCGGATGGGGATATGGTGGTCTTTGTGGAGCGTCAATGTCAACCTGGAGTTGACCTTTTTAATGCAAGAGCGGTTCTAGGACAAATAGAAGTGGGCTGAGGAAAACCCCGGCCACTCCGCGTTTCCTAGAGCCTCTCCGCCGCATGAACTTCCCCCCGTGAGGGGCCTGCCCAAAAACCCTGTGGTTCGCCAAAATCCGATCGCTCCTTTGTTTCAACAGCTTACAGGTTGGCAAAGCTAACCTTTCCATTGCAGAACCACCATACCCGGGCTGTGCTCCCGGATCGTTTTCTCTTCGGCTGAAGCCCCTCGATCGAGATCGCAGCCGAATTGGCCTCTAGCCCTGGGTGACGTGACCTCCCAATTGAAGGTTCAACTTTAACATTAGAAATGGACCGATTTTTCAAGGGTTAGGTCATTGAAGGCGCTAGATTGTTCGCAAATACTGTGCACAAAGTGGCCGGATGCTCTCAAACAGCATGCACATGGGAAAACCCTGAGGTCAACACTAACCCTTTGATATTTCCACCTTTAGCACCCAGTTCCAGCCAGTTCCAGCCACTTCCACCTTACGTATTTATTGTGCACATCCACATTTCATTGTGGAAGTGCACACTTCTTTAGAATTTTGCACATCAAATGAGAGCATTTCCTGCCCCGCCGCAGCTTCGACCCGTGCCGCTCT
>JADFGZ010000158.1 GCA_022567475.1 Acidobacteriota bacterium | reverse complement strand
AAAACCGCCAGAAATGGGACCCAGTGGAGAACAGAGTGGAAAACGCAAAGGTTTCTCTTCATTACGGCCACCTCCGGATAGGTAATCAAGATCAGGAATCTAAAATCGGAATTCAAACAATAGCGTGAGAGAGCGGCAAAGGCAACCAAAAACAGAGCGGCAAAGCAGCTCAAGGCTGCTCGTCGCACATCTTTCCCATCTCGGCCCACTGATAGCCCGGCAACAACGGGACCGGAGTGTAGTCGGCTTGAGCGGCCAAGCGGCTCAACTGCTCGATGCGGTTGCGCGTCAGAGGGTGAGTAGAAAAATATTCCGCCGCGCGAGGCATATCTCCGCTGCTTTCCTCAAGCTTGTTCAAGAAGCGGATCATTCCCATGGGATCGATTCTGGCTGCCTGCACCGCTTTCATTCCTTCCCGGTCCGCCTCCGCCTCATCGCGCCGTCTGTAGCGCAACGCTCCAATGGTTTGAGCGGCGCCGAGAACCGTCGCCAACCCCGAAGCGTCGCCCACCGCCGCGGCCAACAGCACGCTCATCGACATCTCGCGGAACAGGGCCTTGGTGGCGTGTCTCTGCACAATATGCTGTATCTCATGAGCCAGCACCCCCGCCAGCTCTTCCGGGCTCTCCGTTTTTTCGAGCAACCCCCGATAGATCACAATCTGCCCGCCCGGCGCGGCAAAGGCGTTGACGGCGGGATCATCGACCACGGTAATCACAAACGTGTAGGGGGAGTCCGGTTCTGGACTTGTCACTGTCAGTGCGAAGACGATCTGGTTCAGCGCCCCGATGCGCTCCGGGTCGGCGCAGCGCTTGTCGGCCGGGGCCATCTCGCCGACCACCGCACGGCCAAGCTGCTCTTCCCAGGAAACCGGAACGCGGGCCGCAGCTTGGTCGGCCAGAACAGGGATGCCCCAAAAATAAAGCGCCCACACAACCAGAATCGTTCCCGCTCCGGCCAGAAGCAGGAACTGGAACCGGTGCGACCGGTGCGCCGGGTTGTGGAAACGGGCAGGGGCATCGGGGGCGATTTGATGGATCGCCGCCAGGAACGTGTCGTCATCGACGACAATGGCTTCCGGAAGCTCGTCCCCTTTTTCCAGGCGCACTTGCTCTCCGGAGTAGAAGCCCTGGGTCTGGCGGATTTCCTCGTAGGGCCACCACAGGTCCGGACCACTCTGTTTGCCGTCCTGTTTCACAACGTGCAGGGCATTGCCCGTCACCGTGATCGTCACGCGCTGGCGGTTGGCCGTCCGGCCATCGAAGTAGACGCCTTCCCAAACTGTTTTCAGCGGAGATTGAGGTTGAGGTTGCATTGGCCGCGGTCGTCTGCCGTCTATATACCCATCTATCTGCCCATCTATATACCCAATCTATATACCTAGGTCAAAGTCGAGGAAATCGGTCTCCAGAAACTCCGCCATGCCTTCGCCGGTCGCGGAGGCAGACTGCGCTTCCTGCTGGATGCTCGCCAGGTCCAACGGACCTTCGATGGAAAGATGGGCGAAAAGGAATTCTGTCTCGCGGACCCACACCCACGGATATGCCAGCCCCAGGGAAACGATCAACAGAAACCAATTCACCACCTTCAGTTCCAACAGCTTCCCGCCTGTGATCGTCGAGTTGAGACGCGCGGTCCCGAAGGAAGTGTGCTGCCAGTAATAACGCTGTTTTTCGGCGGTAAACCAGAACCAGTAGAGGCCGAAGGTCAGCATGGTGAGCAGCCCGCCCACCAGGTGGATGCCGAACAGATCTCCGCCGTCCCCATCGTAGTCAAAAGATGTATTGCCGAAGTAACTGTGGCTGGATAGAAACTTCCTCATGTTCGTCAGCAACCACGGGTAATAAATGCCAAACGTGATCCCGGTCAGGATTGCGTCCCGGGCAAAGATTCGGATCAGCTCCTTCGTGCGCCCCCGGAAGGAAAACCGGATGCCTCTCCAGGAGGTGCGGCTCAACCGGTACCTCCGGGAGCCGACCACCACGACGGGAACCAAAATCAGAAGGCTGCCGTAAAAGAAAAGCGTACTCAGGGTTTCGCCGGTGGGTCCTTCCCAAACCGACTGGATTCCGATCATGACGCCGATAAACACGACGACGCCCAGGAAAGCCTTGCTCCATCCGATGAACAGCTCCTTGCCGGTTCCGTGGAAGGCGAACCGGTCCCCTGCAAACTCCGACTGGCTGTACAGATATTGCCGGACTTTGACCTTCCCCCAGAAATAGTAAACACCCAGGGTCAGCACCGAGAGCAGGAGATTGACGATGTAGATGCCAAACAGGGCTCCCCCGTCACCATGAAACGAAAGCCGGCGACTCGCCCATTCCGCGCCGCCGGTTTCTGTTGCTGCCGGTTCCGCCGGGGCCTCTGTTGCGATTGCCTCCGGAACACGGGGTTGCTCCAACCTGGTTCCCTTCGCTGAGGTGACGAAGTAGTGTCCGCAAACACACTGCCAAGTATTCTCTGGATTGATGGCTCCGCAAGCAGGACACTGCATCTGGATCACTCCCCTCTGCGCACTGCACACGAAAAGGTACGATCCGGATCACCCGGCGCCGGACGTTCCGCAAACGAGCCGGGGGGCAGTGTGCGGAGACCCCAGGCCCGCAAGCCGCCAAGACTGTGCATGGAATGCAAGGTGAGCCGATGCTAGCCCATTGCAGAAATGGGAATCAAGCGAATTCTTCGGGCTGTTGGCGGATAGTTCTCGGGCCTTCTGAGCGGTTCAGGAGGGTTGTGATGCGGCCAGGAGCCCCCGGCATCTTCATGGGCCATGCCATCAGCCAGAAGTCCTACTGGGAGCTCCCGAAGCAATGCCAACGCTTAGTCGCCAGGTAAGTACAACCACCTAGAGATTCGGCGCGTGGCCGTGAAGCTAGCCCAAGCCACGGCTGCCACCAGATCTGCGTCCTTCGGCTGGTGAACCCGGAAGGCGTTGATCACGCCTTCGTCCACCTGGTGAGAGGCCAGCGCGGAGAGCAAGGTCAGCCGCGCCGCGGGCTTGTACTCCTCGCGGATTCCGGCAATTGCGCCCTCGACCCAGCCACGGCTAATGCCCATCTCCTCCCCGTTCCAGGCATTGACATGGGCGCTGACCAGTGCCTGCACCTCTTCGGGAAGTGCTTTGCGGCCTGCCTCCTCCACCACGGCGGCAAACCGGGCCCAGGCGCCGGCCACATAGGGGTTGGAACGGGCCCACTGGAACTCCTCCGGCAGGGGCGCCTCCGGCAAGAGCGAGAGCGAGTCGCCGGGCGACGGCGTATTCTGGAGTGTCCGCCGTCCGATCACCGACCCGGCCAAGCGCTTTGCCACGCCCTTCAAACCCCGCGTCATCGGAGGCAGCGGCGATTCATCCAGAAAGACATTGACCGGCCGGTTAATGTAATGAAACATCAAGGCCGACCCGATGATTTGCGCCGCGTCAGCTGGGCTCAGCGGCGGATGGCGCAGGATTCGGGCACCGGGCGTACGGGTGGCAGCCGCCCATTGCACCAGGGCGCGAAGCTGTGGGTCGGCTATTTTCTCATCCTCTCCACGCGCGATCACGTCCGCCAGGTCGTGTTCGCTTGCTCCGTGCAGGGCGATGCTATGCACGTCGACACAGAAAGGGCAGGTGTTGATGCGTGAGACGGCTTCGATTACAGCTTCGCGCTGCACACGGCTTGCTGGCCCCGACACCACCGATTCGCGCGTTGCCGCCCAAACGCCCGCCAGCAGTTTTGGCACCGGGGAATGAACCGTCAGGGGCGGCACCAGTTGGAAATCACGGATCATCTGTTCGTACACCCGTGCGACAAGCCCTTGTGCTTGGTTGTGTTTGACCGGTGGGACGTAGTGAATCAGCCTTGGCGCTAATTCTTGGAAGATGGTTCTCTCAATTCGCTCTGCGATCATTGCTGTTCTCCTTTTAGTTGGTTTTTTGATTTCTTTCTCGAAGCACTTTTCTGCCTCCGTTCAGTCGATGTATTTGCAGATATACGACTCCCAAAATCCCGCTTCCGCTCACGACGGGAAGCAGCGCCCGAAGGCCAGCAGCAGGCGCGGCGATCCCCGGAGGCGAATTTTCCGGCGCAGCAGCGCCCACACGATGTTTTCCTCCTTGGCCAGGAAGCGGAGCCACGTGCGGCTGTCGGCGGCGACGCGCAGGTCGGGCGCGCCGGCGTGGCCGTCCTGGACTGTTAGGGTCTTGTTGCGGATCGTCACCGTGGCCTTGTGCTCTTCCTCGCCGGTAAAGGTGAAGTGGTAGGTGGCATTCAGCCCTTCGGATTGGTTGCGCTCGAAGACGAGCCGCAAGCCGCTCAGGAAGCCGCGAATCGTACGGGGCCGGAGACCGTTGCCCACTTGCTTGATTTTCTTGTGGGGAAAGCGGCGCGGCACGTACGCCTCGGCGTCAGAGCCGGGAACCACATAAACGGTCTCTTCTTTGGCTTGCAACGGCCGCACCACCTCCTGCAAATATTGCTTGCGGTCGGTGAGAAACGGGGCGATCACGTCATCGCCCGCCGGGCAGACCGACAGGCAGTAGGCCGCCTTGTAGTTGGCGCCGAACGAGAGGCTTTGCCACATCGAGACCGTCTCCGGGTCGCTGACCTTCGCCCGGTAATCGCGCGCATCCTTGCTGTCGGCGATGTTCTCCACCCAGTCGGTGAATCCTCCCATGAATTCCCGGTAGTTGTGCGTGTAGCAGGCGGAAAAGTTGAACTGTCCATCGGAGCTGATGGCCCCCACGGGACATGCCGCGACGCACAGCTTGCACTCCAGGCACGGGTTGTAGTCCACTGGCCGGGAATACTCTGCAGCCTGAACCTCCGCATCCATCACCACCGTGCCCAAAAGGATGAAATTGCCGAATTGAGGATGAATGACGTTGCGGTGGATGCCCATGGCGCCGAGACCCGCGGCTACCGCCACCGGCTTGTGGGAAACTACCCAGATCTTTTCGGGAAAGCGGTCCATCTCCATCGGGAAACCCATCGAGCCGCCGTTCATCGCCCGCACGCCTGCCCGATCGAGCGCCGCAACGATCTTGCGCGCCACCTCGTTGACCTCATCGCCGGTGTGATGAAACTCCAGGTTGGCAATCGAGCGGGCCGGTGTGCGGATGTTCTCCCGGTTCATGCGGCAGACGATACTCACCAGCGTCTTCGCTCGGGGAAAGGCGGCCAGAATGTCTTCGCGCTGGTCGGCGATCTCCGGCCTCTCCATCTCCACAAAGCCCGCGTCGTCGGCCCCGGCTTCCAGACAGAGATGCCGCAACCAGGCGGAGTCCAGCTTGGCCGGCCGGGTCGGCTCGGAGCTGGCCGCCTCCAGCTCGTAGAATCTTTTCACCGTAGGGTGTTCAGCCAGTTGCATCATCGAAGCTCCTTTCTTGGTTTAAGAATATAGATGTATATACAGATATTTGGTCGCAAAAAATCTATGCCTCATCCGTTGCGCGCGTCACCCGGACCAGAACCTCCTGCAAGCTGCTCCATTCGTCCTGTCCCAGCGCCTTCCTCAACCGGCGCTGGGCTCGTTCCCAATAAGGCTGTGCCCGTTCCAGTTCGCGCCTCCCCGCCGAGGTCAGCCGCCAGAGGCGCTCCCGGCGGTCCTGTCCGCGTCTGGATGAGATCCACCCGCGCGCCCGCAACGGAGCCAGGCTGCGCGTCAACGTAGTGCTGTCGATGACGAGCCGTTGTCCCAACTTTCCTTGTGTCACTTCGCCCGTGGCGTTGAGCGCCATCAGCAGGGTGAACTGCGTCGGCTCCAGTCCGGTGGGCCGAAGTTCTTGATCGTAGAGCTGGGTCACCGCGCGAGCTGCCCGGCGCAAGTTGGCACAGGCACAGGGCAGAGCCCCCGGGTAGATAGCATCGGTTCGTTTTTCCATCATCGTCCTTCCTCATATGTATGTATATACATCTATAGTGGCTTTGTCAAGCAAAAAATTCAAAAAAATCGGCTCTCCTTTTTGTATTGGAATTCACGCCGTTTAATGGGCATCCAGCAGGGCCACGACGCGGCAAGGAGCGCCGGAGCCTCCAGCAATTTTCATAGGCAGCGCCACAACCAGGAACCCCCTCTCGGGAAGCTGCTCCAGGTTCGCTACGTTTTCCAGGCCCGGGATGTCGGCGCCGTTCAGAATCCGGTGGGCAATGAAGTCCCGCGAAGGTCCGTGATCCAGGCTGGCCGTGTCGATCCCGACCATAGCCACCTCGCGCTGGCCGGCCAGCAACTCAGCCGCATCCGCTGCAATGCCGGGGAAGTGAAGGTCCGAGGCGTCGTCTTGCTTTTCCGATCCCAGATACTCGGCACGGTTCCCCCAGTATTGGCCCCATCCGGTCTGAACCAGGACGATGGCTCCCGTAGGAATTCTTCCCGCCCGCTCTTCCCAGGCCAGGATGTCGGCGGCGGTCAGCCTGTAGTCCCGGTCGCGGGAGACCTGCTCGGCAATGCTGATTTTGATTCCCGGACCGATATGGCGCTCGATGGGTATCTGCTCCACCGACTGCTTTCCCTCGGCAAAGTGGACGGGCGCATCCAGATGCGTGCCTCCATGCTCGCTCGCCGCGAAGTTAAAGCTCGCATACCAGTAACCCGCTTCCGTCCGGCCATAAGCCACCTCGTCGTGCTGGAATGGCTTGTTGTTAGGCCAATACAGAGTGGTTTCTTCAAAAGAATACGAAAGGTCCACAATTCGGGGAACCTCGGTGAAGGTCTCTGCCTCAGGCTGGCCTCCGCTGCCGCAGGCAACAAAAAGCAGGATCGAGAGACTCAGCAAGAAAAGCGAACATCGCAACACGGCGCTGCCTCCTTTTGAGAAAATGGCTCTGCTAGCTTCCGTCATAGTTGCTATAGCAGGCACCCACGGCGAGGCTTGTCCCGAGCCTTGTCCCGGGCGAAGCCGAGGGAGAAGTCGAGGGGAAAAACGCTCCCTTCGGCAAGCTCAGGGCAGGCTACCGTGGCAACCCGCTTCTATCTCCTATCTTCTATTTTTCCTCATCGTTGCGATAGAAGAAAGCTCCTCTCGACAGAGGTAAATTTTTCAGAGGGCGGCACGTGCACGGTCAGCGCTTGGTGGACCAGACGAATTTCTTTCAACGGAGACGGCGGTAGATGTTGAAACCCAGGGTGAAGTCCCTGATGCCATCCGTCACGGCGCGGCTGGTGGTGGTGCCCAGCGAGTTCGTCAGCACCAGCTCGAAGACGTGCCGGTTGGTGCTGCGCTGGATGCCGAACGAGTAGGCGTTGCGGGAAAAGCGCCCGCGAAAGCCCGCCACGCGGGGCATCCACTCGACGACAAAGGCGCTGCGAGGCCGGAACCGAATGCTGGCTCCCAATCCGACCGCCGCCGTATGGCTGCGGGACTGACCCTCCGGATCAAATTGCGTGGCGAAGGAAGCGAAGGGGTTGGCATTGAAGCTCACCAGGGGAACCACGAAAACTTCGGCTAGGTTTGAAATCGCGCGGGAAACAGGGAAGACGAGGTTGGTCGTGTAGAAATCCTGGAAATTATTCCGTCCTTCCACCGTCACCCGGACGGAGGCCGACAAGGGCTTGTTGCCTCCCTGCCGCAGAAGCTGGAATGCGCCACCCATCTCAATCGTCTTATCCAAAGGGCTGCGATAGACGATAGCCGTCAGACTGCTGGTGATCCCGACTTCCCCTCCCAGAGAGGAAAAAGAAAAGCTGTCTAACCCGTAGAGGTCGCCGATGCCGGAATCAAAGACCGGCTGCGAAAAGCGGTGCGTAAAGCGCATGCTGAGGCTGCCGCGCTCGTGAGGCACGTTGGTGGGAAGGTTTACCAGGTAATGGTCAAAGGTCGGCTGCGCCCTCAGCGGCAGCTTCACCTCTGGCGCCGTGGCGGCAGGAGCCGGCGGCGCCGCAATCAATCCGGCGGCCATCTCGGGAGTAATTTTCTCCAGCTTGGCTTCTTTTGTGTTGAGACGGAAGTGTTCGCCGTTAATTTCCAGGATCGTCTCTTGTTCGCTGGCCAGGAAAGTCGCCTGTAACTCTCCCTCTCCCGCCGGCACAGGGTCGGCTGCAACGCTGCTCACGAAGTGGCTGGGCCAGGCTTGACGAAACTCCGGCGTCACGATGTGGTCATTTTCTTCGAAGGCCGCTCCGAAAGGATTCCGGGGGCCTCCGCCTTGCGGGTCGACGTGGCAGGTGGAACACTGCCCGCGAAACTCCGCCCGGGAAAAGGGGTCCTGCGAGAAGCGCAGCAAGAACTCCGGCAATGCATAAAGGTTCGGAGCGTAAAGAAGCTGGCAACAGATGAGGAGACAGAAAACGGCTCCCTGGAGTTTGCGGTTAGAGCGCACGAATTTCTCCTTGTGCAGTGAGTTTATGGAAAAAAGGCGTCAGCAAGCGAAGCAAATCATACGGGGGCTCAACCCCGTTCCGCCCGCCATAGAGGCCCCTCAATAATCAGGATCATCATCATCGGGCGGCGGCTCCTCGGGCGGCGGTGGAGATGCGATTTCGTTCAGTTGCCCCGGAGGCAAAGAGGAGAATACGGGATCGGCTTCGAAATTTAGCGACAGACTGACGATGGGCTCCGTGGAGGTGACTTCGATGGATCCGGTAAAGTTGGTGAGACCAAACAGGGGCGCCATATTTTGCGCATCATGCCCTCCGGGTGACAGCGTCCGATCGACGGTAGCCAGCGTCTGCCCAACAGTGTCCTTGACAGTAAAGGTAACGAGGGCCGATGTGGAGGAAGAGTTTGCATAGGCAACTCCGGTCCCAAACTTGCCTTCTCCCTGCTCGGCAAATGTGATGAATTGGGTTGCCGGAACTGTCGCGGCATTGACTCCGGCTTCCGCCACGGGCACCCCATTGTTGCGCCGACGAAACAGAAGGCTGGCCTTCACCGGCCCGGTGCACGTGGCCCGCGCCCAACCCGCGAGGGTCGGGGCATTCAAGTCGGCTGTGCTCTCCACGTGAATGGATCCTGCAGACGGCAGGATGTCGGTCCGGCTGGAAGCCGCCGGTTCGCCAAACGGGATTTCCAGTGGACTTCCGTCATCAGAAAGGAAATCGGTTACGCAGGTCACCTCCTGCGGGGAGGAGTTGATATAGGTGATCGTGGTTTGCCATTCTCCTCCCACGGCAAGATGAGGGAAGTAATACGTAGTAGATCCCTGCGCGGAAGCATCCAGTTCACCCGGAGGCAAAGAGGAGAATACGGGATCGGCTTCGAAATTTAGCGACAGACTGACGATGGGCACCGTGGAGGTGACTTCGATCGATCCGGTAAAGCTGGCGAGACCAAACAGGGGCGCCATATTTTTCGCATCATGCCCTCCGGCTAACAGCGGCTCATCGACGGTAGCCAGCGTCTGCCCCGCAGTGTTCTTGACAGTAAAGGTGACGAGGGCCGATGTGGAGGAAGGGTTTGCATAAGCAACTCCGGTCCCCAACTTGCCTTCTCCCTGCTCGGCAAAAGTGACGAACTTGGTCGCCGGAGTCGTCGTCGCATTTACTCCGGCTTCCGCCACGGGATTTCCCCCCTCGTACAGACGAAACAAAAGGCTGGCCTTAATTTGGCCGCTGCAGCTGGCTTGCGCCCAGCCTCGCGCAAGAGGAGCGCTCAGGTCGACGTTGGTCTCCTCGTGAATGGACCCCCCTGGCGGCAGAATGTCGGTCCGACTGACAACCGCTCCTAGTCCCTCAAACGAGACCAGCAGCGGATTTCCGTCATCAGAAAGGAAATCGGTTTCGCAGGTCACCTGCTGCGGGGAGTAGTTGATATAGGTAATCGTGGTTTGCCAATTCTCTCCCACAGCAAGATGAGGGAAGTGATAGGTGATCTGTGCGGCCAGCGGTTGTAAGGCTGCCATTACCACGA
>JADFGZ010000423.1 GCA_022567475.1 Acidobacteriota bacterium | reverse complement strand
AGAAACGGCATGGCCAAGCGAAAAAAAGCTGCCTACATGATCTCCGCCATCGCGGAAACCTACGGGCTTCACCCGCAGACGCTGCGGATGTACGAACGCGAGGGGCTCCTGAAGCCTTCCCGCACGGAGGGGAACACGCGCCTGTACACGGAACAGGACGTTGAACGGCTGGAGCTTATCCTGAGCCTGACCCGCGACATGGGCGTCAACCTGGCCGGCGTGGAGGTGGTGCTGAACATGCGCGAGAAGATGGAAAAGATGCACCGGCAGATGGAAGAGTTTGTGGAGATGGTGCAACGGGAATTGCTGAGCCGGCAAACGGCGCATCAGGAGATTAAAAACGCGCTGGTGCGCTTTGTGCCTCCCCGCGTCTCGCGGGTCAACCTCAAAAAGAGCTAGCTCTCCGACCGCAGGCTCTTTGCAAAATCGGCGTCTTACCAAAATTGGACAGTTTATGAATTTCCTTGAGGCCAAGCCTCCCATACGATTGGTGATCTTTGACCTGGACGGCACGCTCGTCGACTCGGCGGCCGACCTGCGCCTGAGCGTCAACGCCACGATGCACCACATGGGCCGGAGACCGCTCGATGAGGAGACCATCTGTTCCTACGTCGGCAAGGGCGCCCCGCTCCTCATCCGCCGGGCGCTCGGGGAAGGAACCTCCGAAGAGGAGGCTGCGCGCGGCCTGCGATTTTTCCTGCGGTACTACTGGGATCACAAACTCGACAATACGACGCTCTATCCCGGAGCGCGAAAAACCCTGGAATGGCTGGCCAACGGTTCGGGCCCTCGCCGGCGCGTCCTGGGCGTGCTGACCAACAAGCCGGTGCTCGTCAGCAGAGACATGCTGGAAGACCTGGACCTGATGCACCTGTTCCGGTTTGTACACGGGGGCGACAGCTTTGCAAACAAGAAGCCCCACCCGGAGGGCATCGAGAGCATTCTTGCCGACACCGGCATACCGGCTTCCGAAGCCATGATCGTGGGCGATTCCGACGTGGACATCGCGGCGGGCGCGAACGCGGGCATCTGGACCTGCGGCGTCACCTACGGCTTCGGCGACCTCCGCCTCAAGGAGAACCCTCCCGATCTGGTAGTCCACAAACTGCCCGAACTCGCCGAGGCGCTCAGGTAGAGAATCCCAAGAGCCCCCAAAAGTGATGCGGTTCCACGTAGAATGCCTGCCTACTCTTAATAACAGCAAATGACAATTATTGTTATTTCCGGCATACTTTGGTTTTGAAATCTCATCTTGAGGAGAGGAGCAAATGAATGTCTCTTTGACCCTTGAACTCGAAAAGTTCATTGCCGACAAGGTGCAAAGCGGAATGTACTATTCCGCCAGCGAGGTTGTCCGGGAAGCGTTGCGGCTTCTCAAGGAACAGAATGAATTCAAGCGGCACCGACTCCTTGCAATGCGGAGAAACATCGACGCTGGCTTTGGGCAGCTTGAGCGCGGCGAGGCGATTTCTGGAGAGGAGGTTTTTGAAAAGCTGCGCCGGAAAAGTCAGGAGCGTCGGCGGAAGCGCGCATGAACGCCTTCCTGCTTTCTCCAGAAGCAGCCCAGGACCTCATCGATATTTGGGAGTTTATCGCCGGAGACAACATCGACTCGGCGGACCAAGTCTGCGAAGAACTCCAGGAAGCTATCCAGAGAATCGTGGAGATGCCTAAAAAGGGGCATCTCCGCGCAGACCTTACAGACAAACCGGTTCGCTTCTGGCCGGTTCGCTCTTACCTCATCATCTACCGTCCGGATACAACCCCGCTCCAAATCGTCCGTGTGCTGCATGGAGCAAGAGATATTGAAAGCTTGTTATAAGTGGAACGAGCTTTTCAGTGAACAGTCAGTCCAGCCTGATTAGCCGGCTTTTGCAAGGCCCTTCAGGAAGAGAATCTCGTAAGTTGCCAGAAGTGATACAATTCCGCCTTGCCGGATGTTCAGGGAGTTTCCTTTGTAAATTTCGTCTCCCTACGCGATTGGCAAAATCCCCGTGTTTCTAACCAGTCACTTACTATGGAACTCTTCGCCCTAACCCGGCACTTGATCGACATCGAATCCGTCACCGGCAATGAGAAACGGATGGCGCTGTATCTGAGCGACTACTTGCAGGCGATGGGCGCTGAGGTCAGCTTGGAGGAAGCCGAGCCGGACCGGCCCAATGTCGTGGCCTGCTGGGGAAAGCCCGACGTGGTGCTGAGCACGCATCTGGACACCGTGCCGCCGTTTTTCCCTTCCCGCGAGGACGGCGAGTTCATATACGGGCGGGGCGCTTGCGACACCAAGGGCATCATCGCGGCACAGCTGGAGGCGGCTTCCCGCCTGCGCGCAGAAGGGGTGGGCGATTTCGGCCTGCTGTTTGTGGTCGGCGAGGAGCGCAACAGCGCCGGAGCGCTTTTTGCCAACAAATCACCGCGCGGCTCGCGGTTCCTGATCAATGGGGAGCCTACCGACAACCGCCTGGCGGTGGGAACCAAGGGCGTCTTGCGGCTGGAGATTGAGGCTTCGGGCCGGATGG
>JADFGZ010000157.1 GCA_022567475.1 Acidobacteriota bacterium | reverse complement strand
AGAGCTTGCTGTCGTTTGACCACCTAATCGGTAGTGGGACGCCGGCGGCACAGAATCTGAACATCTCCGCTACTGGACCCGCGTTGGATGATGTAACGGCCACGGCTTCTGTGACAACCCCGCCGGGAGGCAACTGGCTGCAGGTGCGCCCAAGCGCCGGGACCTTCCTTACGCCGGAGACGTTGACCGTATCGGTCAACCCGACAGGCCTGCAAGGCGGGACTTATTCAGGAATTATCACAATCGCTAGTTCGGCTGCGACCAACAGCCCGCAGTCTGTTTCGGTGAGCCTCGAGGTGAGCCTCACAGACCCTGGACCGACTATTCTGGTTAGCCAGAGCTCACTGTCGTTTGCCCATCAAATCGGCACTGAACTGCCGGCGGCGAGCAACCTTCAAGTCAGTTGTCTTTGCTTCAGGGGGGGGCAGCAGATTGCTGTTACGGCCACGACCGCAGTGACAACCCCGCCGGGAGGCAACTGGCTGCTGGTGAGCCCAAGCGCCGAGACCTTTAGTACGCCGGCGACGCTGACCGTATCGGTCGACACGACAGGCCTGCCGGAAGGGACTTATTCAGGAACAATCACAATCGCTAGTTCGGTTGCGACCAACAGCCCGCAGTCCGTTTCGGTGAGCTTCACGGTGACCCAGCCTCCGGCACTAATACCGCAAATCAACCCTGGTGGAATTGTGAATGGTGCGAGCTTCCGGCCGGCCCCCGCGCCCGTCTCTCCTGGATCCATCATTTCAATCTTCGGCAGCAACCTGGCGGACGATCTCCAATTAGCATCAGACGTGCCCCTTCCAACGACGCTAGGGAACACTAGCGTAAGTTTCAATGGTATCGTAGCGCCGCTGTTCGCGATTTCGGATGGGCAGATCAACGCGCAGGTTCCATTCGACATATTACCTGGAGATGTCTCAGTGCAGGTAATGCGCGGCAGCGAGACAAGCGTTGCCCAACCTATTACTGTCGCCGACGTGTCGCCGGGTATTTTTTCCCTCAACCAGCAAGGAACGGGCCAAGGTGCTGTCCTGATTTCGAATACGGCGATCTTCGCAGTGCCCAGCGGGAGTATTCCCGGTCAGGAAGCACGACCCGCTAACCGCTTGGAGTTCATTTCTATCTTCTGCTCAGGGCTCGGAGACGTAACGAATCGACCACCGAGCGGGATGCCCCCTTCGGGCAATGGGTTGTCAGTTACACTGGCCACACCAACTGTAACGGTCGGCGGCGTGATAGTCTCGCCGAGCTTTTCGGGACTGACCAACTTTGTAGGACTCTACCAGGTCGACGTGCAGGTGCCGTCAGATGCCCCCACGGGCGATGCGGTAGAAGTCGTGGTCACTATCGGAGGTGTTAGCTCGAATACAGTCACCATTGCAGTGCAATAGGCTTTGACAAACCATGTGATTTGGAACAGGTAGAACCGCTGGATTCGGGCATGGGAGATCAGCGACATAAGAGTCTCTTCTCATGCCCCGCTGCCGATCAAACTCACTATTGATTCAATTCCTGAGCTGCTTGCAGTGCCCTGTCTCTCCATTCCAGAAGACCTGTTGCCGCATAGCGGTGTGCAGCCTGTTGGAAATCCTGCTTCGCAAGTTCAGGCCGTTTGGCAGATTCGTAGTATCCCATGCTTAGGAGGCAGTTGACCTCCCCAGGGCGAAACTGCGGACGGAGTTTTTGACAGGCACACTAGTCAGCCAACTCGCGAAGAAGTCTGTTGCCATCTTGGAGACGCGCGGCAGTCATTTTCAGCAGGGCTTCCTCAAATTCCACGACGATCTCAGGCCGCTCCGTCTTCATCCTCGCCATCGCGGCCCGCGACAACCGATAGGCCGTCATGGTGGTGCCGGCGATCACCGAGGCGGTGCGCCGAATACCGAGCAACATAGCCACCTCGCCAACTACCGTGCCCGCAAGATACTTGCGCAGCCGAATCCGGCTACTGTCCGCGACCTCCAGGTATACAGACACCTCACCCTCCTGGACCAGGAAAATATCGTTGGCCTCCTCTCCTTGCCGGACCAAGAAATCTCCGGAAGAGAAAGTGCAGGTTTCGCAGTAGGAGAGTAAGGCGTCATAGACCGCCGCCGAGGAGAATAGATCCTTGAGGGAGCCACCACCCCCTCTACGCGCCGGCCCTTCGGCGTCCCGCGCCGCAATTTGTTTTTGTTCCGCCCATTCGAGGGCGCGGTCCATGTCGGGGAAGAGTTCGACGTTCTGCGAGTCGGCGTTTCGAATCCCGTGTTTTGCGAAGCGGGTGGTGAGTTCCGGAGAACAGTGGGAAAGGACGAAGACAAATCCCCCGGCCTCTGCGTACTGGACGATCTTCTGGAAATTGACCATCGCAGAAGAATCCAGGCCGTCCACCAGCTTGAAATCGAGCAGCAGATAGTCCAGCGGGGGCAGTTCCGCCGCCTTCATCTTCGCGCGCACCCTGTCGAGCAGTCTTCGCGCGGTTCCAAAGAAAATGAACCCTTGCAGTTTGAATATGACCGTGCGCTCACCGACGCTCTTCAGGTAGTTCCGGTCTTGTTCCGGGTACTCGACATTGCTGAACTGGTAGGCTCCCGTGGTCGCATAGCGTATAACGGGCAGACTGCTGTAGGTAAGCACGAAGAAAATAAATCCCAGAATAAGGCCAACGAAAAATCCCTCCATGAACCCGAAGACGATGACGACAAAGAAAACCGTCAGGATCGTCGCGTAGTCAACTTTCGAGACTTTCCCGTAGGAGGAATAGAGCCACTCGCGCATGAACTCAATGCCGATGTAGAACAACAATCCGGCAATGGGAAACTTCGGCAAGTACGATATTGCTTCCGCCCCGAAAAAGAACACGAGACCGCAGCACACTGCCGAAACCAGGCCCACCATGCGGTAGGGAACCCGCGCCCTGGCGACCATGGAGGTGGCGCTGAAGGAAGCTGCTCCCAGAAATCCGCCGGCCAGCCCGCACAAAATGTTTCCGGCGCCGGCAACTTTGATCTCGCGATTGGGATCGATGTCCTGCTTCACGGCCAGTTCCAGGCTGCTTGCATCCATCAGCGCAGGAATCAGAACGAGCAGCATAACGACCGGAATTTTAGGTATCTCCCAAAACAAGGCGTACCAATCGGCATTGGCCAGCGCTGCAAAGTTCTGTGACGGTGTCCAGAAACGGCCTTCCGGAAACGGTCCCAGAAGCCAGCCCCCTTCCCGCAACTCCTCCGGCGTGATGCCGAAATGCCAGGCAATCACCCAAAAGCCGGATGTCACCGCCGCCAGGATGAGAGGGATGTTGTATCTCGAGGATCTAGCCCTTTCGGCAGTCCATATCCAGATGCCGACCAGAGCAACAAGCGAAATCAGCAGCAGATCCCGGTTGGAGAGGAGAAACCGAATGCCGCCGGCGTCGAGCGAAGCGATCCGGGCCAAGCTAAAATCGGCTGAGAGCCCGAAGGAAAGCGAATTCTTCACCAGGATGATCCCCAGCCCGGCAATAAAGCCGCCGATCACGGGATACGGCACGTATTGCCCGATCTTGCCGAGATCGAAGACCCCGAAAAGGTACATGGCCAGTCCGGTAAACAGTCCGGCTGCCATGATGGAAACGAAAATGGTCGGCAGGAGCTGGTCGCTGCTAACCGTGGAGGCGAGCGAGGTGGCAATCACTCCAAGCGCAATGGCAGGCAAGGAGATGATGCCGCCAATCGCACCGGGATAGGTGCTGAAGCAGGGAATCACTACGCTGAGAATGACGGTCCCGAGCAGCGCAAGCCCGACACCGGTCGACGCATGGGCTGCCAGTGGCCCCGTGAAGACGAGCCCGCTAAAGGAAATGCTGAAGGTGATTACAACCGTGGCGGCGATGAGTCCCGTCAGTAAAACCGGTATGATCAGGGCGGGACTGAATTTCCGCGAAGGGAGACCTGAGCTTCGCTGAGCCTTGGGGACTAAAGGCGGCATGTCGGCAGGTTTCTTATCTCAACGGGAATTTCCGATTCCAATATCTGCACGTGGCGCGATTCTACACCTGTGGCCCCGTCGACTCAAGCCCAGATCATTAGGGCTATCGTGAACTGCTTGGCCGGTTCCGGCTGTACGATCTGCGCCATACGTTCCTGACAAGGTTAAGAGAAGCGGGCGCAGATGCAAGAAGGCGGAAATGACAACCGCTGCAATTTATAGAAAGAATGGTGCGCCCGGAGAGATTCGAACTCCCGACCTACTGATCCGTAGTCAGTCGCTCTATCCAGCTGAGCTACGGGCGCTCAACGCATTCGGTGTCGTGAATCAGGTCAGTTTATCGGCTTTGGCGGGCCTCGTCAACCCGAGCGGCCTTCGGGCGATGCCGGAAAGAAAGCCTTCCGGAGGCTTGCAAATCCTTACGAATCGCATTTCCCGCGCCTGTTCTGGAACCGAATTCGCCACGATGCAGCTTCCCAATTCGCGCCTCAATTCAAAGACCCTCTTGACATCACCAGGACACCCGGACGAAAATAATCTGTTGCGGGAATTTCTAAATTAGATTTAGGCCGCTGGAATCTTTCCGGAAGAGGGGGGAGGACTGATTCGTCGATGAGTGAGTCAAAAGGTTTTTTAGGCAAGTTGTCACAGGCGCTGGGAGTTAGGGAGAAAGGGAGCGACGGGATTTTGTCGCCTGAGAGCGTGAAGATCCGCCGGAGGCTCGTCGGAGCTTCCATATTGGGATTCCTCGGCATTAATTTACTCATGTTCATGCGGTTCTTTTTCCCCCGCACTCTTTTCGAGCCCAAGACGGTTTTTAAAGCGGGTTATCCTGCGGACTTCGCCTTTGGCGTGGACACAAAATTTCAGAAAGACCACCGCATTTGGATTGTCCGGAACGCCGAGGGGCTGATTGCAATCTTCGCCCGATGCACCCACCTCGGCTGCACCCCGGACTGGAAGGAAAGCGAAAATAAATTTAAATGCCCTTGCCACGGCAGTGGCTACGACAGCGAGGGCATCAACTTCGAGGGCCCTGCCCCTCGCCCGATGGACCGGGCGCGCATTGTGCTGACCCCGACAGGCGAAATTGAGGTCGACACCAGCGTCCTGTACCAATTCCCATTTGACGACCCCAACGCCATTTTGCGGGGCTAGTGTAGTTCTGGATCGGGAAGACTGTGCATGCATCGCTGCTCGTTCCCGAATCCGTTTGCAGTTGCACGGGGAAATTAGCCCACTTCGAGAGGGAAGAATCGCAGTCGGCGCTGATTGTTTAGAAATAGGAGACGTTGATGGCAGATGAGAAGCAGTCGAAGCCCGAAAACACAGAAGCGAGGGGCCTGTTCAAAAAGGTAAAAGAAGGGGTCAAGCCCTTCCAGGATAAATTAAACCAGGACCTGGAGGCTTTGAAGAAGCCGGAGAAAACCCAGCTATGGAAGTCGATTCTCCGCGTCAAGCACGATGAAACGCCCCGCAGCCGGTCGCTGGGAGTGCTGACCAACGTTTTTTTGCATTTGCACCCCGCCCGGATCAACCGGGACGCCGTTCGCTACAACTATACCTGGGGGATGGGCGGCATCACGTTTTATCTGTTCGTCGTGCTGACCCTCACGGGCGTCCTTCTGATGTTTTATTACCATCCGAGCAAGATCGTGGCGTTCCGGGACATTCTCTACCTGGAACACGACGTCCCCTTCGGAAAGCTCCTCCGGAACATGCATCGATGGGGAGCCCATCTGATGATCATCACGGTTTGGCTCCACATGATGCGCGTTTTCCTGACCGGTTCCTATAAAAAGCCGCGAGAGTTTAATTGGTCGGTGGGAGTGATTTTGCTGGTGCTGACCATGCTGCTTTCCTTCACCGGCTACCTGTTGCCCGATGACCAACTCGGCTTCTGGGCCGTGACAGTGGGCACCAATATGGCCCGGGCCAGCCCCATGCTGGGACATGAAGGTCCTTTTGGTCCGCAAATGGGGATGACGGCCTATAACGACGTGCGGTTCGCCCTGCTGGGAGGGTCCATCGTCGATTCCAACGCCCTGCTGCGGGCCTACATCTGGCACTGTATTGGCATCCCCATCATCACCGCGACCTTCATGATCGTCCATTTCTGGCGCGTGCGGAAAGATGGGGGAATCTCCGGACCGGCTCCGATGATGCTGGAGAAGGAAATGAAATTCTGACAACTGTACGGCAAGCGAGTTCCAGGAGAGCGGAGGCAAGCGAATGGATTGGCATCAGCTTTGGGTGATTATCAGCACTCCGGACAACGTCCCCATCGTGGGGTTGGTGTTCTTGGTGCCATTCTATATTTGGTACGGGCTCCGGCAGGGCTTTGCCAATGACCGGCTGATCGCACAACTCGAAGCCGATCCCGAAATGGCGAAGACGCATCACCGCAAGACCCAGCCCTACAAATCAGGATGGGCCAAGGAACTGCATGTGTGGCCTTTCCTGCTGCGGATGGAGTTTCTGGCGGCCCTCGTTGTGACCGTCATTCTGATGGTCTGGTCGATCACTCTGAATGCGCCGCTCGAGGAGCCAGCCAATCCCAGCCTGACCATGAACCCAGCCAAAGCGCCCTGGTACTTTCTGGGACTGCAGGAGATGCTGGTTTACTTCGATCCCTGGATGGCAGGGGTCATCCTGCCCACTTTGATCGTCGTCGGTCTCATGGCGATCCCTTACCTGGACACGAATCCTCTGGGTTGCGGCTATTACACCTTCAAGCAAAGGAAATATGCCATCCTGACATTCTTGTTTGGATTCGTCGGGTTGTGGGTGGCTATGGTGATTATCGGCACGTTCATTCGCGGTCCGGGCTGGATGTGGTTTTGGCCGGGTCAGACATGGGATCACAACCGGTTAATCTTTGAGACCAACCGCGACCTGCACGAGCTTGTGGGGATCACCGGCGCTTGGGGGCAGGGCATCTTTGGCGCCCTCACCGTGGGTTTGTATTTTGCGGTGGCAGGCTGGGTTGTCCACAAGCTGTTTACCCTGACCGAATTCAACCGCAAGATTTATGCCAGAATGACCCTGTTGCAGTATCTGACGCTGCAAATGCTGCTGACCACCATGATGCTTTTGCCCGCAAAGATTTTGCTGCGGCTGGTATTCCGCATCAAGTACGTGTGGGTGACGCCCTGGTTTAATATTTAGAGGTTTAATATTTGAGGTTCAATATTTAATATTTGAAATTTCCGATTTGCCGAATGCTTCCACATCGAATCAACGGAATCTTTTCATCAGCCACGGAGACTAGAGAATGCCTGAAACTCCTTCCACAGAGAAGGACCCGATTGCCAGCCAGTCGCTGAGCGGGCTCTTATTGATTTTTTCCTTCATTTTGATGGGCACCCTGGTCTGGGCGCTCTACGACGAGGTCTACGCCACGCGCCCATGGAAAGGATACCAGGCACGTTTCGTCCAGCAATACATCAGCTTCCTGCAGGACAAGGCCATCCCTGCGCAGGCCCAGCTCGAAAGAGAGGTGCGGGAGTCGGAGGAATTTCAAAGGCTGGAGCAAGAATTGGCGGAGGCGGAGGAAGCGATCCGGGACCGCATCGGGGAGATTGACCGGGAGATCAACCGTGACATCAATCCCAAAATCTCCGTCCTGAATAAAGTGTTCGCGGAGGTGCGGGGCCAGGTGCAGGCGCTGACCTATAAGATGGAAGTGGCAACCAGCGAGGGAACCAAGGAAGCGCGCGCAAGAGATATCGCACAGATGCGGCAAAGAGTCATAGCGGTCGATTTGCCGACCTCGGATGGCGATGGCAGTTTCGAAGAGGCTAGTTTCAACTATGAATCCTTAGAAGGAGAGTGGAATCGGCTGAAGATAAGGAAGGCGGACCTGCAGACCGAGCGCATCCAGTTGCAGCGACCGTCCGGCGAGTTGCGGGAGGCGCGCAACGCCTATTTGCGGGACCACCTGGTGGGATTGACGGAAGCTCAGATGGAGGGCTTGGTGCGGAAGATGGAGGCGTTCCGATCGGAGATCAAGCAGATTCACGTGGCGGATGTGGATCTGGTCGACCGCTGCGAATCCTGTCACCTGGGCACACGGGAGCCCGTGACGCTGACTCAAGCGGACATGGGAGGCGAAGCGGTCTTTACCAGCCACCCGCGGATGGAGTTGCTGGAGATTCACGATCCGGAGGAGTTTGGTTGCACTCCTTGCCACAACGGCAACGGCAGGGCGACCAGCAGCATCGTGAAAGGTCATGGCCGGCACAAGTTTTGGCTCTGGCCGCTGTATCACAGAGAAAATATTGAGTCGGGCTGCCAGCAATGCCACACCAACGACCTGTATCTGAAATATGCGGAGACGCTGAGCCAGGGGAAGAATTTGTTTGACCATCGCGGATGCGTCGGTTGCCATCGCTACGAAGGCTATGACACCGAAGGGGAACAGTATCTGGCGGCGCAGCTGGTGGTCAGCCAAAAGAAACAGCAGCGCTACGAGCATGAGCTCGAAGTCGAGAGGAGCATCGCCCGCGCCGATCGATCCTTGGACGATAATGAGGCGAACCGGCTCTATAGCCTGGCTGACAACCTCCGTGTGGAAATGAGCGTCATGGACACCGAGATGGAGCAACTGAACATACGGCTCCGAAGCCTTCTGATGGAACGGAAAAAAGTGGCCCCTAGTTTGAAGGAAGTCCGGGTCAAGCTGCGCAAGGAGTGGATTCCGGTCTGGCTGGAGAATCCCCACGCCTTCCGGCCCAGCACCCGCATGCCGGCGTTCCGGCTGGAAGAGCAGCAACGGCAAGCTATTGCTGCTTTTATTTGGCAATCGGGCGTGGAGGGGACCCTTCCTTCCCATCCACGAGGAGACGCCACACAGGGAAAAGAATTATTTGAGACCCGTGGTTGCATGGCGTGCCACTCGGTGGGAGAGGGTGAGGAAGCCGAGGGCGGAACCTTCGCCGCCAACCTGACTCGTGTGGGAGAAAAAGCCAACTACGATTACCTGGTGCGCTGGGTTCACAATCCGCGCGAGCGCACGCGCCCCTATTGCCCTCTGGAGAAACGCGACCTGGGGCCGGAGGATTACGAGCGCCACGGGCTGCCGTTTGTTTTCGATCTGGATCATTCCACCTGCCCCAATGACGGCGCCGAGCTGCAGGTCCAGCAGATGACGGTGATGCCCAACCTGCGGCTGACGGTGGCCGAATCCCGCCACATTGCTACTTATCTGACGACCCTGCGGCAGAGCGAGGCGGAGGATTACCCGGCAGCCCCTTACATGGACGATCCGGCTTTGATGGAGGAGGGAATCGCTCTGGTAAGACACTACGGCTGCGCCGGATGCCATGAGATCAGCGGCTTGGAAGAGGAAGGCCGCATCGGAACCGAATTAACCAAGGAAGGCAGCAAGCCGATTGAGCGCCTGGACTTTGCTTTGCTGACGCACGAGGCCGAAAGAGAGGGATGGTACAACCACAAAGGTTTCTTCGAGCACAAATTGGAGAATCCTGCCGTTTTTGACGAGCGCAAAGAGAAGACGCCGCTCGAAAAACTGCGTATGCCGAACTTCAACCTGAAGCCGGAAGAGATCACGGCTCTCACGACCTTCCTTCTCGGCAGCACGGATGCCGTCCTGCCCGCGCGCTATTTCTATCAGCCCGAAGATCAGCGCCGGGATATCCAAGAGGGTTGGGAAATCATCATGAAGTACAACTGCATGGGCTGCCATGTGGTTCGGGTCGGGCAACGCTCCGTGCTGATGGACCTGCCCCGCTACCAGGACCCGGACTGGAGAGAGCAGATTCCTCCCAGCCTGATTGGGGAAGGGGGACGCGTGGACCCGGTGTGGCTGGCACACTTTTTGGAAAACCCGGCGATGAGCGAGACATCACAGGACCGCAACGGGGTGAGGCC
>JADFGZ010000156.1 GCA_022567475.1 Acidobacteriota bacterium | reverse complement strand
CCCAACGGGCAGCTCAACTCCAACGCCCCGCGCGACATCGACTCCTCCCATGGTTTGGCCCGCCTGGACCTTAAACCGGCGGACGACACTTCCTTCGCCTTTCGCTATTCCATCAACGATTACAGCGAAGACCCCTTCCAGTTGGTGGCCGGGCAGAATCCTCAGACGGAACTGCGAAACCAGGCCGCGCACGCCGGCGTCACACAGATTTTTTCTCCCGAAACCGTCGGTCGTTTCGGATTTCACTATGACCGGACCAAGGCGCTGTTGCTGCCGACCAGCCGGTTTAGGGAACTCCTGGCCCCCCTGGGTATTTCTCCCGTTCCGGAAATCGACTTGGCTTTCGACCTGGCCAACATCGGCCCCGGCGCAATCTTCCCGCGCCGCAGAATTCAGAACCGTTTTCAACTGTACGCCGATCTCAGCAGGACTCTCGGGCGGCACACCCTGAAGGCAGGCTGGAGCACCTCTCGCCTTCAGGTGAACGACCTGCAGAGCGACAACAGCCGCGGGACCGTGCGGTTTGCCTCGGACTTCGGACGCACGGCGGTTCAGAATTTCCTGGACGGGCGCCCCAGCGTCTTTACGGTTGCCGTGGGAAATCTCTATCGCGGTTTTCGGAATTGGGAACACTTCTTTTTCGTCGAGGATCAGATTCGCCTCTATCCCACCTTCAGCCTGAGCCTGGGCGTGCGCTATGAACTGATGACCGCCCCCACCGAGGTGAACAACCTCACCGACACCGGCTTTACAGCCGACACGAACAATATCGCTCCGCGCTTTGGGTTTGCCTGGAATCCTCGCAGCGGAACTACGACCGTTCGCGGGGCATACGGAATCTCCTACGGCACCATATTCCCGGTCACCTACGGAATGACGCGCTTTAACCCGCCTGCCACCCAGGTGATTGAGGTGTTCGAGCCGGACTTTGCCAACCTGCTGTCCGGCATCCCGCAGGAACGCCAGTCGGCGCTGAATATATTGAACCCTGACTTGGTGCATCCCTACTCGCACCAATACACCTTCAGCATCGAGCGAGCCCTGCCGTGGGCCAGCACCTTCCGCATCGCCTATATTGGGATGCGGTCCTTCAAGCTGCTTACACGGGGAGAATACAACCGCGCACGGGTAGTTTCCGGCATTCCCACCACCACGAGCACCATTAACAAGAGGCGGCCCGATCCCCGCTTCACCTCCATCCGGAGGATCGAAAGCAACAGCATCGCTTACTACGACGCCATGCAGCTTTCCTTCCAGAAGCGGCTGACCCGCGGGCTGATGTTCCGCACCACCTACACCTTCGGCAAAAACCTCGACACGGGCGGCGATTTCACCAACACCGCTTCCGTGGAAGTCCCGCCCGAAGTGGGGACGGCCAGTTGCGAACTCTGCAGCCGGTTCAGCGATCAGAAGGGGCCCAGCATATTCGACACCCCGCAGGTTTTCATCCTCAGCTACAGCTACGAGCTTCCTTTTGCCGCCGGAGCCAACGGATGGAAAAGAGCGTTGCTGGAGGGATGGCAGATTTCCGGCACCACACTTTTCCAATCCGGAACCACTTTTCATCCGCACACCGGTTCGGACGCTCCCGGTTTCGGCAATGTGGACGGCCAAACCTCGGACCGCCCCCATATATTGAGACCCGACATCCTGGGAATGAGTCTGGACGATCCCGACACATCCCAGTCGATCTTTGACCGGGCGTTTTTCGACACCGACATTCCTCACGGCGACAAGGGACGCGGCAATATCGGCTACAACACCTTCCGAAAGGACGGCACCAACAACTGGAACTTTGCGGTTGGCAAACTGTTTCGTTTTGCCGGCGGGCGGGAAAGAACATTGCGGTTCCGAGCGGAGTTCATCAATCTGCTCAATCACGCTCAATTCGCAAAGCCGGGCGTTCAACTCTCCATTCCCACGTTTGGACAGATTACCAATACGGTGAACAAGGGCCGGCAGGTGCAGTTCTCCCTGCGGCTGAATTTCTAACCGGCGCGGCCCTCTTCCGGCGCACCCGCGCTGCGTTCGAGCAGCTTTGGGGAAATCAAAAGGGGGAAACTAGAGATCGGGCGTGGGAACGTGCCGCGTCAAAAAATTCTTCCCGGGCCGCTCCTGTTGCCGGGGCCGTTCTGCAGCGGCTCATTTTTCCTGCCCACCGAAGTTCCACAGCGGGCACAAAGGTATTCGTAAAGCTCCCGGTCCATTAAGACCAACATCAGCTTCTTGCGCACCGGCATGGCCTGCCGGCACTTGGGACAAAAGATCGAAACCGCTTCCAGACTCTGAAACTGATCCATAGATACAAAGATAAACTGCGCTCGACACCGCCATCAACGAGCAGATATTCCTCCAAACAATTTTACCGGATCGTCGAGAATCTTCAATATCCAATACCCAACACAGCCGGGATCAATGCACGCGCTTTTCGTGGCCTGCCCATTCTTTTTCGCGGATTTCGAATTTTTTAATCTTGCCGGTTGAGGTCTTCGGCAACGGTCCAAAGACGACGTCCTGGGGACATTTGAAGTGGGCCAGATGCTGCCGGCAGAAATCCATAATGTCCTTTGCGCTCGTCTGGCGCTTGGGCTTGAGCGTGACAAACGCCTTGGGAACCTCTCCCCACTTTTCATCGGGAACGGCCACCACGGCCACTTCCAGCACATCGGGGTGCTCGCAAACGGCCTTCTCCACCTCCTGGGTGGAGATGTTCTCACCGCCGCTGATGATGATGTCCTTGGAGCGGTCACGAATCTCAATGTAGCCGGAGGGATGCATCACGGCCAGGTCGCCGCTGTGGAACCATCCTCCGCGAAAAGCGGTCTCGGTCGCCTTGGGGTCCTTGAAATAGCCCTTCATGACGATGTTCCCGCGCATGACCACCTCGCCCAGCACCTGGCCGTTGGCGGGCACATCCTGCATCCGCTCGTCCACCACTCGCATGCTGGCGCCGCTCAGGACATGGGGCACGCCTTGCAGAGCCTGGATTTGCGCCCGTTCCGCCAATTGCTTTGTATTCCATTCTTGTCGCCATTCGCAGCACGTGAAAGGACCGTAGGTCTCGGTGAGGCCATAGATTTGAACCACGTCAATTCCAAACTTCCCCGCTTCGCGAATCAAAGCCGGCGAGGGGGGAGCCCCGCCCACCGCCACGCGCAGAGGATTCTCCAGACGGAAATTCTCCGCCGCCGGATGGTGCAGCAGCGAGGTCAGCACGGTGGGAGCGCAGCAGAAGTTCGTCACTCGATGCTTGCGAATAGCCTGGAGCATCTTCTCCGGCTCCGGCTTGCGCAGGCAAACGTTGGCGCCGCCCATGGCGGTCACACCCCACGTAAAGCACCATCCGTTACAGTGGAACATGGGAACAATCCAGAGGTAGTTGCTGTAGTTCTGGACCTCCAGCATCTCGGTGACCCCCAGGGCGTTCAGGTACGCCCCCCGGTGGGTGAACATCACTCCCTTGGGCCTGCCGGTGGTGCCGCTGGTGTAGTTCACCGAGATCACGTCGTTCTCATCCTCCAGGTGAAAGTCCGCAAACTCGTCTTCGCCCCGGCCGAGGAACTCCTCGTAGTCTTCTCCCTGCAGAGGGCATTCCACGCCGGCATCGGCATCCCGGACAATCACAAATTTCTTTGTCGAGCGAAGCTGCGCCGCGCGGGAAGCAATCACAGGGGCCAGTTCCGCATCTACGATCAAGATTTTGGCTTCGGAATGATCCAGAATGTATGTGATTTCATCCCCGCTGAGCCGCGTGTTGATGGCCACCAAAACGGCTCCCGCGAGCGGCACCCCGAAGTGGGCTTCGAGCAACGGCGGCAAGTTCGGCGCCAGATACCCGACACGGTCTCCCGGCTGGACGCCTGCTTGGCGGAGCGCCCCGGCCAGCCGGTGAACCCGGCGGCGCAACTCGGCGTAGCTCCACTGCCGGTCTTCATAAACAACGGCTGTCTTGTCGGCGTAAACAACTGCGCTCCGTTCCAGAAAAGTGAGCGGGGTCAGCTTGCTGATGGAGACGGGCATCTGCCGGTTGAGCCGTTCATCGATGGATGCTCCCCGGGAAAAGGCCTGGGAGGAAGTTTCTCCAGGACCGGCAGGAGCAGGAGTGGAAGCCATAGAAAACCTCCGACAAATGTGGCATTGCTTCAAAGCCGCCAATTGATTTCAAGCGACGATCATTGTACAGCAAAGTTTCACCCGTTCCTCCCCGTGATTTTGCGGATCAACGCAGCAGCGCTCCATGCCCGCTGCCACCATCATTTCCCGCTGCCGCAAGCAATCCACCGGTTGCTGTAAAAAGAGAGGAAGGAGTAGGATAGGCGCCGAGCGGAACTGGAAGCTGACTGGCAACTGTTGCAGCGCGGGAAAAAACCTCATTCCATTAAGCCATTAGAGTAGGGGGTGAATCATGGTTCACCCAATCCATCGTGTCAAAGCTTTTGAAATCGTGAAGCCTTATACTTTGCGCGTTCGGTTTGATGACGACACGGAGCAGACGATTGATTTTCAACCAGTGCTCGCCGGAAAACTCTACGCTCCTTTGAAGAATTTATCCCTTTTCAATCAAGTCCATATTGATCCGGAAGTGCACACGCTGCTTTGGCCGAACGGAGCAGACTTCGACCCAGCCACACTCCACGACTGGCCTGAGCATGTGGATTTTTTGACGACCCGCGCACGGCAATGGGAACTCGCAACGGTCTGACCGGCAGCAATTCTCACGGAATTACGTTGCGGATGATCTCGTAGATCAACCCGGTCGTCTCGTTCATCAGGATGACGTTTCCCGCGATGACCACGCGGCGGTAGCCGGTGGGCAGCCTCGTCAACTGGCGCTCCAACTCCGCAGGTAGCGGCTGAATCTTTTTCTCCAAACCGGGCGGCAGCTTCCCCTTCTCGCGCAACTGGCGCTCCAGACCCGCAGGCAACTGTTCCCGCTTGGCCAGTCCCGGAGGAAGCCCGTCCAGGTTCTCGGTGAACCATTTCTTTACCAGGGTCTCTTCCCTGGTGGTGAACACCGGCGTGGACTCCGGCAAGATTTCCCGGACCTTTTCTCCCGCTGTTTTATCCTGCTGCGCTCCCCGATTTCCCCTGCCCTGCGCCCAGGCCGAATTGGAAACCAGCGCGAAAGATAGCAGCACGGCCACAATGCAAATAGCACGCCTTTTCATATTCCCTCCTGACTTCTGACTACCGACTCCTGACTTACCACCCTGTCCGCTCCTTTACGGGGTCCCCAGCACGCTGCTGTCAGAGTGCTGGGGTGTCTCACACCCTGCCGTCCGTAGACTCTGGGCATGCAGGCGGTCGCGGCTCGGATTTAGGGATGCTCTTTTTCCGTGAACCACTCGCCGGGCATCTCCCTTCCCACGCCCTGTTCGCGCGCACGCTCATAGACGGCGATTCCGCAGGCGGCAAACTGCAAACTCAATCCGATGTTGTTGACGAAGCAGGTGACCTGCTCCGGTTTGCTGCGTCCGGCCACCTTACCGGCCAGCAACTCTCCCAACTCCGGCAGCTCGCCCCAATCCACGACGCCGCCTTTCTTCTTGGCCCCGCCGCTGGCCAGCTCCGGAACCACACTGCGGTCCCCTCCGCTGACAAAGCTGAGCGGCTCGGACTCCCGGCTGTGGATCACCAGGATGTCGGCGCCCTGGAGCGTCCCCCGGTCCAGCTCGAACGCACGGATCGAGGTGAGAAACATCCCCGGCTTCATCCAAGCCTCCTCAAACACCGGCTGGGCGGAGTTGGTGGCGGCGATGGCTATGTCGGCTCCCTCCACCGCCTCGCGGCCTGAAGCAACCGGCTCCACAGGCAGCCGCAGCCGCTCGGACCATTCCTTGGCAAATTTCTTGCAATGCTCTGCGTTTGGGCTGAAGGCTCGAATGCGCTTAATGGGCCGCGCCGCGCAGATGGCCATCAGTTGCGCCCCGGCCTGCCATCCGGAGCCGAGCAGGCCGACCGTCGAGGCATCCTCTCGGGCCAGCCGCTTGGCGGCGATGCCGTTGGCCGCGCCCACGCGCAGACGCTGGATCACCCCGTCGGGAAACACGGAGATCAACTCGCCCGTCTCCATGCTGAACAGAAGGACCAGCCCCACATGGCGATTTCCCGGCGCCTTGGGCACTTTCTCCCGGCGCACGGTTCCGGCCCGGTTGTGCCATGTCAGAAAATCGGAGTTGACCCGCCACACGGCCACTTTCTTCCTCGGATAAACGGCCGGCATGGACTTGAACTCATACACGCTCTTCTCCGGCCCGGGCAACGGGATGAGCATGTCGCGCCGGGCGGGCGAGATCGCCTCGCCCGCGACCAAGTCGCGATAGGCCGGCTCTTGCACATCCATGGCCACCTCGATGGGCAGCAGTCGTTCCACTTCTTCGTTGTTCAGCACTAATGTCACTGCTTCCGCTCCTTTTGCGATCCCGCCTCAGCGAACGCGGCGTGTGTCCGCTGACCGCGGTTTTGATTTGCCTCGATAGTCTCCGCCAGGAATCAGGTTTTCCTCGTCCACTGGACCGTTATAAAATAGACTCAGGCTTTTGTTTCCCCGCCATCGTCCAGGATCACCGCGCGTTACCGTGCGGACAAAGAAACTCCTTTTCTGATGCAACGGGAAATAGCCTTCATATTCATATTCATCTTCACCCAGGATTTTTACTGCATCGCCCGGACTCTTCTCTGCCAACTCTCCAGCGATGCAAAACCCCTCAGCAGCGTTCCGTAAACGAAAAGAAAGCGCGGCGTTGCGGCCGGATCAAGTTCCCCCATCTGCCGACACCTCGCCACGCAGTTTTATGATTCCTTATACCACTTTTTGGGGATCACCGATAATGGAAGGGTCCGGCGATTGGCAGGCAGTTTCTGGTTTCTCCTCCAACGTCCGGGAGGCAACAGTCCAAATCCTTCAATCCTTCTTAGTCCGTGGCGGCCTGTTCCACGGCCAGTTCCCTGGCCGAGGGACGCTCCTCGGCGATATCCTCCTCCGAGGTGGTCAACTCCCACAGCGAGCGGTCCTTCACCAGCTTAAGGACCAGGGCGGTATGCATGGCGTGCCCGGCGCGTTCCGCCACCACGTGGGCGCGCAGCGGATAGCCGATCAAGGCGAGATCGCCGATCAAATCCAGAACCTTGTGGCGGCAACATTCATCGGGAAAGCGCAGGCCCTCGTCGTTCATCAGGGAATCGCGGGTAAATACCACGGCGTTGGCAAGCGACCCGCCGCGAACCAGACCCATGTCTTTCATCTGCGGAATCTCGTCCAGGAACCCGAACGTCCGGGCGGGAGCAATCTGTTTGGCAAAGCTCTCGGGAGAGATATCGATCTCCATCGACTGGCGTCCGACCATCGGGTGCCGGAAATCAATGCTGCTGCTGATACGAAACCGGCTGTGCGGGAAAATCGCAATGCGCTTGGCTCCGTCGATGACCTCCACCGTCCGGAGAACCTTCAAATAGCTGCGCGGCGCGCGCTGGCGGCGGCGTCCGGCTTGCCGCAACAAGTCGACAAAAGGCTTGCTGCTGCCGTCCAGGATCGGCAGTTCCAGAGAGTTGATCTCGATCACAACGTTGTCGATGCCGAGCCCCGTCAAGGCAGAGAGCAGGTGCTCCGTGGTTGATATCAGAACTCCCTTGCGCATGAGGCTGGTAGCGTAGCTGACACGGGCTATGTGTTTCCAAGAGGCAGGGATCTCAAAATTTTCCAGGTCCGTGCGCCGGAACACAATCCCCTTGTTGGCCGGGGCCGGGGCAAGGCGAACTCGGCAGGGAGCGGCACTGTGCAGTCCGATACCGGAAAACTCGACGGGCTTACTAATGGTGTGTTGGTAGTCCAGATTCACTGATTCGTCTACTCGTCGCAAAGAATCACAATTGTATAGTGCAATTAAGAATCCATTTCATTTAATAATTAACTTATTCATTATAAACAATTTATAAAGACGAGTCAGGAGCCATTGTTGCAATTTTACAACAAAGTGTATCGTTAAACCAAATCCCACCCTAACCAGTCCACTATTTGATACATAAAATTAGGCAACCTGTATGCCGGCAGCAGGTTCACTCTCCGAATAGGCGAATGATCCGAACCAGCCCGCAACAGTCGGCGAAACAAAACTTCTTAAGATGTGGAGGACCCTACAGAATCGGGGCAAACAGGATGTGGATGGCTGCCACCAGGAACGGGAAGATCAGCGTCGCGACCACACCAACGCGGATCATATTCTTCATTTCGATCTGCCCGGAGGCAAAGGCGGTGCCTGCCGCCGCGCCCGCCCAGGGCAGCATGAGCCCCACAGCTACGTTGGCGATCAGCATGGCCATCGAGGCCGGGTTGAAGCCGACCTGCTGGGCAGCTGGGATCAAGATGCTTCCGAAAAAGGAAGTCGCGGCGGCTCCGGAGAAGAAGTTGGTGCCGAAGGCCACTAGGTAGGCGGAAAAAAACGGCATTCCATACGGGCCCATGCCCAGCCCGGATATCCACCCCCCAATGAATTTGACGAGGCCCAAGTCGACCAGTGTGCCGGCTATCGCCACCGCAGCGGTCACCAAGAACAGAATGTCCCAGGGCGAGTGCTGGACCGCCTCGCGCCAGTTCAACACGAACTCGTTCTTCCGCCAATTCACCGGGACCGAGAACAATAGCAACAACACCACCACCGGCACTGCCCAGATGGAGAGGACCGAGTTGGTCCATTGAGTGAGAGGGTGGGCGGAGCCCAGTGTCAGACCGACGAGAGTGGGCAGCGTGAACAGCAAGACCATCGTGAGGAAGATAAAAAGGGTTCCGCGTTCGCCGGGGGTCATGGGACCCAGCTTCTCGCGCTCCCGGCGAAAAAGCTCTTCCCCGCCGGGGATGACAGTAATTTCCGGCGGCAGAAAGAATCGCAGGATAAAAAAATACACGGTGAGGGTGACCAGGAAAATGGGCACACCGGCCAGCATCCAGTTAAACCAGCCCAAAGTCCTTCCGGTGGTTTCTTCCAGCAGGGCCACGGCCAGGGCATTGTGCGGAAGCCCTGCAATAGTGGCTTTGCCGCCCGCTTGGGTGCCGTACAGGGTTCCCAGCGCCATTAAAGCGCCGAATTGGGACTTTCCGGAGGCGGAGACTCCCGCGAGGGTCCTGATATAGGCAACCAGCGCCATCCCCATGGGGATCATGATGGCCACGACGGCGTTGTCGGAAATGAAGGCTGAGATCAGCCCGGATGCCATCATGAATCCAAACACCAGCCGGTGGGTGTGCCCGTTCAGCCAGCGGAAGGACAGGAACCAAAGGGCGAAACGCTTGGCTAATCCATGGCGCTGCATGGCGTAGCCCATCAGAGAGGTCCCCCAGACAAAGAAAAAGATATTTTGTCCGTAGAGTCTCGCCGTACTACCGCTGTTCATGACACCGAGAAAGGGGAACAATAGCAAGGGGAGAAAAGAGGTGATCGCCCAGGGGACTGGCTGCGTCATCCACCACAGGATCACCCAGCCGAAGATCGCCATCACAAGCTGAGCCTTCGGCTCCAGCCCTTCCAGCGGCAGCATGTAGAGCAGCAAAAAGGCAAACGGGCCAGAGGCGAACTTAGCAAACAGCTTCATGAAAGGCTCTCGTCAAACAGAACGCTCCCCGGTCCTGGGCAGCAAGTCCAAGGAATACGGCGAATGATCGCGCCGTTTCATTCGCGGCATTCTGCAAGCTTCTTTAGGAAGCGCCGCCGTCTTTTCGAGGCGGTTTGAGCGTGACAATAATCACGAAGGAGACCACCAGCAGCACGGCGGCGATATCAAAGGCGCGCGTGTAGCTTTGGAATTGATCGTAGATCCGTCCCCCGAGTTTGGGGCCGAGAACCCCCGCCGCTCC
>JADFGZ010000155.1 GCA_022567475.1 Acidobacteriota bacterium | reverse complement strand
CGCTGTAGATCGGGCGGCAAAGGATCAATTGTCATTCCGACGTCTCCATAACACTACCAGCTTCGTGGCAGAAAGTATTGCAAGCAGAGCCGTCGTGCTCAGCTTGGTTTGGCGCCGGCAAAGGAAGGAAGCGGCGCCGGAGCCGGGCCGGCGAATTGCTGGAACAACTCTGGTTTGGTAACGATGCGCTGCTCGCCGCGGGCCATATCCCGCAGAGGGTATCTGCCCTCGGCCAGTTCCTTGTCTCCGATAATCAGCACGGATCGCGCCTTCAGGCGAGAGGCCAGTTCCAGGGCCTTCTTGAGTTTTACCGGGTCGGACGGAAGCTCGACCATCACATTCTGAGCGCGAAGCTCGCGAGCCATCTCGGCGGCGTGGCGATAAGCGCTCTCCCCCATCCATGCGATGTAGAGCGGCAGGTCGTTTGGCACAGCCCCTATGGTAAGCGCAAAGCGGTCCTCCCCAATCGAGAAACCGATGCCGGGGGCCGGCGGGCCTCCCAGCGCTTCCGAGAGGCCGTCATAGCGTCCGCCCCCCAGCAGGGCATTCTGCGCTCCCAGCGCCCCATGCGTAATCTCAAAGGTGGTCCGGGTATAGTAATCGAGTCCCCGCACCATGCGCGGCTGCAACTGGAAGGGAATGCTCCGGTCCTTCAAGTAGCCCTGCAATTGCTCAAAGTGCTCCCGGCAGGCCGCGCAAAGCGAGCCGGACAGAGCAGGCAACTGGTCAATGATCGGCTGGTCGGCCGCCACTTTGCAATCGAGCACCCGGAGCGGGTTGGTCTCACTGCGACGCTGGCAGTCCGGGCACAGACGGTCGCGGACCTTCGCCAGTTCTTGCCGCAGAGTGACCAGGTACTGCGGGCGGCAGCCGGTGCAGCCCACCGAGTTCAAATACAGCGTGAAGCCGGTCAGGCGCAAGCGCCCCAGCAAAACCAGCAGCATCTCCAGAATCTCGGCATCCACTCTGGGGCTTTCCGAGCCGATGGCTTCAGCGCCAATCTGGTAGAACTGCCGGTAACGTCCCTTTTGGGGCCGCTCCCGGCGGAACATCGGTCCCATGTAGTAGAGCTTCTTCACACCGGGCTGCTCGTGGAGCCGGTGCTCGATATAAGCGCGCACCACCGAAGCCGTGGCCTCCGGGCGCAGGGTCAGCGACTGGCGGTCCCGGTCGTCAAAGGTGTACATCTCCTTGGTGACGATATCGGTCTCCTGGCCGACCCCCCGTGCAAACAGGTCAGTCGCCTCCAGCAGCGGCGTCCGAATTTCTTGATACGCATAAGCACGGAACACGCTGCGCGCCACCTGTTCAATGTGCTCCCACAGAGCGGATTCCGGCGGCAGGATGTCGCGCATCCCCTTGATCGCCCGGATCGTTTGTCCGCGATTCATGCGTGTATCCAAAGGTAAGCGGAGCGGTCGAACGGCCCCTGCACCCCATCAGGAACTGCCGTTCCTTTCTGCCAGGTACAGATTTTTCAGGCGGTCGTAGCTGGCGACGTTCCGGTCGATGCGTTCCAAGTCCTCGTTGGTCAATTGCCGCCGGACCTTGCCCGGCAAACCCATAATCAAGGAGCCGGGCGGAACCACCGTGTTTTCCGGCACCACGGCGCCTGCCGCCACAATCGATCCCGTGCCGATTCGGGCATTATTCAGAATCATGGCCCCCATCCCGATCAGGCATCGCGATTCGATCCGGCAGCCGTGCAGGATGGCGTTGTGGCCCACCCCCACCCGGTCGCCCACCACCAGCGGGTAAAGCTTCGATTCGACGTGCAGCACGGCATTGTCCTGGATATTGGTATGCGAGCCGATCCGGATGTAGTGATCGTCGCCCCGGATGACCGCCTGCGGCCAGACGCTGGAATGTTCTCCGATGACGACATCGCCGATGATCTGCGCGCTATCGTCGATGTATGCCGTCGCGGCGATTTGGGGCGTGATTCCTTGGAAGCTGCGTATCATGATTGCTATGCTTGATTGCTGAACTGGCTTGGTTAGCTTGTGCCCAAAAGTCCTTTTTCGGCAGGCACCCTTAAAAACAATAGTTCCTTCAACGGGCAGCCGCTTCCAGCTTGGAACCATCCGCCGGGGAGACGCCCGTAGCGGTCTCCCATCCCTTCGGCAAACGCGCCAGCCAGTAGCCCCAGGCGCGATCCTGCACAAATGCTTTTTCAAAGACCGAAGCTCCCCGACGGGCTACCTCCCGGTCAATATAGAAGGGCTTGCCCAGCCGCATTGCCTCAAGCTGAACTCGCGCGTTCCGGTCCAGATAAATGGCTTCCATGAGGGTCTCTCGCAGATTGTTTCCCGCGACGACGCAACCGTGGCTTTTCAAAAGGGCGGCTTTGCCGGAGCCCAGCGACTCCGCCAAGGCTTTGCCCTCCGTCACGGAAGCCACCAGCATATTTCCGCCCTCGTCGTATTTCTCAAACCAGCCGACGCCCTCCCAGAACATGGTCCCCACGTGAATCACAGGCCGAATCTGCTCGCCGGTGCAGGCAAAGGGCAGGATGCCTTCGCTGTGCGTATGGCACACGGCTTGCACTTCCGGCCGGGCCTGAAAGATGGCCCCATGAATAACACGCTCCACGTACTGTTTTTCGCTGGTCTGGGTGATGATGGAGCAGTCCAGGCGGTAGCGCATGATGTCGGCGGCGGTTACCGCCGCAGGGGAGCGGGAGCAGGAAAGCAGAAACTCCTGCGGGTTCCGCGCGCTGCGGACGGAAATATGCCCAAAAATATCGATGATGTCTTCGTTGGCCAGAATGCGATTGGCCGTTACCAACTCTTCCACCAGTTTGGTCTCTGTATCGCTCATTTCCGCCTCGTCTCCCGACGGGTTCCGGTTCCCTTGTAAAGCGATTGTTTCCGCATGCTGTTCGATTGCAAACAAGCTGGAGCGGCTGGACCTCTCTTGCCTGAAACCTTCCGCCCGCTGCTTCCCGCTCCAGGGATCAACCATGAATTGATCCGTGGATTGAACATGGATCAACGGGGGATCAACCGGGGATCACCAGCTTGGACTCTTCTTTCCGGGAGCTTGCTTCCGGATAGGCTTGGCGCAAGAAATCAATAAACGCTCTTCCGCGAGGTCTTTGGTTGGAGTTCACCGTTGCCAGCCTGTCGAGAAATACCAGGGAGCGGAGCACGTCAGCCTCTTTGAGCGTTGCTATCCCGCCGCTCTTTTGTGCTTCCTCTTGCTGTTCCTGGAAGAAATTCTGGAGGCTGCGAAAGACTCCCACCTGGCCGGGATTCTCCGGCAGCGACTCGTAATAGATGCCGCTCACCAGCGTCTGGTAGGTGCGAACCAGTTTCTCCAAGGCCCCTTCGATATCGGCATCCGTTGTGCGCGGGTTTTCCAGGGCGTACTGGAGCAGATGATAGGCGATTCGTCCAATCAACTGCTCGTTTACCGCCAGGAAGGAATCGCTCACCTCGATATCCGGGAAGGGCATCTCGCGCGATGGCCGCATCCTTCCGGACTCATAGCGCCTGCTTTCCCGCAGATAGCTGCAATCAAAAGGGCAATCTATTTTCACCTCGCGCTCGGTGCCGCAACAGGTGGAGCAGATCGATTCGCTCATTCCCGGGCAGAAGCGTTTCGCCTTCCTTTTATTGCAGATCGCGCAGAGTTTAGAAGCAGCCATGCCGGAAAATTATATCATGCGGCTCAGCCGCTCCGAGGCGAAAGCAGCTTGCCGCGACCCAGTTCAGAACAATGTCTTGAGAACACTCGGGCGTTTTACTGCTGCTGTATCCTCCCTCGCTGTCGTCCCGATCCCGCAAAGCGGGAGAGGGATCTGCTTTTCTCGTCTTGGGATGACATCCTCATGTTGGCGGCGCGGGATACATAAACCGTGAAACTGCCCAGGTGTTAGAACTTTGGCGTTAGAACTTCGTCACTTCGGTGAAATTAAACTCGGAGACTTTTAACGGGGGCACTATCATCGGTTCCGACTCTTCTCCGGCGGCTCTTTCCGGATGCCCTGCCATCTGCACGCAATTCAGCAGATCAATGGCGCTTTCATTAAAACGGAAGTTTTTAATTCCATGCCGTACCTGGCCGTTCTCGATATAGAAGGTGCCGTCGCGGGTCATCCCGGTCAGCATCTTTTTGTAGGGATCGACCTCCCGGATATACCAGAGCCGGGTCACCAGGATTCCGCGCTCCGTCGCGGCGATCATCTCGTCCACGGAGTATTTGTCCCCTGCAAATACAATGTTGAGGGGAGCTTCGCCCATGTCATTCGGAAGGGGAAAGCCGTGTCCGGTCGGCTTGGCTCCCATGGCCTGGGCCGTCTGCCGGCAGTAGGTGAGTTCCTTGGCCACGCCCTTCTCCACCAGGTTGACCGCTTGGCGGCTGACGCCCTCCCCGTCAAACGGCGGTCCCGCTTGGTCCGCATGGCAGACGTCGTCCCGGATGGTGATGTTCTCGCCGAACAGTTTTTGTCCCATGCGTCCGGTCAAAAAGCTCCGCTGGTCCCGCATGGCTTGTCCGGAAAAATCGGGAAACAGGAAACCGAGCATGTCGAGCACGGCGGAGGACTCCAGGATGGTGACGTATTTGCCCGGGGCCATTTCCTTGGGGTCCCGGCTGAGGGTGGCAATGCGGGAAGCGCGTTCCGCCAGTTCTTCCGCGTTGATTACAGAAGCATCGGGCGCGTTCTTTTTCGCCCAACCGGAGCTGTCGGCATCGAGCACGGAAATGGAAAACTCTGCATTGGTGTCTTTGTAATATGCGGCCACTCCGCTGGAATTCAGCACGGCCTGGATGCCGGTGGTGGTGGAATAGATTCCTGCTGCCGTTTGTCCGTTCTTTTCCGCTACACGCACGGCTTGGGCAACAGCGTCGGCGCGATTTTGGGCAGTGGCGGCCGCTGTGGCCTCAAAGTATCGCTCCACGGGCTGGTAAGTCTGCGGCCCCGGCATCGGCAACAGCTCCGGGTCGGGCTGCTGCTGCCGCGCCAGGCTGGCCGATTCGGCAACCACGCGGCGAAGGCTTTCGGCGTCAGACTTGTTGGTGGTGGCCCGTGCGGTCCGTCCGCCATAAACCGTGCGAACGGAGAGGACGCAACCTTCTTCGGCGACGTTCTGAGTGATGGTGTTGTTGGCGAAGCGGGTGAGCTGATGGGTGCCGTCCCATACCAGAAGCTCGGTTTCATCGGCGTCGCTGTGCTTCAGGATTTCGGCGAAGATCTCCTGGCAGCGTTCTTTAGGGAGCATAAGCGATCCCCACGGTGACGTTCCGAAAACGGGACGGGGAGGCGCCGTGGCCCGTGCCCATCGTCTGCGACGGCTGGCCTTTGCCGCAGTTGGGCGTGCCCCAGAGCGTCCAGCTCTCCGGGCCGCAGATGGCATCGCAGGAGTTCCAGAACTCCGTGGTGATGCCGCTGTAGCTGGGATTTTTCAGCATGCGGGTCTTCTTGCCCTTGCGGATTTCCCAGCCCAGTTCGCAGCCGAATTGAAAGTGGTAGCGGCGGTCGTCAATCGACCAACTGCGGTTGGTCTCCATATAAATGCCGTCGTCGGTGTCGGCGATCAAGTCTTCCAGGGTCCCGTGGCCGGGCAGGAGGCTGACGTTGGTCATACGGATCAGCGGGGTGTGATTCCATCCCTCGGACCGCATGGTTCCATTGGACCGCTTCTCGCCCACGGTGGGGGCCGTCTCCCGCGAAGTCAGATAGCCGACAAACAATCCGTCTTTGATGATGTCAGTGCGCTGGGCGGGGACTCCCTCGTCGTCATAGCCGAAGGTGCCGAGGCCGGGCCCGTGTTCGAGGCGTGCATCGGCCACGACGTGGACGATTTCGGAGCCATAGCGGAGCTTCCGTAACTTTTCCAGGGTCAGAAAACTGGTTCCGGCGTAGTTGGCTTCCATGCCCAGCACGCGGTCGAGCTCGGCGGGGTGGCCGATGGATTCATGGATTTGCAGGCCGAGCTGCGAGCTGTCCAGGATCAACGTTCGGCTGCCGCGCGGACACAGGTCGGCCCGGTGCAGGGCCACCGCTTCCTCCGCAATCCGCCGCGCGTTTTCGGCGAGATGCAATTCCTCCACCAGCTCGTAGCCCTTCAATTGATACTGCCCGCCGAAAGAGTTGGGGTAGGAGCGTTTCTGAATCTCGCCATCGGCAAAGCTATAGGCGCCCATGCCGGCTCCGGTTACCAGGCGGGTCTGTTCGATTGCCGAGCCGATGGTGCTGAGGAAGATTTCGTGCGTGCGCCGGAATAGCAAGCCCGTCTCCGCCAGGGTGACCCCCGCTACGGAGCGCAACTCCGCGTCGGCTTGGAGCAGCAGGCCCATGTTATCTTCCACGGAGGTTGTGAACGGGTCCACGCGGAACGGCGAACTCCAGGTGTCTACAATTTTCTCTTCCGGCGCCAGAACCACATCGGCTTTTTTCACCCCGGCGCTGGCCCGGGCGATCTCGACGGCCCGCGCCGCGGTGGCCGCCACAGAATCCGCCGAGAAATTGTCCGTGGCGGCAAACCCCCAGGAGCCTTTCAACAGGACGCGAATGCCCAGCCCCAGGGATTCTTCCGAGGAGGCGTCGGCCATCTTGCCGTTTTTGGTTGCGATGTGCCGCTCGCGCGAATCAATCACGCGGACGTCGGCGTAGTCGACTTTGCCCCCGTCCAGATAATCGAGCGCTTTTTCCGCGTACTCTCGCATAGTTGTTTGTTAGGAATCAGCCGGAATGGAAGAAACCGAGCGAGGGCTGTTGCTGGGGGCCGCTTGGTCTTGTTTCCTGCTGGCTCGCCGCCAATAGGCTGATTCGGTTGGAACGGAACTAGGTGCCTTCCGACCAGGATACCATATACTTTTCCTGCTCCGCCGTCAGCTTGTCGATGTGAATTCCCATAGCGTCCAGTTTCTTCGCGGCAATATCCTGGTCAATGGCTTCCGGAACCGGATAGACTTTATTTTCCAGCTTGGAGGCGTTTTCCACCAAGTATTCCGCCGCCAGCGCCTGATTGGCGAAACTCATGTCCATCACCGAGGCGGGGTGGCCTTCGGCGCTGACCAAATTGATGAGCCGACCTTCTCCCAGCAAGTTCAGCTTGCGGCCGTCGCGCAGGGTGTACTCCTCGACAAAACTCCGGGTGGTCCGTTTGCCGGTGGCCAGCTTTTCCAGCGCCGGGATGTCAATCTCGGCATTGAAGTGGCCGGAATTGGCCAGCAGCGTTCCGTCCTGCATCTTTTCGAAGTGTTCCTTCCGCAGAACGTTCTTGTTGCCGGTGACGGTGATGAAAAGATTTCCGATGGGCGCCGCTTCCGCCAGCGACATGACCCGGTAACCCTCCATCGCCGCTTCCAGCGCCCGTGTGGGGTCTACCTCGGTGACGATCACGTTGGCTCCGAGGCCGCGGGAGCGCAGGGCAAGGCCCTTTCCGCACCATCCGTAACCGCAGACCACCACGGCGAGCCCGGCGATCAGCACGTTCGTTGCCCGCAGGATGCCGTCGAGGGTGGACTGGCCCGTCCCGTAACGGTTGTCGAAAAAGTGTTTGGTGTTGGCGTCATTGACGGCCACGATGGGGTACTTCAAAATTCCCTGCCGGGACATGCTCCGAAGCCGGATCACTCCCGTCGTGGTCTCCTCGGTTCCGGCAAAAATGTCTTTGGCCATATCCGTCCGCTTGGTGTGCGCCAGGGTCACCAGATCGGCCCCGTCGTCCATGGTGAGATTCGGCCGGTGCTCGATAGCCGAATTCAGATGGGAGTAGTAGCTGTCGTTGTCCTCCCCTTTTACGGCATACACGGGAATTCCATGGTCGCGCACCAGGCAGGCGGCAACGTCGTCCTGGGTGCTGAGAGGATTGGAAGCGCAGATCACGACGTCCGCGCCTCCCGCTTTCAGGGTGATCATCAGATTGCCCGTCTCGGTCGTCACGTGCAAGCAGGCGGAAACCCGGATACCCTTCAAGGGCTGCTTCTTTTCAAACTGCTTGCGGATCGTGGTCAGCACCGGCATGAATTGGTCGGCCCACTCGAGGCGCAGCTTGCCGGTATCGGCCAAGCCGAGGTCCTTTACATCGCAGGCAATATTGGAAGCTTTGGACATTTGAATCGTCTCCTGTTTGCCCCTTCCCGAAGCGGGTTCAGGGGGTTGTCGCCGGCAACGGCTGCTGCCGGCAGGTTTAGTTTTTCAGAAATCGCCGCGGAGTGCGCGCTCGCGCAAAATCAGTCTGCGCAGCAGTCGGCGGGAGGGCTGTCGCCGGTGAATTCGCAGATGAGATCGCGCTGCCTGAAAGCCTAAACGGAATTTATCTATACCCAGGCAGTTTCCCATTACTGGTCGCTTTTCGATTTTAATTTCTAACGGTGCGAAACGGCCTTCAGTTCGGCTTCCTGTTTCAGGCCGGCTGCCTGACGGATTTCCTCGGCCTTGTCGGTCAGCTCCCAAGAGAAGCCCTCTTCGGTTCGTCCGAAGTGGCCGTAGGCGGCTGTTTGCCTGTAGATCGGCCGCCGCAGTTTGAGGTGGTCAATGATTCCAAGAGGAGTGAGCGGGAAAATGTCGCGGACCAATTGAACCAGCTTATCCTCTTCAACCAGCCCTGTGCCGAAGCTGTCCACCATCACCGAGACAGGCTCGGCGACCCCGATCGCATAGGCCAGCTGAATTTCGCACCGCGAAGCTACGCCTGCCGCAATCAGATTTTTGGCGATGTAGCGGGCCATGTAGGAAGCCGAACGGTCCACCTTGCTGGGGTCCTTCCCGGAGAAGGAGCCGCCGCCGTGGTGGCCCATGCCGCCGTAGGTGTCCACAATAATTTTCCGGCCGGTCAATCCGCTGTCTCCCTGAGGGCCTCCTACTACGAAACGCCCCGTGGGATTGATGTGAAACTTGGTCTCCCGGTCGGCCATCGCCTTGGGAAGCACCGGAAGAATCACCTGCTCGGTGATTGCATCCCGCAGCACCTTGGTTTTCACCGCCTCGCTGTGCTGGGTTGAGATGACCACGCTATCCACGCGAACCGGCTTGCCGTTTTCGTAGAGGATACTCACCTGCGATTTGCCGTCCGGTCTCAGAAAGTCCAGCGTCCCGGCTTTCCGCACCTCGGTTAACCGGCGCACCAGCTTGTGCGCCAGCAGGATGGGCAGCGGCATCAATTCTTCGGTCTCGTTGCAGGCATACCCGAACATCATTCCCTGGTCGCCTGCTCCGCCCGGATCGACGCCCTGGGCAATGTCGGGAGACTGTTCATGGATGGCGATCAAGACCCCGCAGGTGTGGCAATCGAAGCCGTACTTGGCCCGTGTATAGCCGATCTCTTCAATCGTCTTCCGGGCAATGGCGGGATATTCGACCGTGCCTTTCGCGGTGATCTCCCCGGTAATAAAAACCAAGCCGGTGGTTACCACTGACTCGCAAGCTACCCGGGCTTGCGGGTCCTGCTCCAGCACCGCATCCAATATGGCGTCGGAGATTTGGTCGGCAATCTTGTCCGGATGGCCCTCCGTGACGGATTCGGAAGTAAACAGAAAATTTCGGGCGTGTTGATCCACCAGCGTTGTCCTCCTGAGATGAAATCCTTGAGGGTCTTATCGGCTAGCCCAGCCAAAACTTCAATGACCCACACTAACAAAGAGCACCCTGGGTGTCAAAGCAATTCTGCTCAGAGGCGGTCCCCGCCGCACAGATTGTATCTTCCTAAGTTCTTTCCCAGCAATCAATTATACAGGCATTGAGGGGTGAAAGGGGAAGCAATCCGGCTCCGCCAGGGCTTGGTCCCCAGCCGCGCGGGTTACTTTTGAGAAAGCTTTTTCGCCGCCGCCAAAATGGATTCGTAATTGGGGTGCTCGGCAACCTCTTTGACGTATTCCACATGACGCAGCGTGTTGTCTTTGTCCAGCACAAACA
>JADFGZ010000006.1 GCA_022567475.1 Acidobacteriota bacterium | reverse complement strand
TCATTCCCACTCTGAACGAAGAAGACTCCCTGGCTCAAACGCTGGAATCGCTGAGTGCGGCCAGGGGCCGGTTTGAGATGATTGTCGTCGACGGACAGAGCACCGATTCGACGCGCGACATCGCCGCCCGTTATTGCCGGACCCTCACCTGCTCACCCCACCGGGCGAGGCAAATGAATTACGGGGCAGAAGAGGCGCAGGGTGAGGTTCTTTTGTTTCTGCACGCCGACGTGCTCTTCCCCGCAACCGGAATTCTTTCCCTGGAAGCGGCGCTGGCCGATCCGCAGATCGTCGGGGGCAACTTCGACATTCTGTACGAAGGTCCCGGCATGGCCAGCAGCCTCTTTACGGCCATCAACCGGTGGCGGCGGCCCTTCGGCATCTTTTATGGCGACTCGGGAATCTTCGTGCGGCGCGAAGTGTTCCAGGCTATGGGCGGATTCCGGACCCTGCCGCTCATGGAAGATTTCGATTTCGCGCGGCGGCTCGTGAAGTCCGGCAAGACGGTTTGCCTGAAGGATTCTCTGCTCGTCTCCGCCCGTCGCTGGGAGGAGCACGGAGTGTTCCGCACGATGGCTGCCTGGTTCTTCCTGCAAACTTTTTTCTTGCTGGGCGTGCCGGCACACCTCCTGGCCCGATACTACCTCCCGATTCGCCGCCAGCCGCTCTCCTCCGAGACGGTTCTCGAATCCGCCGAGGTGGAATCGAAACTGTAATTTCTTTCCAGAAAGCTAGCCCAGAAAAACCTGTTGATGCGCCGCAGTTCACTTTTCCGCAGGAGTGATCTTCGAAATCCCGGCTCGCGGCATCCCAGCACCCGGCAACCCGGCGCCCGGCAAATAGATACGGGGCCAGATCGCGAGGGTGAAGGCCAGTATCCCTCCCACTTGTAAGAACGCCGAGGCGGCTAACACAAGGCTTCCCAACAAGGACGGAAACAGTAGGGCGGCGCTTCTCACCGCCAAGCCCACGCTCAACAGCAGGTAAGCCGCCCAGGCCAGCGGGTCGCGAGCAGCCGTCTGGCGGCTCTCCCCGCTCCTGCGGGGGAACATCCACAGGGCCACCCCGAAAACCATGTTCAGGAAGAACCCGATTCCCAGCCAATGGATGTGGATCGTATAGAGATTCCAGCGGGGCGGCGGCACGACCCCCGCTTGTCCCAACAACATCCACCCTCCTGCCGCCGCCCCCAATAGCAACCAGATCAATGCAGTCTTGATGAACAGGCGGTGAATCAGCAGCATTCAGCCAACTCCAGAAAAGATTGTTTGCGCCAAGGCTCTCGAATCATGAAGCCTTGTCACACAGCAGCACAGAAAGAATATTCCGAAGCAAGTTGCTCCTTCGGTGAAGGCAACGGGTCGCCCAGTTTTTATTCCTGAAGTGGTGTTTTCTGCGATTTCTTCCGATCCGGAGATTCGGCGCTGGAAGCGGCGGCTGCCCGATAGCCGATGACGGCGTAGTCCATGCCGCCGAAGTAGGTTTCGTTGAATTCGATCACAGCGGCGTTCCAGGCCTGCAACGCGTCTGCTTCGATCACCTGGGATTCGAGCTGGGGAATCACTGCCAGTCCGCCTGCCGCAGGGGAAAGAAAATGTGTCGTGATCTTCCTCAGGCCAGCCTCGGCAAACAGGAACCGCATTTGGGCGGGCGGAATAGGCCGGACATGGGTAGGATCCAGAAAAAACGTCTTGCTGAAAATTGCCAGGCACTCAGGATTTTGCGTCTCCACCGCAAGAATTCCCGCAGGAGCCAGTTTTGCCACGCACCGGGATATCAAGCGGATGTATGCCTGCGGCTCCAGATGCTCCACAAATTGCGCGCAAAAAATGCCGTCCAACGAGCCGTCTGGCACGGTCTCCAGATAGCGGAACGCATCTGCTTCAACCACGTCGAGACCTTTTTCCAAACAACAGCCCACCATATCAGGGCTCAAGTCAATTCCCCGGCATCCTGCCCCTGCCTCGCGCATCAGTTCCAGAAATTCGCCCCGGCCGCAAGCGATATCCAGCACCTTCTTCCGGCCCTGAAACAATGGAAGGTAGAAGCGCTGGCGGGCACGCACTTCCTCCTCTGTCCCGCGAAAATGCCGCTCCAATTGAAAGTAGTCGATTCCCGGCGGGAGTGTCGTCTTTCCGCTGCTTCCGGCGCACGAATCGGCAACCACCATGCGAGCGTCATCCGGTTTTGCTTGAGCCGCTCTCGCCTGGGCGGTTACACGCTGGCGCAAGATACGAAGCTCCTCGTGAATTTGTTCCTGGAGGGCTTCCAGAAGCTCAAAGGTGCGATCCTGCAATGCAGAGGATTGCCGCGCCATGACGCCGTCATAAGCCCATCGATGCAGCTTCATCTGCTCCTCAAATTGCACACCTAGATCGGCCAGTCGTTTTTCAAAGTTGTCGATTTCTTGTCCTAATCCCTCAGAAACGCGGTTGGAATGTTTAACCGATTCGGCAAGAATCGTAAAGTTTCTGTTCTGGTCCTGGAGAACCTCCGTAACTCCCGCCAGAGACTCTACCACTGCGCGATTGAATTCCCTCTGGGGCCGGACCTGCCAATCCAGGAGCCTTGCAAAAGCATTTTTACACATCTGGATCAGATCATTGGCGAGGCTCGATGGCCGTGGGTTGACAGTTCCAATCGCAGACACAAGCCGGCCAGCCTCCGCCTGCGACTTCTGGAGAGGCTCGGTGGACGGCAGGTTCAATTCGGGGTCCTCCGGGACCACTCTCGCAAATTTGCTTGTGAGCCGCTCCCGGATTTCGTGGAGCAGCCCGGCCAGTTCCGTGTTTTTCTGATTGTTGGCAGACATGGAGAAAATCTCCCTTTCGGGATGAGCGCATCCTCAAGCGGGCATCGGAGACCGCGAAGGCAACTTGCGGGTTGTCACGCGCGCGTGCAGGTTGGCAACCCCGGCTATGCGGCGCGAGTCGATCACGTGAAACGAAAGTACTCCGTCCAGCCAGTCATGGCTGGTTCCATCGGGCGATTGGGTGGCAACCGTCAAGGTGTATTCCTGCGGCGTCAGCCAGCAGGGAAACGTGAAAGTTACCTCGCAAAATTCGCCCGGCCGCCCCGGTCCCGGAGAGGCATCTTCCAACTCCGTGTTGGTGCCGAAAACGTCCATTCCAATCCGGGTGCGAATCATCATTCCCACCACGGGGCAAGGATGATGCTCTCGAAAATAAACCGCCACGCGCACTCTCATACTTTCCCCGGAATGAAACACCTGGGCCGGACGGTTGGATTCGTTCAAAAGCTCCACCTTCACAACGACTACCTGGCGGTCCCCATGCCGATAGGTATACTGCAAGTTTTCCAGGGGCTCCGCTGCAGGACCAGAAAGCATCGGCGACGGAGTCGCCTGATCGAAAGCCCGCTGCCTCTCCAGCACAAGACCATTGTAGCGGTTCACGACATTGTCCGGGTCGCCTTCGGCCAGGATGTGTCCGTCCATCAGAAGGAGCGCCCGGTCACAAAGCAGTTTCACCAGCCCCACGTCGTGGGTAACCAACAGCACGGTGACACCCCGCTGGCGCAACTCTTGGAATGTCTGAATGCAACGGTTGACGAAGATGGCATCCCCCACCGCCAGCACTTCATCCACCACCAGGATCTCCGGATTCACATGAATGGCGGCGGCAAAGGCCAGACGCACGTACATCCCTGTAGAGTACGTTTTTACTGGCCGGTCCATGAAATCGCCGATTTCAGCGAAGCGCTCCATCCGGGAAAAATTGCTTTCGATCTCCTGCCGGGAGAGCCCCATAATTTCGCCGTTGAGAAAGACGTTCTCCCGTCCCGTGAACTCCGGATTGAAGCCAGCTCCGAGCGAAAGCAGGGCGGCAATCCGGCCCCGTGTCAGCACACGTCCCCGCGTCGGCTCGAGCATGCCGGTGACAATCTCCAGCAGCGTGCTCTTGCCGGAGCCGTTCGGTCCGATGATGCCCAGAACCCCGCCCCGTTCCACATTGAAGCTGATCCCTTCCAGCGCCCAGAACTCCTCGTGATAGGAGCGCCGTCCAAAGGCAAGCATTTCCTTCAGACGCGCAGCCGGAGCGGGATAGAGCCGGTACATCTTGGCAACGTTACGCACTTGAATGGCAAACATCAGATCAAATCCGCAAAAGACTTCTTCACTTTGTAGAACCAGGCATGTCCGCCAAAAAACGCCGCCACAGACACAACCCACAGCGTGGCGAGCGGACCCCAATCCGGCGGTGAGTTTTCAAGCAGGATTGCGCGATAGGCTTCCACGATGGTGTACATCGGGTTTTTCTCAAACAGCCAGAGATAGGATTCCGGCAGCGCCGTCGCCGGATAACAGATCGGCGTTATAAAAAACCAAACCGTAAGCAAGAATCCCAGGATATGACCCGTGTCCCGTAAAAAAACTCCCAGCGCCGCCAGAAACCAGCAGAGTCCCACGGTCAGCAAAAACTGCGGAACGAGAACCAGCGGGAAGTAGGCCGCGGTCGCAGGAATTCCCGCTCCCAGCGCCACCAAAGCCACAAAGAAAATCAACAGCCCAAATAATTCCGTTACCAGACCCGCGAGCGTCAAGTTCAGAGGAAGAATCTCCAGAGGAAAGAGCACCCGCTTGACAAAATTACCGTGATCCATCACGGTGGTGGCGGATCGCCCCACCGCCTCGCTGAAAGCCATCCACGGCAGCATGCCACAAAGAAAATAGAGAACAAATCCGGCTGAGCCCTGCTCGGCCCGGAAACGAACCCGCAAAACGACAGAAAACACAAAGTAGTAGGCTAGCATCAACAGCAGCGGATGGAGAATGGTCCAGGCAGCCCCGCCGAACGAACCCCGGTAGCGTCCCAGAACGTCTCGCCGCACCATCGAAAAGATGAGAGAGTAGCGATGCGTCAGGGTGCGCAAGGGATACCAAAACGCCCGAAACAGCGACCGCAGGATGCGGCGCACGCGCATGCGCGTGCGCGTGGTGCGCCGGACACGCTGCACAGTGACACTCTCCTGGCTGGAAGCAACTTCCAACAATAAATATTCGGAACCGCACTCGTAAAACCAGCCAACCTGCTCCTCTACTGGAGAGATCACAACATGGTACCGGCCTTCTTCCGGAGGCAACTGAATCTCCGCTGTTGCCTCGCATTGTTCTCCCGGCTTACAGTCGCCGCCCATGCTGGATCGGGCACCGTCTATCAGCAGCAGTCCGGTCAGGGCATCGAAGACGTGATAGCCAAGATAAACCGGTCCCACCTCGACTGCCCTCCCACCCTCCGGGCCGCTTTCCCGTGACACCGCCCGCTCTGTCCAGGTCATTCGACCGGAGTTCTCAATCGTGCAATGTACATTGATCCGGCATGGCCCATCGGTCTGGACCTGAGTTCGGAGAAAACGAGCGCGGTGTGGACGGATAGTTTTCGCTGATTGCACTGTGTCGATTACTCTCTCCGGCACTCAATCGGGACGCTTGCCGTATTCCGCAAAGCGCACATGCTTCGCTCCGGTTCTTGCCTGTCTCCACGCACGTTACGAATTATTCCATAAGCGGAAGCCGAACATCCCTGTCTTTCGGCGACAATGGAACCGGGCTTTCCACCCCCGAGCGGCTGTGAAACCCCTGTAAAAGCTGAGCAGCTACGGGAAATAGTATAGCTCTTTGGGCCACCGTTCCCGGACCGGACCGACCTTCCGTCCCACACAGTAAATGATCTCTCCCCGCAGCTCCGGCGGGAATTGATTTGCCTCCAGCAATTTTTCGGTGGATTCGGAAACAGAGCCCTCGCTGCGATAGTCTCCTGTTTCCAGCAAGATGACTTGCAATCCGGCGGCTTCCAAAAGCAACGCAACTTCGCGGGGCGCGTATTCGCGGCTGTGCCGGGGGTCCGCCCTGCCTTCTTCGTCCGGCTTGATGTAGGCGTGGAACAGCCCCGGGTGGTAACCGAGCAGGACGGCGTGCACACTGCGCAAACTGGTTACGTTCGGCGTACTGAGCACCAGATGCCCTCCGGGCGCAAGGATGCGGTTGATTTCCGCCATCATGTGCATGGGGTCGGCCGCCAGGTGTTCGAGCAACTCGCAGCACAAGACGGTTTGGAAATAGCCGTCCGCATACGGAAACGGATCCCGCTCCACATCAAACAGGTCAATGGGACAAGCAAACACCTCTCCGTCCGGGGCCGTTGCAGCCCGGTAATCGGTCCTTCCCGCCGGACCATAATATGCGCCTCGCACTTCTCCGTACCTCAAATACTTCCGGAGCGCCGGAGTCAAATGCAGATAACAGCCCAATTCCAATACCCGGTCTTCGGAACGGCCGGCAGGAGTGATCTCGACCGTGCGCGCTAATCGCTTGCGGTGGAGCAGCACATACTCCTCCATCATCGGGGATGCATGAGAAAAACCGACGATGTATTCTTCCAGTTCTTCCTGGGAAACATCCGTGCGGGAACTATTCTCTTCAGCAACACCAGAGGCTGGCTTCGGCTCCGAGTTGCTCCGGACGGGCTCCCTGTCGGCACACTGCTTGAGAAATTCAACGTACTCTGCCGCTACTTTCGGCCAGGAACATTCTTGCGCCGCGTACGCCAAGCCGCGTTCTCCAATTGCGCGGGCCAGCACGGGCTCCTCCAAAAGAATCCGCATGTACTCAAAGAGCCAGTCGATCTCCCTTCCAGTCACTGGAATCTTCACGGCGACATCGTCGGGAAGCTCCAGGAACGTCCCAATCTCGGAGACTAATGTAGGTTTGCCGAGCGCCAGCGCCCGCAAGAAACTGCCGGAAGTCTCTCCGGCAGTGGGCCCGCGCAGGTTGACGCAGATATCGCAGGCCGCCATGCAGTCCACGAAAGTTTCCAAATCCACATAGCCCAGAATACGGACGGCATCGTCAATGGCCAATTCTGAGATCAAGGGCCGCAGAGGATATTGCGGGTGCTCCTCACCCACCAACACCAGCTTGGCTTTGGGGTACAACTTGCAGAGGCGCGCAAAGGCCCGCAGTACCTCATGGATTCTCTTGTAGGACTTCAAGAAACCGAAGACGCCCAGGACCGGCGTGCCGTTGTCCAAGGAAAACCCGGCGAGCCGCGCAAGCCGGCGGCGCGCCTTTCCCGCATCCACAGCGGGTATTTCGACACCGTGCTGAATTTTGCGAAGAGGGAGAAGAAAACCATTTTCCTGCACTTGGCGCACCACATAATCGCTGTGGACAATCGCTCCCCGGCTTTGTTCCAGCAACCGGCGGTTCATGGCAATATTGTCATAGTCGGGTTCTTGCAGGCCCTCCCGGACTTTTTGCGCCCGTTCCAGGGCGGCAGGGCCGGCATTGTATTCGACCTCCTGGAAGTATCCCTCCCAATCCTGACGGGCGATCGTGACGTTAGCCAGCAGGTGGTGCAGGTTGAATTCATGGAGCACCAGCACGCCCGGTATCCGCAACGCTAAATCGTAGATATAGACGTGGTAGGGATTATTACCGATGTGATAGAGCACCGCGTCATAGCGCCCGGCGCGATACTCCGGCTCAAATTCCCGGTAATGACGAACCCGCAGCCGGTCGCAGAACAACGGAATAGAAGGCTCGTAATCCTCGATGAAAACGTCCACTTGGTCCACTTGTGTTGCCAAGTGCGGCAAAAGGGCTTCGCTGTAATCTGAGATGCCGGACGGTTTCGGATTCAGGGACGAAAAAAACGCAATGCGCATGGTCGAAGAGAAGGTTCGGATGGAGGATTCCGGGCGGTTATTCGGTTTCCGTTTTTTGTTTGGAGCACACAGGTCTCAGGAAGCAGGGATTTGCGTTGCTCACTCCAACTCGGCGGAAAATACTGCCAGAGGAAACGCGACCCGGACCCGCACAGGTTTGGGAGTCGCATCGGTCGAAATCCACAGTTCAACGGTTCGCTCCGAATTGGGCCCCCTGTATGTCACCCGATACTTTTCCGCAGGCCACTGCCGCCCGCCTGCGTCCACTGTTTCGGGCCCCGCCGCTTCAATCTGCAAGCTGAAGTTTGCCCCCAAATGGAATGTTCCCGAGTCCAAGGTCTTGCCCAAAGCGAGCTGGTTGCGAAAATAATAAAGAAAAGTCAGCGGGTCGCGGGCGCACTCCGGGATGGACGCTGAGGTTGTTTGATTTCCCCTCGTTCGCCGCGCCAGGTGTGCCGTCTGGTCAAATTCTATCGACTCGTCTAAAGCTTTCGATCCCCTGCGGGTATTTCCCTGAAATTGGAGGGAGCAGAGGCCATCCTTCGTCGCCACGGAGGAGGAAGAGTGGCTGATGTTGTACTGAGGCAAGCCAGCTTCTACCGTAAGCTGAAAATGCAGATTATCTCCCGAGAAAGAGCCCCGCAAGACAGCTTCTCCCAGCATCACCCCGCTCGGCCAAAGAAGCCTGTACGTTAAGCTCTCTTCCTCGTCAAACAGAGAAAAAGGCGCTTCGCCCTCTTCCGCTGCGGCAGCGCTAGGCATCTCTGCGACCGCGCAACTCAACAAGAAAACAACACAGAAATATTTGCTAAGCCGGGTCAACGCCGATTCTCCGAATTCACAAGCTGGCGCTCGGGTTCACAAACAGCATTTGCTGCCGGGTGCGCAGCCGTGACGTTTTGATTGCAAACCGAGTGCAAACCTTGCGCCGCCAGCCGCCGGCAGAAATCCCAATCCACCCACTGCCCCGCTGCATCCGTATATTCCCTGAAAAAACCCACCTGTTGAAAGACACTGCGCCGGAGGAGCACGCAGATCCAAGGAAGCGCATCGACTTCCAGCCATTCCGGCTGGGAGTGGCAGCAGACACCGTTGTCGGAGTTCCATTGCGCCGTGCCTTCTTTCCCAATCAGCAGACCCCGGATCAACCCGCCCCCATCGGGGCTGACAACCTGCGGCCCCACCTGGGCCGTACCCTCATCAAAGGTCTCCAGCAGCCGGTCGAGCCAGTCGGGGAGGAGCATCCTGCATTCGCTGTCCATCAGACAAATAAAGTCCGCCTGGCTGCTTCCGATAGCCGTATTGATCCGCTCCAGTTGACCGGGACCTTTCGAAATCGGAACCAGGCGTATCCGGCCGGTCCGCCCATTGAAATTCGATTGCTTGAAAAAGCTGTGAGCGGCCCCCTCCGAACCGAGATACAAGAGGTCCACGCGCTGCTTCGCCTTCGGGAAGACAGCGGCGCGCCCGATCTGTTTCGAAAGATAAGCCCGCAATCGCGTGCGCAACAAAAGCTCAGCCCCTGACAGCAGGCGAAGCGAAAAAAAACCGAGATGCAGAAGCCGAAGAGGCATGCTCCTTCCCGCCGTCCCGGCGACAATTTGGAACGAAAGACGATCTCGCAGACGCCACAGGAAGTGCCGGTAAAGCGTCCGCACGTCGCGAGCAGGAAACCCATCCGCTTGCTCATTGTAAATCTGCCGCCGCGAAAGCGGCAGCAGACAGGCCAGCAGCTTCATCCGGAGATACGGCTCATTCGTACAGGGAATAATCCAGCACTGGAAATCTCCGCGCGTTTTGCCGAGTCTCCAAGTTTGCAGAAACACGCCGAGGATGCCCGGCCTGAGGATCGTGACCGAATCAAACAGGCCGGCCGCCGGTCCCGCCAGAGAGGAGGGCAGAAAACCGTGCAGCTTTGCCGCCGGATAGCGGGTGCGGAGCCGGGGAATAATTTTCTTCAAGTAGAAAGCCGAAGCAGAACCCATCACACCTACCGGGAGCGTTTGCCGGTGCAGTTCGCGGTTGTTGCGCTTTCTCCAGAGCCAGTGGCGAACCAGCAACCGCAGATTGCGCGCATGAAAGGCATCGATATTTTCGTTATAGATTTCCAGGTTCCAGAGCGGGAGCCACCATGCCAGCCACTTCAAACCGGAAGCTTGTTCATTCGTGCAGGCCAGGATGACCCTCTGAAAGCGTCTTTTGCCGATACATCGCGGCAACAGCCGGAAGTAAGCCAATAGCGCGTGACACCTCAGCAAAACGAATGAATCAAACAGTTCAGTCGGAGAGACGCCGGACGCCGATGGAAGCACTCCGTGGATGCGGGCTTCCGGAAAACGCTGACGCGCACTGGCAACAATAGCGCTCAAGCGCGATGGCGATGCCGATCCGATAATGCAGACAGGCCCTTGCGGAATAGGGATCTGCTGTATCCAGGCCCACAGCAATCCTCCCCAAATCCTTAGCAATTCCCCCAAACTGAAAGAGACGAGGGTTCCGTTATTGGCTGAAAAAGTCACCTTGCCCCGCAAGGTCAGCGCCATAAATTTCAAAAATCGAAATCGCTGCCGGGAGGACAAGCAAATGACTTCTGCATTGGGGGAAAGACCCAGGAACTTCCACAGACGGAGCCATAAAACCGGCGCAGAATGTGCCTGATAGAACAGCGTCTGTTCGGGCCGCAGCGAAGCAAACTCACCTAGTTGCCCGGCGAGGCTTGCACCCAAAACCACCCGCAGCGAAGCGCCGTTTCTGTTGAAGCTTAATCGCTTCAGGTCAGCGGAGACCTCAGCCGGCGTGCCTGTGGCAAAGTAGACAACTTTCATATTGCTCGCCCCGGAGATTGAGAACCTCTACTTTATAACATTCTAGGAGGGCTGGCGGCAGCCCTCTAAAAATTGGAGATACCGCGACTGGATTCGCGGCCCGATCCTTTGCAAGCTAAAGGCGTTTTCCACCACAATCCGCGCCGACTCCCGTATGCGGCCCCAATATCCATCGTCGCGAAGCAGCCGGACAACGGCCGCCGCCGATTCGGCAGGAGTGTCGCGAACTATCACGTGGTGGTCCGGGAGCAGCCCAAGCCCCAGCGGAGCAAACGAATTGCAAACCACCGGCACGCCGGCCGCCATCGCTTCAATGATTTTGGTGCGAATCCCTCCTCCGCTGTTTATGGGAGCGACATAGACACGGCTTTGCTGATAGACATCCCGCAGGTCCTCCACGTAACCGCGATAATCCACGTCGTGGTCATGCAACAGGCCCTTGATGAAATTGGAAGCTCCTCCTCCAACAACCACCAACCTGGCATCCGGCTCCTGGTTGCGGATCAGGGGCAATTCCTCGCGCACGAAATAAGCAAGCGCTTCCTCGTTGGGTGTATGCGGCAAAAACCCTACAAAGAGTATCTGCGGCTGCTGCGGAGGAGTGGCAGCCGGACGGAACTGCTCGCAATCCATCAACATAAAAGGCAGCGCTTCGGCCCGCGCTCCCGGCGCCAACTCCAGCGCGCGGCGGCGCTCCTCCTCGGAAGTAACCAGGACCCAGTCGAAGCTTTCGAGCGTCCGCCGATTGTGCCGCACCGAGTCCAGAGACCAGAACAGGTGCCCCAGCCGCGTGCGCCATCCTTGCGTGCGCCGCCAGTTCAGATAGTAGTGCCACCACTCCTGGACGTGGGCGCGAACGATCCGGGGACACCGGGCCTTGGCGGCATAGTCCGCCATTCCCAGATACTCCGCCTGCACCAAGTCCGGGCGCTCCTCCTCCAGGATACGGTCCACCTCCCGGTGCATGTCATCACTTTGAAGATTCGAAAATAAAAACGGGGTTCGGGAAAATGCATCCAAGCGGCGCGCGGGAGGAGTCTGGAAGAGCACGGCTTTCCGGCACAACGCGTTGAGGCCGGTTTGCGCCTGGCGCAGGAACTGCTCGGGGCAAAAACCGACATAGAATATGTCAAAGACCTCGCGCAGAGCCAGGATATAACCGTAGATCGTGCTCCCCGCCCCGTGATGCACGGGGTATGGCGTTACGGGCGAGATGATGAGGATGCGAGGTTTCATTACTGTCAATCGAAGCGGGCTTGAAGTTGTTTCAGTAATTCCTGAAATTGTTCCACTGCCAACCCTACATCTTTTATGATGCTTTTCAAGACTTTAGGGTGGAGTATTTTCCCCGCGTGATAGGGAACGGTTGTCTTCCTCCCTTTAAGGTTTTTGTAAATCTTGTGACTGCCACTCTGTCGGGCAAGCACAAATCCTGCTTTCTCCAATGCCCTGATTGCGTCAGCGGCAGTTATCCGTGGAAGTTTTGTAGTCACACTGCTACTTCAAGAGAGGTGAGGGTAACCGACTCCGGCTGGGAAATTTCCTCCCCGGCTTCCAATCTATCCTCCACATGGAGACGGATAGCGTCTTTAATGTTTTCTAAAACCTTCTCGTAGGTCTCCCCTTGCGTGTAACATCCATGAAGCTCGGGGCAAGAAGCAAAGTAACCTTCACTGTCCTTTTCAACAACCACAGAGAATCGATAGCTTTTCATCGCGTTTCCCTCAAGCCCTTCTTGGGAACAAGAGTGCAGTTTTGCACCACACACCTTTACCTTCTCAATGCTCTCTCAATTCCTTTCATTTCGCTTTTATGTTGTCGCAGTATAACTTTAAGGACACGATTAATATCCGCGTCTCGTGGCACCTTTCCTTCCACACGGTTACCAGGTACTTTTATTAGACGGGTGATTAACGTCTCAATATCTCTCAGGTAATCCACTCTTTTAATTCTAAAAATTACAAAACTGTCCCACTTTCCCGCATGACGATCTTTCAAATGCCAGTTAATACGCCCAAATAGGTTAGTGGTCAGTCCTACATAGTACAGACGCTCTTTACGATAAAGAGCATATACCCAGAATATCCTTTCATAATTTCCTTAAGCTGCTTCTTGAACACCGGATTATCCAGAATCCCACTGGGAAGCCTTTTTGACATGCCCTTGATCAGAGACCCCTTTATTGACTTCTTTTTTTCCCTGGGACGAGTCCCTTTTCGTCATACTCTTCCCTTTTCTTCAGCTATTTTCATATTCGTTCCAGAACAGTGTGCAGGTTCTGATCCTCGCGTCACCGTTACTTAGCCGCCACCGGCATCGTCTGGCGAAGTTGAAAATATTCTTCGAGCGCCTGTTTCCAATGCGGCAGCGGAGCAAGTCCCATTTGCTCCAACCGCTGGCTGCCAAGAACAGAATTGGACGGACGTTTCGCGGCCCGTCCTGCCGTCACCGAATCAATGGGCGCGACCTCAACTGGAAAGCTGAGCTTTTCCACAATCGAGCGCGCCAACTCATGCCAACTGCATTGCCCGCTTCCGGCGACGTTCAGGATGCCGGTTGCGGAGGTCCCGGCCAGCTCGGCAATCTTCCGCGCCAGATGCACAGTCCAGGTGGGGCAGCCAACCTGATCGGCCACCACTGCAAGCTTCGGGCGGGACCCTGCGGCGGCTACGATCTTCTCTATGAAGTTAGCGCCGTGGATCCCGTAAAGCCACGAGGTGCGAATGGAAAGGTGCCTCTGGTTTTCCCTGTCCTGCTCCAGAGTTTTCTGCTCTCCCTCCAACTTGCTGCGGCCATATATGTTGACCGGGTTCGTCGGGTCCTGTTCGTTATAGGGACTTTTTTTCGTACCGTCAAACACGTAATCCGTGCTGATGTAAAAGACGCGAGCGCCCACCTGCGCGGCGGCGCGAACGACATTCGCTGCACCCTGCGCGTTCACCGCAAAGGCCCGCTCTGAATCCCGCTCACAGCCGTCCACATCCGTATAGGCGGCGCAATGAACCACTAGTTCCGGCTGCCAATCTCGAAAGACGCGGCTGACCTCAGCCCCGACGGTGACATCGCAGGCCGAACGGTCCAGCGGCAGAACCTCGTGGTCCGGCTTTAAGGCGGGCACCAAGTCCTTCCCCAGCATTCCTCCCGCTCCTGTGATCAAGACGCGCATGAGGCTATCGCTAACAGTTGCCGCTCCTTGCCGACGGAAACCCGTAAACACGCAACTCGAAAGCGTTAAAGTAAACTCACAACGGCCGAGAGCAGCAAAGCCCCCCGATACACTGACCTCTCTAATTTGCTAAGGCTCACAGTATAGCGGGAATATGCCTTTGGTGGAAGGAGACTTGGGAGAGTCGAGCGTTGGGGGATTCTGCCCAGGCGGTTAAAACAAGGCCTTCCCGCAAATCGTTCAACTGCCTTCCGGGGAACGAAATGCAGCCAGGTAGGATTCCTTTTCTTCCGGCGTCAGAAATGCCGCCCGGAAAGAAGCCTCCGCCAGACGGGTGAGTTCTTCCCTGCTGAAACCGAAGACTTCATGCGCCAGCCGGTACTCCCGGTTCAGATAGGTTTCAAACAAAGCCGGGTCGTCCGTATTGAGCGAGAGCAGAAGGCCCTGGTTAAAATAGCGCCGCACCGGATGCGTGGCAAGCTCTGGGAGACACCCTGTGCGAACATTGCTGGTCAGGCAGATATCGACCGGAATTTGGCGTGCAGCGAGATGCGCAACCAGGCGAGGATCGCGCGCTGCCGTGAAGCCGTGGCTGATGCGCTCCGCGCCGAGAGCATCGAGTGCGCCCCACACCGATACCGGCCCCGCTGTCTCGCCTGCATGGGCCGTCAGGCGCAGGCCCTGCTTCCGGGCGTCGTCGAAGACGGCGCGAAAAAGTTCCGGAGCGCCCCTTTGCTCATCGCCCCCAATGCCGAGCCCGACGACGCCACGGTCCTGCAACCGAACCGCTTCCCGCAAGACGCCCTCCGCCGATTCCAGACCGAATTGCCGCACCGTATCGAAAATCCATTTCACCCGGATTCCGAAATCCTCCTGAGCACGCCGTGCGCCCGCCTCCATCCCGCTGAAGCTGTTGAGAAGGTTCTCCCCCTTCCACAGGACCACCCCGGCCGCAAGCGTGACCTCCGCATACCGCACGTTCTGTTGCGCAAGCCGGCTGAGGGCTTTGTAGGTGATGAACTCGTAGTCCTCGGGCGTCTGCAGCAGTTCGCAAACCGCCCGGAAAGCCTGCAAGAAGGCGCCGAAATCGCGGGTGGCGTACAGCTCCCGCACCCGTTCCCCGCCCCCGTCAGCCAGAGGGGAGCGATGCCTTCGCGCCAACTCGAGCAGCGTCTCCGGCTCCACAGACCCCTCCAGATGCACATGCAGCTCTGCCTTGGGAAGCCCGGCAATAAATTCTTCTATGGAGGACACGACGCGGATTTTTCTCCTGCGGAAATAGTCGGAGAGACTACGGGGCGGCCAACTCGCTATGCCGGCGGCTGTATACCCAATATATGGCCAGCCTCACGCCGAGCTATACAAAGAAACGCAGCCAAGTCAGCACTGGCATAGCTGACCATCAAGGTGGTGAGGCAAGTGCATGGCAGCACGGGTCCCAGGGCACGTGGCATAGGCGCACGTGCAGGCGCTGCCAGCAACGAGAATCCGGGAGGCCAGCTCCGCATAGCAAAGAGCTGCCAGACCACAAGCGATGGCGGTGAGAAGAAAAGAAATGCCAATGGCAGGACCCGCGCCGGGCCGCCCGGACATTCCACCCGCCTCGCTCCCGTGCAGGATCACGCTCAGGAGCGGGGCGTAGAGAAGGGATTTCACTTGCAGCGTCTCGCCTGCGGCAACCGTTAGCGCCGCGACTGGCCCCTGACCATCTTCTTCACTTTTCTTTTGTGGGAGCCGCGGTCGCCCTCCCTTTTAGCCTTGGGGGCCTGTTTCTTGCGTGCTTCCCTTTTCAGTTTTTTGCGTTCTGCGCGATCCTTGATTTTCCGTGTGTCCATAAATCGAAAGAGCCTCAGTTACCAGCTACCGTCATTTCGCTGATCTTCAACGTTGGGGAGGCAACCGACCCGCGGAACTCCAGGTCCGTGCCCACCATTGCAATTCCGTGAAACATTTCGAGCAAGTTGCCGGCGACGGTGACCTCCTCCACGGGGTAGGCAAGCTCTCCGTTTTCAATCCACATGCCGGATGCCCCCCGGGAAAAATCCCCAGTCACAGCGTTCACGCCAAAACCTATAAAGTCAGTCACATAAAACCCATTCTTCACGGAGCGGATGATCTCGTCCGGGCTGTGCGGACCCGGCTGGAGAAAGAAATTTGTGGGGCCGATACCAGGGTTCCCAGCCATGCCCCGGGAGGCATTCCCCGTGGTCTTCATTCCCAGTTTTCGCGCCGCGTAACAGTTCAGCATGTAGCTCGTGAGCACGCCTCGATCCATCACCACGGTGCGGCCACTGCGGACGCCCTCCCCGTCAAACGGGGAAGAGCCGAAACCTCCCGGCATGGTGCCGTCATCGACGATCGTGACATGCTCGGAAGCTACTTTTTCACCCAGTTTGCCAACCAGAAAAGATGCGCCCCGGTAAATGGCGTCGCCGTTGATCGCTTCAAAAAGATTTTGAAGCAAACTCCCGGCAGTCAACTGATCGAGAATAATCGGAATCCGGCAGGTGGAAATTTTTCGGGCGCCGAGCTTCCGCAATGTCCGCTCAGCCGCCTTCCGGGCAACTTGCTCGGGAGTCTCCAGACCGGCAAAGCTGCGAGAGAGGCTATACCAGTAGTCGCGCTGCATCCCCAGCGTGCCCGCCTTCCCGTCCGTTTCCGGCACTGCAATGGGAGCCACAGAGAGCGAGCAGGTGGAATGACGGTACTCGCCAAAAAAACCCTGTGAAGTCGCCAGGATTTTCCGGCCCCGATAAGAATCGAACGTGCCCCCTTCGGAGTTCCGGATGCGCGGGTCACAGTCAAACGCAATCTGCTCCGTTTTGCGGGCCAGATCGATCATAAAGGAGGGTTCAAGCCGGCTCACGTCATCGTGGTACAGGCCCAACTCGTCCGGATGACTCCCCACATGCTCCGCCTCCGGGAGGCCCGCACAAGGGTCTTCCGAGGTTACCCGGGCCGCAGCCAGCGCGCTGGAGACCAACCGCTCGATCCCCTTTGGAGAAAAGTCGGAAGTGTAGGAACTGGCCGTGCGATGCCCCAGGAAAACGCGCAGGCCTATCCCCTTGGCACCGGATTCTTTGAGCTGCTCAATTTCGTTGCAGCGCACCGTAGTAGAAAACTCGCTGCCCTCGCGCACCACGCAGTCGGCCGCCGTGGCGCCGCTTTTGGTGGCGGTCTTCACTACGTCCGAGGCGAGTTGTTGCAGGTCATTCATATACTCACACAATTACACGGTCATCCGGTTCCGCCGACCGTCAGCCGGTCTATCTTGATGGTGGGAATGCCGACGCCTACCGGAATGGTCTGGCCGTTCTTGCCGCAAGTGCCGATGCCTTCGTCCAAGGCAAGGTCGTGGCCGACCATGGAAACGTGCTTCAGCACTTCAGGACCGCTTCCAATCAAGGTGGCGTTGCGAACCGGGCGTGTCACTTTGCCGTCCTCAATCAAGTATGCCTCCGATGCCGAAAAGACAAACTTTCCGTTGGTGATGTCCACCTGCCCTCCGCCGAACTGCACCGCATAGAGGCCCCGCCGCACGGAGCGGATAATATCCTCCGGTTCGGACTCGCCCGCCAGCATAAAGGTGTTGGTCATGCGGGGCATGGGGATGTCGGCGTAGCTTTCCCGCCGCCCGTTTCCTGTCAGCGATGCGCCGGTCAGCCGCCCGCTGAGCTTGTCCTGGAGATATCCGCGCAAAACGCCTTTTTCAATCAGAACGGTCTGCGATGTGGGCGTCCCCTCATCGTCTACGTTGAGCGAGCCGCGCCGCGAAGGGAGGGTGCCGTCGTCCACCACCGTGCAAAGCTCGCTGGCGACCTTCTGTCCGATGAGCCCGCTAAAGGCCGAGGTCTTCTTGCGGTTGAAGTCCGCTTCCAGGCCGTGCCCTATGGCCTCATGCAGCAGAATTCCAGGCCATCCCGGCCCCAGCACTACTTCCATCTCACCGGCGGGCGCATCGACGGCGGACAACTGGACAATCGCCTGCCGGGCTGCCTCCTCCGCGAAGTACTCCGGGGTTTTATCCTCCAGGAAAAACTTCAACTCCACGCGGCCGCCTCCGCCGCTGAATCCGCGCTGCGTCATCTTGCCTTCCTGCGCCAGGCAGAAGACGCTGATGCGCGCCAGGGGCTGGTAATCGCTGGTGACGCCGCCGTCGGAAGCAACGGTGAGGACGTGGCGCACCTCATCGGCATAGCCGACCCGCACCTGCGTGATTCGATTGTCATGGGCGCGAGCTGCTTTGTCGGCCCGCAAAACCAGGTCCAGCTTGGCGGCGATCTCAATATCGGTCGGAGCGGTGACCACGGGATAGAGGCTGCGGGAGAGTTGCAATTCGGAAAGTCCAACGGTTGAGACACGGGCCGGGCCGTTCGAAATATGGGCAGCGACCTGGGCCGCCTTCAGAATCTTGTCGCTCGACAGGTCGTCGGTGTAGGCATAGCCGGTCCGCTCGCCGGAAAGGACGCGAACGCCGCATCCGGCGGATACACCCTGGGTCGCCCCTTTGACCAGGGACTCATCCAGGGAGATGGAGGTGCTCTCCTGATACTCGAAGTACAGATCAGCGTATTCCCCGCCCGCAGAGAGCGCCGCCCCGAGGTACTTTTCCAAATCCGCTTCGGTGATGCCGTATTTTTCTTCGAAAAACTTCCGTTCGCGTTGCATAATCCCGCCCTTTCAATAAACAGTCAAAACACTATAGCATCCGGCTCTCAGCGCGTCAAAATAGGCGCTGAAGACCTACCGCAACAGAGCCAGCAGCCTCTCTTTGGCCTTCAGTGCCTGCTTGGAGTTGGGCGCGACGGCAAACACTGTATTGTCGCCGGCGAGAGTGCCCACAATTTCCGGCCAGTCCCCATTATCCAGCGCTTCGGCTAGCGGGCTCGCGCTGCCAGAGTCCGTCCGGATAATGACGATGTTTTGGGCGGTCTGCACGTCCCGCACAAACTCCTCGACCGCATGTTTCAGAGCTCCTGTATTACCCTCACCCGCTACGGCGGCTTCCTGCGCTTCCCGATACCCTTGCGGAGTCTTAACCAGACCGATCTCCCGCATGTCGCGCGAGAGCGTCACCTGCGTCACGTCAATGCCGAGTTTCTTGAGGGCGAGCGAAAGCTCTTCCTGCGTATGGATGGGCTGGCTGCGAATCAGGTTAAAAATCTGTCCCTGGCGAAAGTTTTTTTTCACGGAGGGCCGCCGGCAATTTTATTCCTTGGGAGAGTTTGAATCGATGTATCTTCCCACAAAACTACAAATTCTCGTAGTTCGGGCCGCCCCCGCCTTCGGGGGGCACCCAGGTAATGATCTGGTACGGGTCCATAATATCGCAAGTTTTGCAGTGCACGCAGTTGGATGGGTTCAGATGGATTTGCGGATGGCCGTCCTTCCCCTCCACCATTTCGTAGACGTCGGCGGGGCAGAAAAACCGGCAGGGGTTGCCGTACTCCACCGTGCAGCGGTTGTTGCAGATATTGGTATCGGCGATCAGCAGGTGGCAAGGCTGGTCCTCCTCGTGCTTGGTGGAGGAGTGGTAGACGTCGGTGAGTTTGTCAAACGTCAGCTTGCCATCGGGCGAAAAGCTGGGCCGCTCGGGGCTGGCCGCGCCGTTGTGCGGCTTGTCATTCTGTAGCTTTCCATTCTGTAACTCGCCATTCTGTAACTTGCCGTTCTGTAACTTGCGAAGCCGCTCATGTCCCGCACGGTTGCTGTAGCGGTCGCGCAGCCCCCGTCCGCCGGTAAACATCTGGAGCCCCGCATGGAAAGCTCCGCGGAGCATTCCCCCCTCAAATCCCTGATGATAGTTCCGCGTCTTCCACAACTCTTCCTTCACCCAACTGCTCTCCACGCGGCGAACATAATCAGAAAGACTGTTCTCTGAAAAGTCGTTCCGTCGCAGCGCTTCAAGGACCGTCTCCGCCGCCAGCATGCCGCTCTTGATGGCCAGGTGAATCCCCTTCAGCCGCTGGGAGTTCAGGAACCCGGCGCTGTCGCCCACCAGCAGCGCGCCGTCGGTGGCGAGCTGGGGCAAAGCGAACCAGCCGCCCTCTGGGATGGCTTTGGCGCCGTACTTGAGCATCTTGCCGTCTTCCAAAATACGGCGAAAGAGCGGGTGCGTCTTGTAGCGTTGGAAGGCTTCATGCGAATCAAACATCGGGTCCGTATAGTCGAGCCCGGAGACCAACCCCAGCGAGACTCTTCCCTCCGGAAGGGCGTACAGCCAGCCGCCGCCATACTGCGCCGAGGTCAGCGGCCAGCCCGCCGTATGGATCACAGTGCCCGGCTCGATGCGTCCTTCGGGAATTTCCCACAACTCCTTGATACCGACCGCATAGGTCTGCGGATTGCTCCCCTGATCGAGCTTCCTCTGACCGATCAGTTGCTTGGCGAGCGATCCGCGCGGGCCTTCGGCCAACACCGTTACCTTGGCACGCAGGTCGTAGCCGGGCTCGAAGTTGCTCTTCGGCTTCCCTTCGCGATCCAGGCCCTTGTCATCGGTGCGCACTCCCACGACGCGCCCCTCTTCGTAGAGCATCTGCTTGCCGGCAAACCCGGCAAAGACGCTGACCCCAGCCGCCTCGACCTTCTCTCCCAGCCACCGTCCCAGACGGTTGAGCGAGGTAACGAAGTTGCCGTGGTTATGAAGAAACGGAGGAGTGACGGGGAGCTTCCATTGGCTCCGCTCCGTGAGAAAGTAAACCGAATCCTGCAGCACGGGTGTCAGCCACGATTTCGGCTCAGAGGAACTCTGCGGGTCAAAGTCAGGCAGCAGCTCCCGCAAGCCTCGCGGATCGATCACGGCGCCGGAGAGCAGATGCGAGCCGATCTCCCGGCCCTTTTCGAACAAGTAAACTTCCTCGGCGGAAAGTTTCTCGCCCTTGCGGGCTCCGGAATCGATCTCAGCGTTGTGCTGCTCGATGAGCTGAGCCAGGCGCAAGGCCGTTGCCAGCCCGGCGGGACCGGCGCCCACAATCACTACATCTGCTTCTAGTTGCTCGTGCTCCACGGTCGCGGCTCCATTCTAGCAATAGAAACTTGCGTGCCTTTCATCCAGCTTTTTAGCGATGTTTCTGGAATTCCTCTAGGCTAATTCTCATTTGGCGCAGGATTTTGAAGAAGAGTAGCGAACCGATCTCGCGACCGCCGTGAAGGGGAATGGTTACGGCACGACCATCCGCATGGTTCCAACGTTCGTGACTGCCAACTTGCCGCGTATGGAAAAACCCGAGCTTGTGAGCCACCTTTTGGAATTCGCGCGCTGTAGCACTAGGCATGCACGATTTCAGTGGTATCTGCTGGAAGGGGCAAGTCTTTTTCGCGGTATTCTTCTGAGATCATCTGGAAAACTTTGGACAACTCTGCAAGCGCTTTTTCCCGAGTTGGCATCAGCGCATAACAGCCCGAAATGGCCGGGACTTCTGCTACCCATGCTCCATCTTCCTGGCGATACAAAACAATCTTGTAATCCTGGAATTCCACAGCGCTTCTCCCTAAGTCATATACTTTAGCACGGTTGCCCGGCGACTGCGCCCCCGGCTCAGGAGCTTTTACTGCCCTTTGGCTTTGTTGATTTCCTCAATCAAGGCCGGAACCACGTCAAACAGGTTACCGACGATTCCATAATCGGCCACCTCAAAGATCGGCGCGTTCTGGTCTTTATTGACGGCGACGATGGTGCGGGCGCCTTTCATCCCCACCAGGTGCTGGATGGCCCCGGAGATTCCCAGCGCCAAGTACAGCTTGGGAGCAACGGTTTGCCCGGAGCTGCCGATCTGGCGCTCCATCGGGAGCCAGCCGTTGTCGCAGATGGGCCGCGACCCGCCGACCTCCGCGCCGAGTGCGTCGGCCAGTTTCTGAATCAGCGCAAGATTCTCCTGCTCCTTGATCCCCCGGCCTGCCGCGACAATGATCTCCGCCTGAGTTAGATCAACCGTGCGCTTGGCCTCTTGGAACTTTTCCAGCGGCTGGGTGCGCACCTTGCCGGATTCGATCTTGGAGGAAAAACTCTCGACGGCAGCCGGCTGCCCGCCCGTAGCCACTTGGTCTGCCCGAAAACTTCCGGCTTGCACGGAGACAAAATAAGGCGGATCGCCCGTGAACGATATGTCTGCATTCATCTTTCCTTGAAAGAGCTGCCGAGTAAAAACCAGACTGCCGTCTTCTACGCGGTACCCGATACAGTCGCTCAGAAATGACCGCTCGATCCCGGACGCGAGCTTCGGGGCGAAATCGCGGACTTGATATGTGTGCGGCAACAGAACCAGATAAGGCTTTTCGGCCGCAATGATCTCGCGGAGGGCAAGGCAATACGCATCCGGAGTGTACTCCTTCAGCAAAGGGTCTTCCAGGAGCCGGACGCAAGCCAGCTTGCTGGCGGCTACCTCGTCGGCAATCGCGCGAACTCCCTCCCCCAGCACCAAGGCCTCTACGGGTTTGGACAGCTCATCCCCAATCCGCTGGGCAGCCGCCAGGGCCTCCCAGCTCATGCGGTTCAGCTTCCCTTCCTGCTGTTCCATTACTGCTAAAATGGCGTCACTCATGGTTCCTCTTTTTTATTGCTGCACCGGTTGAGTCCAAAACGGGGGATTCACCAGCGGCAACTCCTCACAGCACCCGGGCGTCGCGTTGCAGCTTCTCCACCAGTTTGGCGGCGGCCTCTTTGGGTGAGCCGTCGATGAACTCGGTCTGCTTGGTTTTGACCGGCACATAAACGCGGTGGAGCTTCTGTCTGCCAGCCAGCTCTTCCGCCTTCAAACCCAACTCGGTGGCTATGACGCGGCGGATTTCCTTCGATTTAGCCTGCTTGATGCCCTTCAGCGTGGCATACCGCAGCTTGTTGATGCCGGACTGGATCGTCAGCAGAGCGGGCAGCGGCATCTGGACCCACTGGAACCATCCACCTTCCAGTTCCCGCTTCACCTTCAACCGCCCGTCTTCGGCCTGCACTTCCATAATAATGGTGGCATGAGGCAATCCTAACAACTCGGCAAGCACGACGCCGGTTTGGGCAAAACCGAGGTCATCGGATTGCAGCCCCGTGCAGATCAGATCAAATCCTTCCCGGCGCACCGCCTCGGCCATCAGCCGGGCCGCGGGGTAGCTGTCCAGCCGCGAGCCGCCATCCGCCACAAGATGGATGGCGCGGTCGGCGCCTTTAGCCAAAGCCTCCCGGATCACCTGCTGGACACGGTCCGGCCCCACGCTGCAGACGACCACCTCGCCGCCGTGTTTCTCCTTCAACCGCAAGGCCTCTTCCAGAGCGTAGGCGTCCGGCTCATTGATTTCGTAACTCAAGTCTTGTTCCCGAATCCAGGTGGAATCCTCCGTCAGACGCAAGGTCGAGTCCTTGGCGGGAACTTGTTTGATACAAACCATGATTTTCATAGGGGTTTTCCCAATTGATTTAGACGAGCAAAAGGCTTGTGCCTTTACTCCGCGTAGCGCTTAAACAGCAAGGAGGCGTTGGTCCCTCCAAATCCGAAGGAGTTGCTGAGGACATATTCCAGTTGGCTCGGGCGGGCTTGGTTGGGAACATAATCGAGGTCGCATTCCGGGTCCGGCGTTTCGTAATTGATGGTCGGGGGGATGATTTGATCCCGGAGGGTCAGCACGGCAAAGCCGGCTTCCAATCCTCCGGCCCCGCCGAGCAAGTGTCCTGTCATGGACTTGGTGGAGCTGACAGCCACTTGATCAGCGTGCTCTCCGAACAAGCGCCGGATCGCCATCGTTTCCAGCTTGTCGTTAAACGGCGTCGAGGTGCCGTGGGCATTGATGCACTTCACTTGCTCCGGGCTCACCTGGGCGTCGGCCAGCGTGTTGCTCATCACCCGGTAGGCGCCGTCACCGTTTTCGGAGGGCTGAGTGATATGAAAAGCATCTCCGGACATGCCGTAGCCGACCACCTCGGCCAGAATGCGGGCTCCGCGCTTGCGGGCAAACTCCAGGTCCTCCAGCACCAGAATGCCGGCGCCCTCGCCGATGATGAATCCATCCCGGGTTTTGTCGAAGGGGCGGCTGGCCCGGGCCGGCTCGTCGTTGCGGGTGGAGAGAGCACGCATGGAAGCGAAACCGCCAACCGACAGCGGAGTAATGGCGGCCTCTGTGCCGCCGCAGATCATGACGTCCGCCTCACAACGGGAAATCAGCTTGAAGGCATCCCCGACGGCGTGAGCGCCGGAGGAGCAGGCGGTACAGGGAGCGGAGTTCGGACCCTTGGCGCCGTGCCGGATAGAAACCTGCCCCGCCGCCAGATTCACGATGGTGGCCGGAATGAAAAAAGGCGAAATCTTTCGCGGCCCCCCAGCCAGCAGAGCGCTGTGCTCGCGCTCAATCACATCAAACCCTCCGATCCCTGAGCCAATAAAAACTCCCGTGCGCTCGGCAATCGAGGGGGTAATTTTCAGGCCTGCTTGTTGCAGGGCAAAATCGGAGGCTGGCAGGGCATACTGAATAAACAGCCCCATCTTTTTCACTTCTTTTTTTGCAATAAACTGGAGCGGGTCGAACCCTTTGACTTCACCGGCTATTTTGCAGGAAAATTGCGTTGTATCAAAGTGCGTGATGGGCGCGATGCCCGGCTGGCCTTGTAGAACAGCTTGCCAAGTCTGTTCCGTCCCGACCCCTAAAGCCGAGACCAAGCCCACTCCTGTAACGACAACTCGTTTGGCCAACTTGCTTGCTCCTTCTCTCCGGGAAACTGCAACTTGCCGGACGGTGGTTGCAACCGGCCAGCCCCGGCGAGTTCCTGCCACCGGCGTCCTTGCTCCTCGATTACGCGCGCCTGGACGGCTGCTCTGCAGGATCAGCCGGTCCCTTGAAGCATTGAACTATCGAACCAGCGAACTATCGAAGCAGCGATTCCGCAATCTGGCGACCCACCGATCTCCGGACTGTAGATCCATCACTGGCGGAGCGCAGATCGGTTCAAGCCTTTGCATGCGTCTGGATGTATTCTGTAGCCTGCTTGACCGTCAATATCTTCTCGGCAGCATCATCGGGGATATCGATTTCAAAAGCTTCTTCCAAGGCCATCACCAACTCCACAGTATCCAGCGAATCGGCTCCCAAATCGTCAACGAAGGAAGCGGTGGGTGTCACCTCCGCCTCGTCAACCCCAAGTTGCTCCACGATAATCTGCTTTACTTTCTCTTCAACAGAGGCCATGCCCCCTCCCTCTTTTTTCTAATTCTCGAAGTCCCGGCAACCGGCAGGAGCCAAGCCGATGGCGCCAGCCTCAATTGCTGGCGCCAACCGCACGTTCCTTCCGGAGCAAATTTCATCCTTGAGACCTAATGCATATACATTACACCGACATTATGAAGCGAAGCGACAGATTCTAATCGCTCTATCCGGGCGGGTCAAGCCTGCGGACCAATTCGGGCAATCTTTCATTCGCATCCATTGTTGCAGCTTGCAGCAATCTCGCCAGCCAACCCCTTTACCCAGCGGCTACTTGAGTCCAGAACGCCTGCCTGGGAAAAAAGCTGTTGCAAACAGTATGCACGCCCGTTCCGCGCCACCTTGGACTGATTCCCATGCACCACGCGGCGGGAACCTTCGCCTCCGATACCGTTCACTCCTCCCGCCACTTCTCCATAGTCTTCAAAAACAGTCTTCAAAAACATGTGCGGCTATTAGTTTACTACCGAACCGCATAAAAATTCGATCATCGGCGACAATTGAGAAAAGGCTGCCTTTAGTCTCCACGGCTTCACCTCTCCCTGTCGGCCTACCCTCCTGTGCTTTAGTCACGGGAGGGTGCATCACCGAAAGGCTATGGGCCGCAGAGCGGTCGCGGCTTGCTTTGTTACACGAGTAAGTTGCAACGAAAGTGCCTATAGCATAAAGGTCCCGATAAAATCGGGACTTCCCCTTTATTGACTCTATTTAGCCTGGAACTCATAGTACTAAATGTAAGGTGAATTGTTCTTAATAGCCTGCGGGCTTTAAAGACAGAAGGCAAATCAAATGAAAAATCTCCCCTCGCTAACGATGCTGGCCACCCTGGGGTTGCTTTGCGTGTTGCCGGTTGCCGCACAGCAGTTGCAACGGGACTGGCAGGCACAAATTCGCGAACTAATTGATAACAAAGATAATAATGCCGCCCTCGCCATCGCCGAAAGCCGGCTTGCAGAGGTTCATCAGGACCTGGAGGCACGCGGGTGGCGCGCGAGGTTGCTGGCTTGGTCAAACCGCTGGTCAGAGGCGGAAGACGAGTACCGTCTAGTACTGGCCGCCGTTCCCAACGATGTAGACATGCTGCTGGGGTTGGCCGACCTGCTGTCCTGGCAGCAACGCTTTGACGAAGCCTTGATCCTGCTGGATCGCGCCCGTCAGTACGAGCCACAGCGTCCGGACGTTCATATCCGCCGAGGCCGTAATCTCCGGTCTCTGGGACGCAGGAAAGAAGCGAGCGCATCATTCCGCGAGGCTCTGCGGCACGATCCTGGGAACGCCCAGGCGCGGGCCGGGCTGGTTTCGCTGGAAGAAGAACCCCGCCACGAATTTCGTTTTGGAACTGACTTTGACCGGTTCAATTTTGCCGAAGACGCCCAGGCCGCCACACTCAGCCTGCGCTCACAGTTCAGTTCTCGGTGGACGACCAGTTTTACAGGGAATTTTCAGCACCGCTTCGGGCAGGACGCCTTGCGGTTCCTCGCCAGCGGCAGTTACCGGCTGAGTCCGAACGACACCTTAACCGTCGGCGGCGGCGCCGGCCGCCACAATGGAATCACTCCCAAGGGCGAAAGCTTTTTCGAGTACGGCCATGGATTCCAAGTAGCCAGCCGGGGGCTGCTGCGCGGGGTTGAGACGTCCTACCGGCAGCAGTGGTTGTGGTTCAGTGACGCCCGCGTGCTGGCGCTTACGCCCCGCGTGTCCTTCTACTTGCCGAGCGACTGGATCGTGTCATTGCAGGTTACGGCCGCACGCAGCCGCTTCTCCGCCACCGCAGCCGAATGGCGACCTTCCGGCTCAATGCGCCTGAGCTTCCCCGTACATCAGCGGCTCACCGCTCACGCCTTTTACGGAGCGGGCACGGAAAACTTCGCGCTCGCGGACCAGATTGGCCGCTTCTCGGCGCGTACTTTCGGTGGAGGCGCTCGCTACCAGATTACGCCTTTGCAGGACGTCACCTTCTACACGCTGTATCAGGACCGCTCGCAAGACCGCAGTCAAACCAGCATAGGGTTCAGTTATGGGTTCCGCTTTTAGTTGGATAGAACAACTCGGACCTTCGGGATTTCTGGTGAACGCCATCTTCGCATCGCTGGCGAGCATCGGTGTTCTGTTCGCTTACATCCTGGTGCGGCGCGCTTATCGCCGCCGCCAAATCCGAACGCGAGAAGAACATACCATCGCCATTCGCAAACAATGGGATGCCCTGCTCGATGGCCGAGTCCCCATTGAGCACTGGCGGTTTAATGAACTGGATTGCGACATCGTCGAGACGATCCTGCTCGACCAGTTGGAAGTCGCTCCCCGTGCGCGGGCCAAACGGCTGCGGCGGTTTCTGCGGACCAGCGGCCTGCTGGACCGGCGGATCTACGAATCCCGCCATTTGCGCGGCTGGAAGCGCCGACAGGCCATGGTGGCGCTCGGCCGCATGAGGACTCCGGAAGTGATCCCCGCATTGACGGAAGCGCTCGACGACCCTGGCGCGGAAACGCGCGTGGCCGCAATCCAAGCGCTGGGACAAACCGGCGTGTCCCAAGCGGCTGTTCCCATTCTCGACCGCATCACCCGAGGTTCGCTGCATGCACCCACTGCGGTCCTGCAGAACGCGCTGTTTTCTTGCTGCCGTCGCCGCCCTTCGGTGTTACTGTCTTATGTGCCTAAGGCAGAGGATGCATTCCGTCCGATGCTGGCGCGCGTGCTGGCAGAGGTGGCTACGCCTGAACTGGGAGACGACCTCCAGATGCTGGCCTCCGACCCGTTGGCAGAGGTGCGGGCTTCGGCGGCGAGGGCGCTGGGCCAGGCCAGGCCCCAGCAAGCGCTGATGGTTTTGGCCAACCTGGCTACGGATCAGGAATGGTTCGTGCGGCTGCGGGCAGTGGTGGCTTTGGGCGAGTTGCGCGATGTGCGCACCATCCCGGTTTTGATCGAAACTCTGTGCGACTCCAACCGGTATGTCCGGCTGCGTTCGGCGGCCGCGCTCGCCCGGTTGGAGTCATACGTACAAGAGATCCTCGGGCTGGTACAGCAGCGAGGCGACCGCTACGCGATGCAAGCGCTGGTTTCAGAACTGGAGCGATCCGGCTGCATCCTGCGGCTGCTGGATGCGCTGGCGGACCCCAAGCAGCGCAGCACGGCAGAATCGGTGCTCCTGACAGCGCTGCAAGCCGGCACGCACCGCCTGTTGCTGGATGCCCTGGCGCACCACGCCAACGGACATGTGCGCGTGGCGATGGCACGGCTGTTGGCACGCTCGGGCGAAACGCGACTGCTGCCACAACTGGAAACCCTCAACACGGCGGCAAAGGCCCCGCGCCAACAACGCGTCATCAGATGGCTGGTTCACCAACTGCGCAGTGAGTCGCCTTTACCGGAGTACGACACGGTACACGCCTGATGTACGAGTTTCTGAATATCTCCAACTACACCTTGTTCTTCTACTACCTCCTCTCGAACATGGTGTATTTACTTCTGCTGGTCGTTGCAATTTTCGTCAACATACGGCACCAGCGCCTGCTGGCCACCACCCGCTTGGAACACCTGAAGGCTTCTCCGTTCGCCCCGCCGATTTCTCTGCTTGTGCCGGCGCACAATGAAGAAATGATGATTGTGGACTCGGTAGGCTCGCTGCTGCGCCTGGATTATTCGGAGCTGGAAGTCATCGTGATCAACGACGGCTCAACGGACCGGACGCTTGAGAAACTCATGGACCACTTCCAACTGCTTCGCACCGAGGCACTCTACGTCCCGGAGATTCAGACGAAGCCGGTTCGCGCGGTCTACATGAGCCAGAATTACCCGCAGTTACTGGTGCTGGACAAGGAAGCGGGCGGCAACAAAGCCGATGCGGTCAATGCGGGAATCAACGCCGCATCGAGTCCCTATCTCTGCATTCTGGACGCGGACGCCGTTTTGGAGCAAGACGCGCTGCTGCGCATGATGGTGCCCATTTTGCGCGACCCCAAGAACGTAGTCGCCGTCGGGGGAATCGTGCGCGCAGTCAATGGCTCGCGCGTCGAGGGTGGAATCTTGCGGGAGGTGCGGCTGCCGAAGCGGTGGCTGGAAATCATTCAGGTGATTGAGTACCTCCGGGCGTTTCTGATCGGCCGGGAGGGATGGGCGCACTTCAACATGCTGCTGCTCATCTCTGGAGCCTTCGGGATATTCCGCCGCGATCTGGTGAAGGCAATCGGCGGATACAGGTCTTCCGCTATCGGAGAGGACTTGGACCTGATCGTCCGGCTGCACCGTTATTTGCGCGAGAAAAAACAGCACTACCATATCGGCTTTATCCCGGACCCGGTGTGCTGGACCGAAGTGCCGTCTACCCTGAAGTCTCTCGCCCATCAGCGGGCCCGGTGGCAGGTCGGGATGTTCGACGTGCTCTGGAAAAATCGCGACATGATTTTCAACCCGCGCTACGGGCGACTGGGCTTGCTGGCGATCCCGTATCACTGGCTGTTCGAGCTGCTGGCTCCGGTCATTGAAGTGGTCGGGTACACGACGATTTTTCTTGCCGCCCTGCTGGGAGTTCTGCGCTGGGAATTTTTCATCCAATTCCTGATTTTCGGCTACGCATTCGCCACTCTGATCTCGATCGGCTCTGTCCTGCAGGAGGAAATCACCTTCCGGCGATACAACGACTGGCGCGACGTGGCTCGCATGATTCTTTTCTGCTTCTTCGAACATTTCCCGTACCGGCAACTGCACATGCTCTGGCGCCTCCAGGGCACGTGGCAGTACCTGCGGGGAGACGTGAGCTGGAAGCAACTCGAGCGCGTCGGCTTTCAGGGGCAGTCTGAGCCGAAACAAGGCGTTACCAAACCGACGTCCGGAAGCTAACGCCGAGTCCGGGTAGAAAGCGCCGAAACGCCCGCTGCCATTCGAGCAACGTGAGCAAAGTAGTAACCCGCCGATCTGATATTTTCAGACGGAAAGCCCTTCCCTTTTTTATCATTGCCGTTACAATACAAACCGAGCGGATATCCCAAAAAGGAACTCACCTGATGCTTCCCGCGGTCTTTGCCGTATTTCTTGCGCTGGCTCCCCAGTCCAGTGAACGCATGGACTACGTGCTGTCGCAGCTCGTCAGTAACGGCTTTTCGCGCCAGGAGGCCGAGGCGTTCTTCCAGGACCCCCGCCTGAAACTCTACCCGACGCGAATCGTGCAGCCCCGGAAAATCGACTGGGACAAAATCATCGCCCGTCTGGTCTCGCCGGCGTCGGTGAAACGAGGAAAGGACTTTCTCCTCCAGCATCACGACCCGCTGCTGGCAGCGGAGGAGAAATTCGGCGTTCCCAAAGAAGTGATCGCCGCATTACTGGGCCTGGAGAGCAACTTCGGCAAGAACACCGGAAGCTATACCACCTTTAACATCTTCTACACTTCCCTGATGCGGCGCGAAGAGGAAAAACGGTGGAAATGGGCGGGCGATAATTTGGCGTCGCTGGCCGCTTATTGCCGGAACATCAACAGCGACTGCTTCGAAATCCAGGGCTCTTATGGCGGGGCGCTGGGCCCGGCGCAGTTTCTTCCTCAGTCGGTTGAGAATTTCGGTTATGACGGGAACGGGGACAGCCTCGTGAACCCTTTCGACATCCACGACGCCATTTTCAGCGCCGCCAATTTCCTGGTGAAACACGGCTGGCATGAAGGCCACGCGAAAGCGCTGGGAAGATACTACGGCTCCAGCCGGGATTATCCGCGCGCCGTTCTTGCCTACGCCGAGGCTATCCAGCAGTAGCATTTTCCGTCGAGCCCAATCCCGGCACGCCGCCTTCCACAATCACATGGCGATTACAGGTCCAGCTTGCGCAGGCGCAGGGCGTTGGTGATGACGGAAACGGAACTGAACGTCATGGCGACGCTGGCGAAAATGGGGCTGAGCAGCAATCCAAAAACAGGATAGAGCACGCCCGCCGCTATGGGAATCCCCACCGAGTTATAAATAAACGCGAAGAAAAGATTCTGGCGGATGTTGCGCATCGTGCCCCGGCTCAGACGCCTCGCGCGCACAATGCCTCGCAGGTCGCCCTTCACCAGCGTCACCCCGGCGCTCTCCATCGCAATATCGGTCCCGGTGCCCATTGCGATTCCGACGTGCGCCTGGGCGAGGGCCGGTGCGTCGTTGATGCCGTCCCCGGCCATAGCCACGATGCGCCCCTCAGCCTGTAGCCGCTTGACCTCCTGGCTTTTTTGTTCCGGCAAAACCTCCGCTCTCACCTCATCGATTCCCAGCTTTCGCGCCACGGCCTCCGCCGTGGTCTGGTTGTCCCCGCTGAGCATCTCGATGCGGATCCCTTCTGCGTGCAGCATCCGGATCGCTTCCAGCGTCGTTTCCTTGATCGGGTCGGCCACGCTCACAAGTCCCGCCGCGCGGCCATCGACAGCGAGAAACATCACCGTCTGACCGTCACGGCGCAGCGCCTCGGCGCGGTCACCCAATACCCCGACATCGGCGCCCATTTCTTCGAGCAGCTTGCGGTTGCCCAGGACTAGCTTCCGTCCGTCAACCGTTCCCGTAACGCCCTTCCCCGTCACCGACTGGAAGTCACCGGCAGCGGAGAGTTTCACTCCCTTTTCCCGCGCGCCCGCCAGGATAGCCGCCGCCAGGGGATGCTCGCTTCCCCGCTCCAGGCTGGCTGCCAGGCGCAGGACCTCTTCTTCACTCCATCCCTCCAAAGCCGCTACGGAGGCGAGACGAGGCTTGCCCTCGGTCAGCGTACCCGTCTTGTCCACCACCAGCGTGTCCACTTTTTCCAGGATTTCCAGAGCTTCCGCGTTCCGGATCAGCACGCCCGCCCCCGCGCCTCGCCCGGTCCCCACCATGATGGACATCGGCGTAGCCAGTCCCAGCGCGCAAGGGCACGCAATGATGAGCACGGCCACGGCGCTGAGCAGCGCGTAGGCCATGCGCGGCTCCGGCCCCACCAAGCTCCAGACGATGAAGGTGATTACGGCGACCGCCACCACGGCGGGCACAAAGTAGGAGGCCACAACATCCGCCAGCCGCTGGATCGGCGCGCGCGTGCGCTGGGCCTCGCTCACCATGCGGACGATTTGGGCGAGCAATGTGTCACTGCCGACGCGCTCGGCCCGCATCACCAGGCCGCCCGTGCCATTGATGGTGCCGCCGACCACGCGGCTTCCCTCAGCCTTCTCCGCAGGAATCGGCTCGCCGGTGACCATGGATTCATCGACAGCGCTTTTTCCCTCAACAACCACGCCATCCACGGGCACCTTCTCTCCGGGGCGGACCCGGAGGCGATTCCCGACCTGGACACGGTCCAGCGGGATGTCCTGCTCGGTCCCGTCGTCACCCAGCAGGCGGGCCGTCTTCGGCGCGAGACCCAGGAGAGCCTTGATGGCGCTCGATGTCCGGCTGCGGGCGCGGTTTTCGAGCACCTGCCCCAGAAGGACCAGCGTGGTAATCACCGCGGCCGCTTCAAAGTACACCGCTACTTCCCCGCCCTCGCCCCGGAACGCCTGCGGGAAAATCCCCGGCGAGAGCGTGGCGACCACGCTGTATGTGTAGGCCGTCCCGGTGCCGATGGCGATGAGCGTGAACATGTTCAGGCTGCGGTAGACGAACGAAGCCCAGCAACGCTGGAAGAAAGGCCAACCGCCCCAGAGCACTACAGGTGTCGAGAGCGCGAACTGAATCCAGTTGGCGACCTGGTCGGAA
>JADFGZ010000154.1 GCA_022567475.1 Acidobacteriota bacterium | reverse complement strand
CTGGCATTCTGGCGAAAAACGTTCGGGATCGCTCAGCCATAGTGTATAAGCAGTCGAAGAGCCAGACCTGTTTTCAGGAGAGACAATTTATTAGAATGAACTAGACCTGTTTCAGAGTTCGTGTATCCCATATTGCGTTTTTGTCAGGGCACGGTTTTAACCGTGCCGCCACCCGGATCACGACAGCGGCTTCAGCCGCCGAGGGGCTGCCGCCGGCAAATTTAACGTGCCTCTGTGTTGGGAAGCTTCGCTGAGGGAAACTCTCGGCAAGACTCACCTCAGGCGCTAAAGCGCACTGGGCTGGAGAACCTTTCGGCACGGCTGAAGCCGTGCCCTGACGGGATACACAATCCGTAAAAACGGTCCAATGCGGCATCTGCAGGCCATCCTGATTCTTCCGACAACGGCGACCGTCATCATTCCCACAACCATTCTGTGGTTCACCGGCGGGCCAGATTTTGGCTGGTCACGGGGCTGGTCGCTGGGTTGGTCTTACGCATTTCCGGTGAGCCTCGCGCCGCTGCTCGCGGGCTGCGCTCTGATATGTGTAGGGCTAACCTTGCTCGGCAAGACGATTCATCTGTTCGCTACTATCGGGAAGGGGACGCTGGCGCCTTGGGACCCTACACAGAAACTTGTCGTTCAGGGGCCCTATCGGCATGTAAGGAACCCGATGATCTCCGGCGTCTGGTGTATCCTGCTGGGAGAATCCGTTCTGCTGGGGTCCGTGCCTGTTTTTATTTTTGCTCTTCTGTTTGTGACGATCAACCACGTCTACTTTATAACGTCGGAAGAGCCGGGACTGATGCGGCGGTTTGGGGAAGAGTATCTTCTGTACAGGAATGCAGTTCCCCGCTGGGTTCCCCGTCTCACGCCATGGGAGAAGGAAAAATCCGAGTGAGCCCGGCGGGAGCTATCAGTCCCGGAAACCAAGGCCAGCCTTAAAACTCCATTCGCTCGATCAGGAAATTAAGTTCTGACTGCAACACGGTCTGCCTCCGCTGGAGTTCTGAAGAATGGTCGCGCAGCGATGCCAACCGGATTTCCTGCGCCGCCAGTTGCCGGGCGTAGGCCTGCACCTGCTGCTCTTGCCCTCTGACGCGGTTCAGGCTGTTGATGTTCTGCCGGATGCGCCCCTGGTCCTGGACCACGGTGTTGATCTCGGCTTCGGTGCGCTGGAGTTCCGCTGCGTTCTCGGCGATCTGGCGCTTCTGGTCCACGATCTGCTCGAGCTGTGTGCGGGCGTCCAAGCTCAGGTCCTTGTTTTGGATGTAGGTCAGCAAAATTTCCGGGGTGAGGTTCGCAATCTCAAACGTTCTTTGGTAGACGCGCTCCTCGGTCACCGGAAACTTTTCCGTTGCTCCGGCGGGCAGGCTCACCTGGAAGCGATAGGCATTGGCCGTGGTCTCGGTGGGTTTCAGGTTCAGCAGCTTATATTGCGGCCGGACCGGGTGCTCGATGATGAGCGTCTTGGGTTCCTGGTCCACGTTGCGGATGGTGAAGGTCTTGGTCTCGACCGCAGCCGTGCGGGTCGTGAGGATTCCGCGCCGCAGGTGAATCTCCCGCACCACCTCCGCTTTGGAATCAAACTGCGTCGTGATGCGCGTGCCCAGGTCCACGCCGTAGCTGATCAGCCGCTTGTCGCCCGCCTTCAAGGTCTCCATCAGAGCCTCGCCGGCGTATGCGTTGCTCTCGTAAACGGTGATCGGCCCGCCGTCGAGCGTCTTGCCCGTGGAGTTGGTGATCTCGGCGGCGTTCATCGGATGGATCGAATTTCCGCCGGAGTAGACCAGCAGCTTCCGCGCCTCAACTTTTTGCTGGAGGAAGGGCAGCATGGCGGACTCGCTCTTGCGAACCGTAACCGGAGTGGAGAAGCGATACTCGAACAACTCGCCTAGCTCGCGGGTCGCCGCAGTGACGGCGATTGAACTGAGGGCGTCCACCCGTCTGGCGGGATAGACCCCCCCCACAATACCCATCTCCCCCGGCGCTGGAAGTGATTGCGGTGCTGCCATTTCGGCTCGCAGCCTTCGGTCTGCCATAACCGCCGATTTCGCCGCTGCTGTTCTATTTTCCTGGAGGTCTTCTTCCATCTCGATGGCTCCGCCATAAATCACCGGCGCCTGCGCCATCTCGCCGGGCAGCTCGGCTACGGGGCGTTGAATATAGCGAGGTTCGTAGAGACGGCTGACAAACGAGATGGGCCGCCCGGAGACCAGCGCCAGCGAGACGTTGGTCCAGTCCTCGCCGGTGGTGTTGTCCACGATGGCCCAGCCTTCGAGGGTCGGGTCGCCGCTGTCGCCGCCCTGATCAAAAATCAGCCGGTAGCTCGATTTCCAGACCGGCATGGGGATCATATAGTCGGCGACGATCTGCCGGGTGGCCGAGCCGGTGGAATCGATATAGACGCTGCGTTTCTCTTTGGAGCGCGCGCCGACCAGCGCCGCCAGATAGTCCCGGAACTGCGTCTGGAGGCTGGCTTCGGTGAATCGAATGCTCGCGGCGGCGGCCAGGTCGAAGTTGCGCAGCTCGCCCGAGTCAAGCAGCAGGGTAATCTGCTCGCTTTGCGGACGTGTCTCATTGCCCGGCACCACGCGCCCGCTGACGATGGCCCCCCGAACGGTATCAGAGGCGAACTGCAACTCCACAATAGCGCCTTTCAGTTGGTCCAGCATCGCGCTCAGCGGCTGGCCCGGCCCCAGCCGGAAGGGGAATTCCGAGAGCTTCCTCTCGAGCGGTTCGCTGGAATCGTATCGCAGGCCTGAGATTTGACCCCCGCCCTGCTCTCTAATCATGAGGGATTTCAGCACGTCGTTCATCTCGGAGGCTTTGAAATCAAGGCGCGCCGATTCGCCGGGCTGCAACTGGCCCGACCTCCGGAAGTGCCCCACGCCGTGCTTGTAGAGCACCACCTCGCGGACCGGCAACTCGGCTGCGTTCACAATGGTGGCAAACAGGAATAACCAAAGAAGGTGTATCGTCGGTTTCATAGCTTTTCCCTAGTCGTCGTATCTGGTGTCGTTCATTCAGCGTCGTTCTTTCATCTATGATGCAGCCAGCGGCCCTCGGGTTTGCCCTTCTATCGATTTTCCAGGGTCCGCTCGCCACAATTTATGAGCGGAGGTTGAGAAACTCTTCGGTAGAGAGACCTGCTTGCTTGATGATTCCGCGAAGCGTCCCCTTGGGAACTGTTTTTGAAAAGTGGACGGGCACAGTGAGAACCCGTTGATCGCGCTTTCGGTACAGGGTAAGGTGACTGCCCTTTTGGCGCCAAGGCGTGAATCCGGCATTGCCGAGAATGCGGATTACCTCCTTTGCCCGCAACGCCGGCAGTTCTTTAGACATTCGTGGGGCTCACGGAAACCAGCGTCGTGAACACGGAGACTTCATTTCCCTCAGGGATAGGCTGTTTGTGAGCAGCCAAGTTTTCCAGGTGAAGCGCAATGGCTTCCTTTGCATTCTCCGTCGCTTCCTCGATCGTGCGGCCGTAGGAAACGCAACCCGGAAGGAGCGGGACAAGCACAGTGTAGCCTCCCTCTTGTTCGGGAACCAGGCTGATCTGGTAAGCGTAAAGCTTCTTCGTCTTTCCCATATCTTTACTATTGTGACTGTCTCGGAAAAAAGCGCAAGCGCAAAAAACGGAGGCTTGGCGCTTGCGTGTGGTCTATCCCGACGGCAAGTGTTCGGTCAACATACTTATTTCACAGAAGCCTGTTCCACCTTGCTTCCGTAGTGGGTTTTGACGTAATCGTTCAGGATGCGGATGAAGTCTTCGACGATGGTCTCGCCCTTGAGCGTGACCAGCAGCCGCCCGTCGGCGTAGACGGGAGCCTTGGGCTCTTCAAACGTGCCGGGGAGAGAGATGCCGATGTGGGCGTGCTTGGATTCGCCCGGCCCGTTGACGACGCAGCCCATCACGGCCAAGCGCAACTCCTCGACGCCGAGGTAGCGCTGTTTCCACAGCGGCATTTGCTCGCGCAGATAGCCCTGGATCTGGCCGGCCATCTCCTGGAAGAAGGTGCTGGTGGTGCGGCCGCATCCGGGGCAGGCGCTCACTTGCGGCGTGAAACTGCGAATCTCAAGCGATTGCAGAATCTGCTGGGCGACCAGCACTTCCTCGGTGCGGTCGCCGCCGGGCGCGGGGGTGAGCGAGACGCGGATGGTGTCGCCGATGCCCTCCTGGAGCAGGACGGAGATGGCCGCCGTGCTGGCCACCACGCCCTTGTTTCCCATGCCCGCCTCGGTCAAGCCGAGATGCAGAGGGTAATCGCAGCGGACGGCGAGGGTACGGTAAACATCGATCAGGCTCTGGGCGCTGGAGACTTTGGCGCTCAAGAGGATCGCCTCGTGAGCCATGCCGTACTCTTCGGCCATGCGCGCGGACTCCAGCGCGCTCTCGACTATCGCCTGGCGGGTGATCTGGTCGGCGTCGAGCGGCGCGGCCTGACGGGCGTTCTCATCCATCATCCGCGTCAGCAGCGCCTGGTCGAGCGAACCCCAGTTCACGCCGATCCGCACCGGCTTGCCGTTGTCGGTGGCCACGCGGATCATGGTTCGGAAGTTTTCGTCGTGCTTCTTGCCGATATCGACGTTGCCGGGGTTGATGCGATATTTCGCCAGGCGGCGGGCGCACTCCGGGTAGCGGGTCAGCAGCAGATGTCCGTTGTAGTGGAAATCGCCGATCAGCGGAACCGGCAGGCCTTCGGCTTCCAGTTGCTCAGCGATGGCGGGCACGGCGGCCGCAGCGGCCTCCGTGTTCACCGTAATGCGGACCAGCTCGGAGCCGGCGCGGGCCAGCGCAGCCACCTGCAGGACAGTTGCGGCGACATCAGCGGTGTCGGTGTTGGTCATCGACTGGACGACAATCGGGTGCGTCCCGCCGACCTTAACCCCGCCTACTTCGGCAACAACGGATTTCCTGCGCTCGATTCTGGCCACGAACGTATTTTAGCACCAAGGACTGCGGAAAAGCCCACGGTTGCTATTTGAGACGCTTGAGCGCTTCTTCGTAATCGTTGTGGCTGCCAATCCAGAACCAGTAGAAGGAATTCCCTTCACGGTAGGCCAGCGCACGGCAGGACCGGCTGACGCGGGCGATCCAGACCTCCCCGATCTGTTTCAGCCGTAACGAAGGGTGAAAGGGATTCTCCCGAAATAGCGCAAATTGCTTGTCGGCTTGCTTCTGAACAACTACGGGGAGAGCGTAGTAAAGTTCCCAGAACTCTTCGGAGGTGTAGGAAAGCAAAGTTACTCGCGGCGAACCGGGCGGCCTTCCTCTATCGGCTTAAACTTGCCCTCGCGGATGTCGGCTTTGGCCTTCTCCAGCAACGGCATCCCGCGTCCGCCAGGAGAGAAATCTTTCTCGATTTCAGCATCCCAAGCCGCCTGCTCACGTTCATCCAGCCAGCGCAGCAGTGCGCTCTGCTCCTTCTTCGGCAGATGCTCAATCGCCTTCTTGATGGCTTCCATGGTCATATTTCAAACTTAGCTTGCCTTCCCTTTGGATGCAAGTTCGAACTCGAAAGCCGTCGGTCCGTAAGTTCAGCGAGGAGCCACGGCCAGATAACCCTTCGCCGTGATGGCTACCCCCCTACCGGATTTGTGCCCATATCATCATGTATCAGGGAAAGAATTTTTCGAACCGTTCCGGGAGTGCCTTGACGATGTCGTTATAGATCACGAAAGCGGCGATCAGGAGCAGGAAGGCGAAGCCGGCCTGCATGACCCGCTCTTTGATGCGCAGGCTGAGGTCCCGGCGCATCACGCTCTCAATCAGCAGCATCAGAATGACGCCTCCGTCCAGGACCGGGATGGGGAAAAGATTGAAGATGCCAAGGTTCAGGCTGATGGCGGCCATCAGGCTGAGCAGGTCCCCCAAGCTCTGGCGGGCGGCGCGCCCGGAGAGGCGGGCAATGCCGATCGGCCCTTCCAGCGTCCTTGGAGACATCTCGGCGGAAAATATCTTGCCGATGACCTCAAAAATCAAGAGGGCAAATTTCTTATTGGTGGCCAGCGATTCCGACAGCGCTCCCGAAAAGCCCAGTTCCCGCGTGATGACGTCGTTTTGAAAGGCCACACCGATCCGCCACTTCGTCTGCGGGTCGCCGGGCGCGGTGCTGTGGACCGGGCTGATCTGGGTGGTCATCAGCTCGCCGTTGCGAAGGAAACCAAGCTCCAGGGTTTTTCCCTCGCTGGTCTGGAGAATCTCCGATATCCTGGGCCAGAACCCTACCGGGACGCCGTCGACGGAGACAATCTCATCGCCGGCCTCCAGGCCCGCCTGCGCAGCCGGAAGCCCCGGCTCCACTGCTTGCAGCTTGGCCGCCATGCGCGGGTACCACCCGGCGGAGCCAAGGCGCGTCCGGCCCTCGGGCCGCGGCGTCATCGTGCTCGTCAGAGGCTGCCCGTCCCGCTCCACAGTGACCTCCAGCGGGCTTCCCGGATTGGAGACGATCAGCAGTTCTATGTCCCGCCACTCGGTGTCTTGGTTGCCTGCGATTCGAGTGATGCGGTCCCCGGTCTGGAAACCGGCGGCAGCAGCGGCGGAGTCCTCTTCCACCCAGCCAATGACCGCAGGGCCCTCCTGGTAAGCGGGGAACTGATAGCGGTACATGAACAGGCCCGTCAACAGGAAGATGGCCAGAAAGATGTTCATGGCGGGCCCCATCACGGCCACAATAAAGCGTTGCCAGCGGGGTTTGGAGAGAAACTCGTCCACGTCTCCGCTGACCTTGTCGCCGACGTTTTCCCCGGCCATTTTCACGTACCCCCCCAGCGGCAGGAGGCAGACACGGTAATCGGTGTCTCCGTATTTAAAGCCGAACAGGCGCGGCCCGAATCCGAAAGAAAACACATGCACCCGAATGCCAAAATACTTGGCCGCCAGAAAGTGGCCCAGCTCGTGAATCAGGATCATGACGCCCAGAACCACGATCACGGCCAGCACGTTGGTGATAGCTACGTACAGCATAAAATCAAAAACTCCTAATTCCTGTAACGGGAAAGCATCTCCCGGGCGCGTGCCCGGGCAAGTTGGTCATGGTCCAGCACATCCTCGATGCCGGAGAATTGCCTGGAAGCGACGTTCTGCAGCACGTCCCCGACAATGCGGGAAATCGCGCCAAAGGGAATCTTCCGCTCCAGAAAGGCGGCTACCGCCACTTCGTCCGCCGCATTCAGCGCGCACGGATAGGAATCGCCCTGTTCCATCGCCTGGTAAGCCAGCCGCAGGCAGGGAAACCGATTCGTGTCGGGTTCGGAAAACTGCAGCACGCTCAAACTCCCCCAATCAAAAGCATGGTTATTGGATGCAACCCGCTTCGGATAGGATAGCGCATATCGTATGGGAATCTTCATGTCGGTTGCGGAAAGCTGTGCCAGGATGGACCCGTCGACAAACTCCACCAGGGAATGCACGGTCGATTGCGGATGGATTTTCACCTTCACCTGCTGCGGGGAAAAACCGAACAGCCAGCAGGCCTCGATGACCTCAAAGCCTTTATTCATCATCGTGGCCGAGTCTATCGTGATCCGGTTTCCCATCTTCCAGGTAGGGTGATCGAGAGCCCTTTCCACGCTCATGGTCGGCAATTGTTCGAGCGGGGTATGGAGGAACGGTCCGCCGGAGGCCGTGAGAACCAGCCGGCAGGCCTCTTCTCTTCGTCCGGCGCGCAAACACTGGTGAACCCCGTTGTGCTCGCTGTCCACGGGCAGCAGCTCCAAGTTGCGTTCCTTGGCTGCTTCGGTAATCAACTTTCCGGCCGACACCAGCACTTCCTTATTCGCCAGGGCTACCTGCTTGCCCGACAGCAAAGCAGCATAGGTGGCCGGCAAGCCAAAGACGCCTACCGTGGAAGAGATCACCAAGTCGACCTCGGCCAGCGTGCTCGCTTGTTTCATTCCCTCCGGGCCATGCGCGATCTCGGGAAGAGGGTGGCAGCCCGCCTCCTTGAGCCGCTTCCGCAGAGAGTTGGCCGCCTTCTCGTGCGCCATGGAGACGAAGTCGGGACGCACCGCCACCACCTGCTCCGCCATCAGGTTGACGTTCTCGCCGGCCGTGAGACTCACCACCCTGAACTGCCCCGGCAACTCCTCAATGACACTCAGGCAATTGCGCCCAATGGAGCCGGTCGAACCGAGAATGCCTAATCTTTTCATATAGATAGACCGGGAATAAAGCTCAGAACGCTTTCCACAACCAATAATACCATAGAACCGGGACGGTAAAAAGTAAGGCGTCAATGCGGTCCAGCACTCCACCGTGGCCGGGCACAAGTTGAGAGGAATCCTTCACGCCCGCAGCCCTTTTCAGTGCCGACTCCGCCAAGTCGCCCAACTGTCCTGCGCCGTTGAGAGCCGCCGCCAGCAGGAGAGGCTCCCCATACTTCTCGTCTCCCCAAAGAAAGCGGGCGAACAGAAATCCGATGAGCAACGCCGCCGCCAGCGATCCCGCCGTGCCTTCCCAGGACTTGCCCGGGCTGATGCGCGGCGAAGACTTGTGGCGTCCCCACGCGCTTCCTACATAGTAACCCGCCGCGTCCCCCGCCCAAATCACCGCCAGCATAAAAAGAATCAGGAAAGAACCAGGACCGTCGCGGCGCAGGCAGATCCATGCCAGCAAGCCGAGCGGCACGGCTACATAAACAACACCCAGAAAGGTGGCGGAGACCGAGCCCAGACAGGCCGCCAGCTGGCGGCTGGGTGACATCGCAGCCACCCATAACAACATCAGAAAGAAAACGGCCGCTGCCAGGATCACCACGGGCGGCGAGTCTGTCAGGATCAACAGCACCACGGCCAAGCCAAAGGCGTATCCCGGAACAGGCAGCGCCTTCATTCCCGCGGCTTCAGCCAGGCGAAAGTACTCCCACAAAGCAACCGCTGTCAGCGCAACCACCACCGAACCGAGCAGTGTAGGGGGTCCCCAGAGAACCAGGGCGATCACCAGGGGAATCAGGAGTGCAGCGGTGAGGAAGCGCCTCATCTACGGGACTCAGGAGCCGTTGCGGCCGAGCCCCCCGTAGCGGCGCTCGCGTTTTTGAAAGTCAATGACGGCTTGCAACAGATGTCTGCGGGTGAAATCCGGCCAGCAAGTTTCGGTGACCCAAATTTCGGCGTAGGCGATCTGCCACAGGAGAAAATTGCTCACGCGCATCTCGCCGCTGGTGCGAATCAGCAGGTCCGGGTCGGGCAGGCCGCGGGTGGAGAGGTGCTCGGCGATTATCTCCTCGGTTACTTCCGGCTCCCGAACCCCGCCGTCCAGCATCCCTTTCAGGATGGCGTTGAAGGCATCCACCAATTCGGCCCGCGCCCCGTAGTTGAGGGCCACGTTGAGCACCATGCCGGTGTTTTTCGCCGTCAGCCGGAGACCGTCTTCCAGGTCCTGTCGCACTTTTTGCGGGAGTTGCTCGTAGCGCCCCAGGATTTGCAGGCGGATGTTGTTTTTGTGGATTTCACCCAGCTCCCTGCGGAGGTACTCCCGCAACAGGTCCATCAGCAAGTTGATTTCCCGTTGCGGCCGTTTCCAGTTTTCCGCCGAAAAGGCATACAGGGTGAGAACGCGCATGCCCAACTGGGAACAGATTTCCACCGTGTTGTGCACGGCCTGGGCGCCGGCCCTGTGCCCGGCTATGCGAGGCAGGTGGCGGCGGCGAGCCCAGCGCCCATTACCGTCCATGATGACGGCAACGTGGCGAGGAATCTTGCTGATGTCGATTTGCGCGAGCAAATCCGCATCTCGGTCCTCACAATCTCGCAAGGCTGTAAGTGGAAGGGAACTCAAACTCTTTCCTCACCGGGGAGGTCAAATCCACATTAGCATAGGCTCTCTATGCTGGCAAGGGCTTTCTATATATACCTGTAGCCCGGCGGATTCGCTCCTTTAAATTCCTGGGAAGATATTACGGCGTCAAGTTATACTATGCTTTAATTGCCCCTTCACAGCAATATGCCTAACAGGAAAAAGAAACTTGCG
>JADFGZ010000422.1 GCA_022567475.1 Acidobacteriota bacterium | reverse complement strand
GCAAGGCGCAAGGCCAGCTTCACGCCGCCGCAGTGGAACTCGGTCCATTCCGGCGATTCGAGCTTCACCGGGAACCCGAGCACGTCCCGATAGAAGGCGACCGAGCGTTTCATCTCCGAGCAACAGACAATCACGTGCTCCAGCTTGCACAGCATTCTGAGTATCTCCTCTGATATTCTTGTGACGGATTCCTGCCACGGGAACTCTGCGGCAACTCCAGCATCCTGCCGAAATGGAAACCAGGATTTGAAACCAAGCATAGAAACAAGGATTAGAATAATACGTGATGGAGATATTGGAAAATCTTCTGGAGCGGGGTTTCACTTTCCGCAGTTTCCCGGCCTACCCGCGTCACCTGGCCGTGGAGAAGTACAACTGCGCGGCGTTGCTGGAACCCACACCGGAGGGCGGGATGCGGCAGTTCAGCTCGGCCGGGTATCTCATCGACGGGCAGATCGCCTTGTTGGTGGAGCGCCAGGGCAGCCGGATGTTTGTTTACAAGTCGAAACAGGTCGAGGCCGAGGGCGAGCCGCTTAAAAACTTCGAGCGCTTCCTGAAAGAGCTGCGAGCCGCGCTGGCACAGCAGGAAAGGCATGCTTAGGGAGCTTGGGAGAAAAGCCAAGCAGAACCAGACTGCTTTCTCAAGCGCTGTGAAATGCTGATCTCGTAAAAACTCGCATCACAGGGACCAAACCCGCTGCATGGGATTAGAAGAATTCAGCATGGATTGATCTCTCGTTTCGCCAGGTGTAATCTCTCCCTGACAATTCCGTTCAGGCGGGGGCAGCAACGTGGCCGTTTCCCCGGCCTGGCAAGCAGCGGCAAGAAACTACGAGGCAAATCCACATCGTGTTAAACTGGTTTGAAGAGTTAAAGCAGAAGGCGCCGGCCAACTGACATGAGCGACCAAACCGATCTGCAATTGCATCGCACGCTGGGAGCTATCACGGAGCACGCGGGGACGCTCCGGGAGGTGCCCAAAGCGGAGTTGTGTTCCGGCGATTGGGTGGAGGTGACCACCCTCAACTCCACCTACTCGATCCGCGTGCTGGAAAACGGCTTCTATTCCATCTCCGGCGGGTGGTTTGACCGCGAAGGCTTGTCGCCGTTCCGGACGACCATTACGGGCTGCACCTGGGGAGGCAGCGCCATCAAACTGGACATTGTGGCGGCTTGCGGCCTGCACCTGGAGTTCGGCAACCGGGTGGTGACCAGCCCCATCCGGAAAGTTTGCGTCATGCGATTCCGCGAGCAGGAGCCGACGCGAATGAAGGTGGCGCTGGACTGGTTTGATGCGCCGAATCAGCCCCGCCCTGGCGAATCAAGCAATCAAGGAATGCTCCGCAAGACGCTCTTCCGAATCCAAACGAATCACCACTTCACTCCGTTTCCATCGACAAGGAGGCACACCATGCAAAGAAGATTAGCTGTAGCCCTATCGGTTTTTCTGTTCGCGCAGTTGGCCCACGCGCAGAAGCTGGAGTTTACCAATCCCTCCGGAATGACCCTGCCGGAAAGATACACGCACGTGGTCAAGGCGGGGAAACTGTTGTTCATTTCCGGGCAGGTCGGCCGCAATGGGGACGGAGAGATCGTGGGGCCGGGCATGCGGGAACAACTGGATCAGGCGCTAGCCAACATCACGACGGCGCTCCAATCTCAGGGAGCGGACATCCGCAACGTCGCCAAAATTACGACCTACGTTACCAGCATGGTTGAATATCAGAGTCAGGAAGTGAGGGCCGTGCGCGCCAAGCACTTCGGGGATCACAAACCGGCGAGCACTTCGATGGAGATTGTGCGGCTGGCGAATCCCGCCTACAGGGTGGAGGTCGAAGTCATTGCCGTCCTGCCGTAGCCGTTCGAGGCGGGCCGGTCACCGCTGTTTTTCGATCAGCAGGAAGGTGATGTCGTCGGTCTGCGGCATGCCGTGGGTGAAATACGCCAGTGCTTCCAGGAGCTTTTTTTTCAGAACCTGTCCTCCGGCCGGAGCCTCTCGCTGGATAATCTCGAGCAGCCTTTCCTCCCCGAAAACCTCTTCTTCGTGGTTTTGCGCATCGGTCAGGCCGTCGGAATAGATGAGCAAAACATCTCCTTTGCGAAGCTGGAACGGGCGGGAGCTGTAAGAGGCAAAAGCGAAAGCGCCCAGGATGAAACCGTCCGAGGTCAACTCCTCCACTTTCCCCGTAGCCGCGCGGAACAGATATGCGGGATTGTGCCCTGCGCTGATGAATTGGCCCTTTCCCTGCGAGTTCAGCACAAAAAGAAAAAGGGTAACGAAGCGGTCGGGCTGAGTCTTTTCGCAAAGAAACTTGTTCACACGGTTCAGGGCCTCCTCGGGCTTGGTGGCGGAACGAAACTCCACCTCGAGAGCGCCCTGCAACAGGGAGCCGAGCAGGGCCGCAGAAATCCCCTTGCCGGAAACGTCCGCCAGAATTCCCAGCAGCTTTTTTGAGTCCAGCGGCAAAAAATCGTAAAAATCGCCTCCCACGTAACGGGTTGGCTTGCTGTAGGCGTCAATGCCAAAATTCGGAAACTCCGGCAAGGACTGGGGCAGCAGGCTCTTCTGGGT
>JADFGZ010000153.1 GCA_022567475.1 Acidobacteriota bacterium | reverse complement strand
ATGCTCAGCCTTTTCTCTCGGTTCACGGTCCAAACCAGAACCTGGTCCGGTGCTTCAGCAACCGACTATTTCTTGAATCAGCATAACCCTATAATGTTCAATATATTGATGGCAGAAATGATCTTAGCAGTTCTAAAACGTGCCGAATATAGAGTAAGCCACTTTGTTTGTTGGAGATAGACAAGCTTTAACAACACAAAATTGCGGAAGCACTCATAGACAGGCATGAGGACCGGTCACCTATGCCTTTACTGAACCCCAAAGGGGGGAGGGCCGGGGGCCATCTTGAATCGTTTAGAGCATTTCTCCTTTTACCGTATAGCATGTCCGCAGTGGTGGAACCAAGCGGTTGCATCCTGTGAAGTGATGGTTGCTAGGGCCTGAGCGACAGCAGCTTCCAGTGCTTCCACGGTGCGGGCCTGGGCCGCGCGGAGCTTCTGTTTAATTTTAGACCAAGCTTGTTCGATGGGGTTGAAGTCGGGCGAATACGGCGGCAGGTACAACAGCGTGGCTCCCACCGCTTCGATCCGCTCCCGCACGCCCGCCACCTTGTGCACGCTGAGGTTGTCCATCACCACCACTTGGCCCGCCTGCAACTGCGGACAGAGCACTTCGTCCAGATAAGCCAGAAAGACATCCCCATCGGTCGGAGATTCCACCGTCATACTGGCCAACATTCCTTGCTGGGTCATCGCTCCCAACAAGGTCAGCGTGTTCCAGTGTCCTGCCGGTGTCGCCTCCCGGATTCGTTCTCCGCGTGGAGCGCGGCCATAGCGCCGGGTCATCTGGGTCGTCACCCCGCTCTCGTCCAGAAAAACCAGCTGTTGCGGATCGAGCTGGCTTACTTGTTCCCGCCACGCTTGGCGGCGCTGGCGGTTCTCCGGCGTGTCCTGTTCGGTGGCATGGAGCGATTTTTTTTCAACCGCAACTGCATCCGTCGCAACACCCGCCACAGATGCTGCACACTGAACCGCTCCCCCTCGGCTTCCCACACCCCCTGCTGCAACTCCGCCAGCGTCCGATCCGGTTGTTCCCTCAACAGGTTCCGCAACCGCCTCTCCACCGTCGCGGTCACCCGGCTCTGCCGACCGTGCCGCTGTCGAACTCGCTCCATCTGTCCCGTTCGTCGCCTCTGCGCGGAAATTTTCCACGCCCACGGGCTGCTCACCCCAAACCGCCGCGCCAGTTCCCGCAAGCTCCCCTCTCCCCGGTCGTGTGCTTCTAACAGCTTCCGCCTCAAATCGTCTGAATACGACTTCCCCATCTTGTGCTTGGATCGCCAGAGAACCCTCGTTCTTTACTATACAGCATATGGAGAATTGCTCTAGTGTTTGTGCCAGGACTAGCCCAAAGGCGTCCTAAGGAGCGAGCGAGGACATGTAGGCCACGATGTTCAGCAAGTCCTCTTCGCTCAGGGGTGCGACGACCGGCTCCATCAGGCGCGTCCAGTCACCCGCCCGAGCACCCACCTTCATGTCGTACAACTGCCGCATCATGTAGCTCGGCGAGCGGCCGGCAATCCCAGGGACTGGGCCGAGGCCCTTGAGGCCCGGTCCGTGGCAGATCGCGCACTGCGTCGTTTTCCCGCCGCCGGTGGTTACCAATTCCTCGCCTTTCTTTAGGCTGCCGACGGGCACATACGCGATGAAACCGGACCGGGGGTCGCGCAGTATCTCGGTGTGCTCGGGATTCTCCGGCGTCTCAATGATGCGGTTCCCGATCGGCTCTCTGGCGTTGCCTTCCAACGGAAGATGCATGCCGCCCTGAATGCGCATCTTGGGGACCGTCTCGGTTTCCACAACCCGGATCCATGGCGTCCACGGCATCGAGCCATAGTATTCGGCAGCCGCCCTCATTTCCTCTTCGGTCATTTCCTTCGCGAAGTGGATCATTCTCTGGACATTCCCTTTGCGCGGCTCGCCGGTATTCCGCTTGCCATCCCGGAAATCGTACATCTGCTGGAGGAAATAATCGACCGGCAAACCCGAAACGGGGGCGTTCTCGGGGCGCCCTTTGCCGTTGGGCATATGGCACAGGCTGCACGCAAACACCTCTGCTCCCTGTTTGCCGTAGGCTACGATATTGGGCATCTGCGGGTGGTCGCCCGGAAACCAGTCGGCCGGTCCGTAGCGATTGCTGATCTGTGCCCTTATGAATTGAAGGTCGCTTCCGGGAAGGCTTTTCAAGCTGGTGTCCAGCGCACGCTCACGCCGAGCCTCTGCTGTAATCGCCGCCTCCTCGGCCGAGGGAATGGCATACGCCCATGCCGGCGGCTGTTGCGCCTGCAGGGACATGCTCATTGCGGATATATACACAAGCGAAACCATCACAAACCTCAACATGCTCCTCATGGAACCTCCTTATGTGACAGAAAACGCCAAACGTCGTTTCTAAGTTTACCCAGAATTAACTTTTTGGCGTACCGACAGTCGAAAATATACACCCATTGGGGTCCAACCGAACCGACCTTTTCTCCGAGAGCGTCATTCGGCCCAAAACCGCCCTTCCCGAAGCCCTCGGAACCCGTTTTCTCCTCTGGCCGTTGCCTGAGGCATTCCCCATGTGTAACGGCGTAGCGTTTACCGATCCGGTGCCACTTGGCCGCTAAGTCGGTAAACCGGGAACTGAACCGAAAGGGTTTCTATCTGAGCCACGGCCTGAGATGCAAGACAGCCGCGACGTGCCAAGACAGGGGTCCGATTTAGGTCCGTTTACTGCCTAATACCGTACAAAATCATGCTACAAGGTGCAGAACCAAGCAAGACGAATCATCAACATAGCGTTCTGACGCTGTTCTCCAGAACCAACGATCAGACGTTCCTCACTCCGTTGGGGACCAGACCTCGTCAACATTTCGTCAACAAAGCCCTGCCCATTGGAGGCATTTTGGGCGATGCTGGATTTCGGAAAAGCAGATCCTTCTCTTCTCCCTCGGCTTCGCTCGGGACAAGGCTCGGGATGACAGCGTTCGCCGTTATAGACGCTCTATCCGACCCGGATGGCTTGCCTCTCCCTGTTATGGAAGAAATTCGTTGAGGAGCCGGGCACGGCTTCCCTTCTCGGAATCTTCGGGATAATTCTGTTGCCTCACGAATCCGGCGGGTAGAAGATCGACTTGTATGAGTGGATTATGGATTGCGGAAAACCGACCGAGGAAGGCGGTGCAGCAGAAAAAGTTATTTTTACGAAACGAACCCAATAAGCCCTTTAGAATCTTGAGGAGGTGTTCCTGACAGGGTTAAAACAAAGCCAGTTTGAGCCGAAGTTCGAGGGATGCCGCCAGGGCACGGCCACCACCAGCGGCCCCGTGAAAGGCAAGCCTGAATACCGAGGAAACCGATCTCTAGCTAAAATACCGCACGGTTGTCGCGACCCGTGATCCCGCAAGGGCGGGAGAGCGTCCCCGAAACCTTGGTCGGCCCCGCACCTGATTCTGTTTTCGGGACTGAGTGTGATGCTGGCCGTCCTGGCTTTCCACTTCCTGGGAGACGCCCTCCACGACTATCTCGACCCGTGCGTGAGCAGAAGAACCCACCTTGCGGGAAGCGAAAAGCCCTTGACAGCGGATGGACTTAAGGAGTATTAATGAAGTAAGTTAACGTGAGTTAATGATCCGGATGGCGGGAAGGGTTAGTTTCCGGGCCCCCTCCAAGAGCAGAGAGCAGAGGAAAACGCATGAAGACTCCGGGATGGATTCTGGCAATCGTTCTGGCGCTGGGAGCGCTGACCGCAGGCCTCTGGCTGCTGCCGGGGCAGCGGGTGGCAGCACAACGGCAGCTAACGCCCGCGGCGGCCGACGCCGTGCAGAACCAGCACGCGCGGCACTTGCAGCCTACAAAAGGGAGCAAGCGCTACCAGTACAAAACCCCTGCCGCGCGAAGGTTCGACCCCAGCCAAGTCTTTGACCCGACGCCCCCGCCCCCAGGTCCGGCCCCGAACGGGGTTCGCGAGTACACGCTGGTGATCGAGGAGGACGTGCCGCACGAAGTAGCGCCGGGGGTGACGGTCCCGGCGTGGACGTTTAATCGCACTGTGCCCGGGCCGGTATTGCGCGCAACGGAAGGCGAGCTGGTGCGCATCACGTTGGTGAACAAGGGGAAGGTGCCGCACACGATTCATTTCCACGGCATTCATCCCGCCAACATGGACGGCGTCTTTGAACTGGTGTCGCCGGGGGAAACTTTTACCTATGAGTTTATCGCACAGCCCTACGGCATCATGCCCTACCACTGCCACTCCATGCCCACCTCCCAGCACATTCACAACGGTTTGTATGGAATGATGATCTTCGACCCCAAAGAAGGCCGCCCGCCGATGCGCGAGCTGGCGATGGTGATGAGCGCGTTCGACCTGGACCGCGACGGCGAAGCGGAGTTCTATGCCTGGAATGGCCGCGCCTTTCAATATGCCGACAATCCCATTGCTCTCCGACAGGGCGAGCCGGTGCGGATGTACGTGATGAACATTTTTGAAGAGGCGATGGTGCCGCATTTGCACGGGAATCTCTTCCGACTCTATCCTTCAGGCACCACCATGACCCCCACCGAATACACCGACGTCAAGACCCTGAGCATCGCCGAGCGGGCAATTCTGGAATTTCAGTACGACTACCCCGGAACCTATATGTTCCAGTGCCACGTTACGGAGCACATGGAGCAAGGACTGATGGGCTGGTTCAATGTGCTGGAGAATGTAGAAACAGCACAAAGCCGGTGCGACTAGGCAAGATGGCAGAACCAGGAAGCAGTGCCGCCAGAAAGTCGTCGCGCGCGGTTGTCCTCGTCAGCGCGCTCTTGCCTGTATTGTTGCTGGCGGGAATTCTGTATTCGTTTCTCGTTCGGGGCACGGGAATCAACCTGCCCCCCCCGGCTCCCATTGAAAACCTGGAGTTTGAACGTATTGTGCTGCGCCCAGGGGAAATCCGCGCGCACGTGATCAACACCGGCCCGGAACCTGTGACGATTGCACAGGTGCAAGTGGGCTTCCTGAACCGCGCCAGTTGGGAGTTCGAGGTTGCCCCGGACCCCACGATTGCGCGGCTGGGCCGGGCCGTGGTGAGCATTCCCTACCCATGGACGCCCGGCGAGCCTTACGAGATTGTTCTCATCACCGCCAATAGCCTGATCTTCACCCACGAGATCGAGGTCGCCGCCGAGACCCCCCTCGCCAACCCGGCCATGCTGGGCCGCTTCGCCTTGCTAGGCGTCTACGTGGGCGTCCTCCCCGTGTTTCTGGGCATTGGCTGGCTCCCGTTTTTGCGGTCGCTCTCGCGGCGCTGGTATTTCTTTCTCCTCAGCCTGACAACGGGGCTGCTGGTCTTCCTGGGGGTGGACGCGCTCGAAGAGGCGCTGGAGAACTCCGCGGACGTGCCCGGCCCTTATCAGGGCGTGGCGGTAATCCTGATCGGAGTGAGCTTGAGCCTGGCCGGACTTTACGCCGTCTCAAATTGGCTGAAGCAGCGAAAGCAGTCCACAGAATCGGGGGCCGGGTTGCTGCTGGCTTACACCATCGCTTTCGGCATCGGCGTGCACAATTTGGGCGAAGGGCTGGCCATCGGAGGGGCCTACGCCCTGGGCGCCGTGCCCATGGGCACCATGCTGGTTCTGGGGTTTACCCTGCACAACCTAACGGAGGGTGTGGCGGTGGTGGCGCCCGTGGTGCAGCACCATTTTCGCTGGTCACACCTGCTCTGGCTCGGGTTGCTGGCCGGCGCGCCCACGATCGCTGGCACGCTTCTGGGCGCGTTCGCCTACACCGCGCTGTGGGCGGTGCTCTTTCTGGCCGTGGGCGCCGGAGCGGTGTTTCAGGTGGTTATCGAAATCACCCGCTACCAGGTTCAGCAGGGCGGCGCTGCTTCCCTGACCAGCGGCTTCAGCCTGGCCGGTTTTGCCCTCGGCCTGGCGGTGATGTACGTCACCGGCCTTTTCGTGATCGTCTAGCCTGGCGATGGTCTCTTGGTTCGTGAACGTTTCAGCCAGCAAGCACTAACTGAAATACCGCACGGTGGTCGCTACCAGAAATGTCACCAGGAAGACAAAACCGAGAAGTATCAATGCCCCGATCATCGTCCACTTGCGGCTGCGAGTTTCCTTCCATATCGTCAGGATGGTGGTGGCACAGGGGCTGTGCAGCAACGAGAACAGCATCAGGCTGGAAAAATATTTTAATCTAAGTTACCATCAACGTTTAATCGATCTATAGATCATATCCCCTGTCAAGGCGGGCGAGATGGCAACGATAGCTTCGGAAAACCTGTTAAAAGCAATCTTGGAATTGAACGAGAACGGGGAAGAAGTGATTGCGGCGCGGCTGGCCGAGTTTCTCCGGATATCCTCTGCCGCCGTCAGCATGGCCCTGAAACGCCTTCAGAAAAAAGGGCACGTGCGGATTTCCAACAAGCGCTCGATTCATTTGACTCCAGAAGGCTTCCGGACCGCCAGCGCCCTGGTGCGACGGCACCGGCTGGCCGAGCGATTGCTGACGGATATTCTCCACATGCCCTGGGAAAAAGTACACGACGAGGCGGAAAAGCTGGAACATGCCATTTCGCCGGAGCTGGAAAAGCGCATGCTGGAGTTGTTCGGCGAGCGAGGCACGTGCCCTCACGGAAGTCCCTTCACGCCGGCGCTGCCTTCCAAGCGGGGATCGAGATGCTTCCCCTTAGCCGAAGCCTCGGAGAACACGCGGCTGCGGGTGGTGCGCATCGCTGAGTTGTATGAAAAAGAAAAAGATTTCTTGAATTCTCTGGCGGCAGTTCGGCTGCTCCCAGGCAGCCATCTCACACTTCTGCGCAAGACTTTCGACGGCATTTTGGAGTTGCGCGTCGGAGACCGCAAGACGGCGTTTTCCACCGAATCCGGATCCCGCATCTGGGTGGAGAACGTTTAAGGACCCTGCCGGGTAATCCCTTGCCCGAAGTGTTTCCCGCCACACCCTACAAATAAGGAGCGAGCAGAATGTGGATTCCTGCGACCAGGATTGAGAATACGATCGTAGCGACTGCGCCGACCCGAATCATATTCTTCATGTCCACCTCGCCGGTGGCAAAGGCCGTACCCGCTGCCGCGCCCGCCCAAGGCAGCATGATCCCGAGAGCCACGTTGGCAATCAGCATGCCAATGGAGGCAGGATTAAAACCGATCTCCTGAGCAGCCGGGATCAAGATGTTCCCGAACAACGTGGTCGCGGCCGTTCCGGAGATGAAGTTGGTGCTGAGGGCCACCAGGGGAGCGGAGGTAACCGGCAGCGAATAATATCCCAGGCCTAAACCGCTCATCAGGTTTCCGGCGAAAGCTTGAAAGCCGAATTCGTTGAGGGCGCCGGTGATGGCTAATGCGGCGGTGCACAAGAACATGATGCCCCAAGGAGAGTGCTCCACTGCCTCGCGCCAAGTCAGAACAAACTCACCCTTGCTCCAATTCACGGGCGTTGAGAAGAGAAGCAACATGACGGCAGGCGGCACGACCCAGATGGAGAGCGCCATGCCGGCCCACTGCGTGATCTGGTGGGCCGGACCCAGCGTCAGCTTGATGAGGGTCGGCAGCGTGAACAGGAAGATCATAGCCAGGAAGACGAAAAGGGTCGCCTTCTCCCCGGCGGTAAGAGGCCCCAGCTTTTCTCGTTCCGCGCGGATGAACGCTTGACCGCCGGGGATCTCTTTCACCTCCGGCGGCAGGAACCAGCGCAGGATGAAATAAAACGCGACGAGCGTTGCCATAAAGATAGGTATGCCGGCTTTCATCCAGTCGAAAAAGCCGAAATCGCGTCCGGTGTAATTATTTATCAATTCAACGGCCAGGGCATTGTGAGGAATTCCCATGATGGTGGCTGTGCCGCCAGCTACCGCGCCGTAGAGAGCCCCCAGCGCCAGGAAGGCTCCAAAATTGCTCTTTTCCGAAGCGGAGGTTCCCGTGACGGTCTTGACGAAGGAGACCAGCGAGACCCCTACCGGAATCATCATGGCCACCGTAGCAGCGTCGGAAACCCACATGGAAAGGCACCCCGTCACCAACATGAAACCGAATGCCAGGCGATGGGTGCTGCCGTTCACCACCTTCATGGACAAAAACCACAGCGCAAATCGCTTGGCCAGCCCGTGGCGGTGCATGGCGTAGCCCATCAGAACCGTTCCCATGATCCAGAAGAAGATGTTCTGCCCGTAGAAGCTCACGGTGTTGCCGATGCTCATCAGCCCGAAGGCCGGGAACAGCAACAGAGGCAGCAAAGACGAAATACCCCAGGGTACCGGCTGAGTCATCCACCACAGGATCACCCAGCCGAAAATTGCCAGCGCCACGCGGAGTTCCGGCGACGGGCCTTCATAGGGAAGGAAATACAGAACAAGGAAAGCAAGAGGACCGGCGACGAACTGCAGCAACAGCTTCATAAAACTCCCACCTCAGGCCTGACGCCGCTTTTCGGCCAGCGGCATCCGCCAGGATTCAAGATAAGCAAGATGGCGCATTATAGACCGAAAAACGCGGCGAGGAAATGCCTTTGCTTGGCAAACCACTGTGGTGTGGAACCCGTAGCTCCAGGAAGACATTCGAGCAAAGCAAAAGGAACCATTTCAGTGACCGTTCTAGTAACCTGGCAATAAAGTCCTATACGTCCCAAAAGAATTTTGGGGACTTTTAGGCTATTGCAGAGTAACTGGAGTCTTTGCTAAACTTGCCGATGTATTGGGCAGGGATAGTGGTATATTAAAATAGGGATGAAGGCTGGGGGTGACACCATGACAAAGAGGATCTTTCCAGGATATTTTCTCAACGTGAGACCGAGCGTGCTGGTCGCTCTCGCAATTCTCCTCGCTTTCATTTGTGCCCCGAGCTTGCGGGCGCAAATAGGCGCGCCGCCAGCCCCCCAAGTACAACCTGCGGGGGATGCGGGCGATTACATCGTGTCATTCCAGGAAGGCACATCGGCTTCGGAAAGGGCCGCTGTGGCGCAAGGGGCCGGGGCCAGCCTGAGGTTCAACTACACCATTGTGAATGCGGTGGCAGTGCACGTTCCCAGCGCCGCCGTCCTGACAAGGCTCCAGAACGACCCCAGCGTAGAGTCCGTAATTGTAGACCGCGTCGTCCAGGCAGACCAGGCGCAGGGGAAAGGTGGAACAAAAGGCAAGCCACCGAAGAATGATGAACCAAGTGACCCGGCCTCGGAAGAAGTCCCGTCCGGCGTGGAGCGGATTGGCGCTCCGTCTGTATGGGAAAATGGGACGACGGGTGACGGCGTCGGCGTAGCAGTCGTGGATACTGGCATCGATTTCGACCACCTCGACCTAAATGACCTGAGTGACCCAAATGACCCAAAGCCTTTGGGAACTGAGTCCTTCGTTTGGCACGAATTTGGCGATTCCTGCCAGGACGACAATGGGCATGGAACGCACGTGACCGGGATCATCGCCGCTCGCGATAACGGTATCGATGTGGTCGGTGTGGCCCCGAATGCCACGGTTTACTGTGTGAAAGTGCTTAATGCCAGCGGTTCCGGCAGCGACGCCACCGTCATGGCTGGACTGGACTGGGTAGCGACCCATGCCGCAGAAGTCACACCTCCCATTCGGGTGGTGAACATCAGCCTCGGCCGGCCCGGAACCCTCGACGACAATACTCTCTATCACAGTGCAGTTCAGGCCCTCACAAACGCTGGTATCTCAGTGGTTGTCTCGGCAGGCAACGATCCCTGCAAAGAAGTGTCCCAGAAAGTGCCCGCCACCTACCCGGAGGTGATGGCGATTGCAAGCACCACAGCGCTGGATGGCGGCAACAAGGGATGCAGGTTTTTCAGCGGAACGATCTGGGCCGATACAGCTTCCTATTTCACCACGGATGGGAATTTTGAAGCTGTCCCCATCGGGATCGGAGTTACAGTATCGGCTCCCGGGGAAAAGCAGGAAAACGTCAATAGGGCTTGCTTTGTGAAAACGGTGGGGATTCTCTCCACCAAGCTGGGCGGCGGCACAACCCGGATTTCCGGTACGAGCATGTCGGCCCCCCATGTTGC
>JADFGZ010000152.1 GCA_022567475.1 Acidobacteriota bacterium | reverse complement strand
CTGCGCCCGGCTTGCTGCGCTATGGCCACACGGCCTCCGACGGTCTGCCCGCGCCGCGCAACGACGAATCCGCCGACAACCAGCGGTTGCGCCAGCGACGCCAGGAAGTAATCTCCCGGCAGGTTGTATTTGCTGGAAAGCTGCTGGTCCACCCGCACGGAAATCCATACACCGGCCGGCAGCAGAAGTTGCGAGGGCGGTTGGGCAGCCCCGTAAGGTTGCTGGGCATGCCCGGGCATTGCCACGGTCAAGCAAAAAGCCAACGTCATTGCGGCTAATCCGATTCGTTGTAAAAGCCTCATAACTAACGCTCCTTTCGTGACACGATACAAGTCCATTCTACTCCCTAATTTATTAAACACGGCTTGCGGCCAGGGAGTTGCGGTGATCCAGCACGGTTTCTTCCCGACGCCGGGTCCGGCCCGGGTTCCATCGGAACTAAAAAAGCGCCGGACGGATTGGGGAACCGTCCGACGCTTGACCTGCACTCACCCTGAACGCTTACTCTTGACCGAAATATGCCGGTTCTTTCATCCGAGGTTGTTTTTGAAAAAAGCCAGTGTCCGGTTCCAGGCGTCTGCGGCAGCCGCTTCGTCGTAACGGTCGCCGGTGTCGTTGAAGAAGGCGTGGCCCGCGCCGGGATAAATCTTGAAATCGTAACTCTTGCCCAGCCGCCGCATGGCCGCCTCCGTTTCGGGAATGCGCGAAGTGATCCGCTGATCGGTTTCGCCGTAGTTGGCCAGCACGGGAGCCTGAATATTCGCCAGGGCGGCTTCCTCCGGTGTGGCGCCGTAAAAAACCACCGCAGCCTTCAGATTCGGATTCGCCGTGGCGTACAGGAAGCAACGCTGCCCGCCCCAGCAGAAGCCGATCACGCCCGTCCGGCCCTGCCGAACCATGGCATGGGACTGCAAGTAGTTGTAAGCGGAATTCAGGTCTCGAACCACGTCATCGTCCGAGACGTTCCGGAAGGCAGCCCGGGCCGCGTCCGGGTCCGCCAGGGAGCCCGTCCCGCCTTGCCGGGACAACAGGTCGACGGCCAGCGCCACATAGCCTTGCGAGGCCAAGCGGCGGGCCACGTCGCGGATGTGGTCGTTCAATCCGCGGTTCTCGTGGAGCACGATCACAGCCGGATAAGGTCCGGTCCCTTGGGGCCGGCTCAGATAGCCCTCCAGCGTCACCCCCTCGCCGGGATACTTCACCGCCGTGGATTCGATGCTGGCCGCCTCGGACTCCACCTGCGAGAGAACCGACATCGCCATGCCGCTGGTCTCCAGCAGATGGTGAGCCAGCGGATAGGCGCCGACCACGGCAATCAACCGCTCAAAAAAAACTCGCCGGTTGATCTTCCGTTCCTGATAGCTTTTCACGATCTGTTCGATCCGTGGGTCCATCGCTTCGTTCCTTAGAGCAATTTCATAGTTGCTGTATAGCTTTCCAGAACGCTCGGGATAGCCCCAGAGGGGCGCAAGAATTTAGCCCACGGCGCCAGCCGTGGGTGGGAAAGGCCACGCCGGATCAGCCCCGGAAGAGCCTGCCCTGAGCTTGCCGAAGGGGGCGAAAGGAGAGGGCCGAAGCATCTTGCGCCCCTCCGGGGCTTGGGGTAATACCGGCCCCCGTTGTCCCAGGGCTTACGCCCTGGGCTAGATTCTGCCGCCCTTGCAGGGCTGTGAAGCACTCTACACAAGCTCTGAAACAAGGCTAGTTTGGAAACACCCAATAATTTACCAGGTGAAACCGGCAGGCTTCCGCAACTGGGGCCAGGTTTCCCGGCCCCGCTGCCGGCTCTGAGAACCTTACTGCTGTCGCGGCCGGGGAGCTGGCCGGGGAGGCACCAGGCCGTTCAACCGCATGTAAACCACCAAATTCCCGTAGTGCCCGTGATTGTCCTTAATGTTCCCCATGATGGCGGCCAGGCGGGGAACTTGCCGCCCGCGGAAAAAGGGGACCATATCCAACAGTTTCTGGTCGTTCAGGTCCGCCAAAACTTTGTCGCCGTAGTCATAGCTTTCCGTAAGCGCCTGGAGTATCTCCGCGCGGCTCCGGAGATCGTTCAAGCTATTGCGGTCTACCGGGCTGCCGGTTCCGGCCGCGAATCCCATGAACATATAATTTTCGCTGGCCAAGTGAATCAGTTGTTCACGGAATGAGCGCACTTCGGGCGTAGGCTTAAAATCGTACTTGGCCTCCGGCACCGCCGCCGCCATCGTGTAGATCTGATTTCCCGTAGCTTCCCACTGCTTCCGAAGCTCCTCGATGATCGAGTTTTGAGCAGCGGCTGTCTGCATCCCAGCCACCAGAACGGCGGCTAAAAAAAGCGCTTGTCTTGTTCTCTGACGATTCATCTTCTCCCCTGTAATGAAATCACACGGTTGAATGGTCGCGCTCGCCGGCCTTTGTGAAAAACGCCGGGACCACCCCTGCCAGCCGCAACCGGCCCCGCTGGAAGGCCAAGCTTTTCCCTACTGCGGCGGCCGTGGCTGGCTTGAGGGCGGCACCATGCCGTTCAAACGCAAGTAGGTCACCAGATTCCCGTAGTGCTCTTTGCTGTGGCCGATGGCCTGCATCACAACCACCCACCGCGGCGCGGGCCTGTTGCGCCGCGTGACGGTTCCCATCGCCTCCTGGTCCGTCATGTCGGCCAGCACTTTGGTTCCGTAATCAAAGTACTCCACAACCGCCTTCAGCACGTCCTCCCGGGCCGTGAGATGATCGAACCGGGTATACTCTCCGGGTTGGGGCACGCCGCCCACGACCTCCATCCAGCTCAGATTTTCACCGGTTACGTGAAGGATAATCTCACGGAAGGTGCGCACCTCGGGCGTCGGCTTGTAATCATACTTATCCTGCGGCACGGCCTCCACAATCGCCACGATTTGCCTCCGGGAAGACTCCCATTGGGCTTTTAGTTCCTCCACGAACCCCTCGGCAGCGCTCGCCGGGACCGCCGCCCATCCTGCTGCCGCCAAAAAGAGAAAAACCTTTCTCATTCCATGCTTCATGATTCGCCTCCCTGGCAAAGAAAAAAATGGCCCGCTCAGGGCCTCACCCTGTCAGAAGAAATCCCGTCTGCCTTAACAAGAAGACCTTATCGCATCCGTCCAACGGACGGCACCATTATAACGCAAGGCTCCGGCGGAACCCGATATTCGTAATGTCCGGATTTTTTGAAAATAATTCCAGCCGCCCGGAAGCGATTCTCCGGCTACAGGTTCTTCATGCGGTTCCGGATTTTCTTGGCGAGTTTTTCAATCTGCTCGGCTTTCTGAATGCCGGCAACCGACAGGACATCTTCATTCGCTTTGCTGACTTCTTCCTTGAGCGCGGCGGACAACTCAAAGAGCTGTTCGACTTCTTTCACGACCTGCTCATAGCTGGCCTTGAGCCTTCGCCGATGGAGTTGCTGCTGGAGCGTCGGCAGGTTTGAGATCTCCGGGAGCGGCGGGGGGAATGGCCGGCGGCCGGATCGCCTGAACTGGGCCTCGCCTGTCTGCGCCGCCCCCGCCAGGAGCGCAACGCAAAGGATAGCCGCCCGGAAAGCCGTCCGGCACGCATTCTTTTTTCTCATCCTCTACCCCCTAAGAATTGCCGAATCGCCCCAGCTTCCATTGTCTCATGGGTGCCTCATGGGGGCGCAACACCCTGAGCCACGTCGCGCTCGGAGCGTCCGTGGAATTGCGAACCCGAATGGAATATTCTTTTTGCAGAAGGAAAATTTGAATCAGGGCTGGCTGCAAGAATAGCAGCGTTGTGCCGGGAGAGTTTGCGCCTTATTTCCATTCCTGGCTGCTCCCAGTTGGAGAAAGTGTTGGAGGAAGCCGCAGAGCTAAGCTAGACCCGTTCCCCTGATGGTAAATCTATACAAGTCGCCGCTAATCCTTTAGAACCAACACGTATCTCCCCGGCATTAATATACAGCAACTGGAGAACGGGTCTAGCCTCACGGGGCTGCCGTGCCCACACAGCCTTAGAGCGCGGATGGCTTCGCTCCGAGGGCGGAACGGGAAGCCCTGGCGCCGCAAAGGGAGCGGATTACGCCCGTCGCCGGGAAACTCTATTCCCGGAAATGGAACTGCATCGTGATCCCGCCGATCACGATCTCATCGCCTTCCTGCAATTCGCGGACCGCGGTGAGCGGCTCCGAATTGACCTTGGTGGCGCCGGCTTTTTCTGACGGAGCAATGGTGTACTGGCCTTCCTTGCGATTGATGACGGCGGCGACCTTGGGAGCAAACCAGCCCTTCAGCTTCACCGAAGCCATCGCGTCTTTGCCGATCACGCTCAGTTTGCTGGTGAGGATGTATTCGCGCTGGTCGGTCTTGCCGCTGAGCACCGTGAGGCAGCCGACTTTTTCCTGGGTTGTGGTCGTGCCTCCCTCCGAAGCGATGGCGGTGGCCTTGGCCAGAAACTCCCGCCGGCTCTTGGTGTCGAGCACGAACGTCTCTTCCATTTTCGACAACGGTTGCGTAGCTTCGGCGGTTTCATCCTCCGGCGGCGGCGGCGGTTTCCCGCCCTCATCCTGAAAGATCAAGGTGTGTTTCCCGATCACAATCTGGTCGCCGTTCTTCAGCGGGCTCCGGCGGATTCGCTGGCTGTTCAGGAAGGTGCCGTTCAGGCTGCTCATGTCTTCCACCGCATAATACCCCTGCTCCAATACAACTCTGGCATGGCGCCCGGACACGGCGAGGTTGTCGATGACTACGTCGTTGCCGGGGGTGCGGCCGATGCTGATAGCAGCCTTCTGGAGAGGTATTTCTTTGAGAACTGAGGCCTCATACTTTAGGATCAATTTGGCCATGCCCGATTTCCTCCGAACAGAGATCTTAGCAATCTCCTCCACCCCCTCCGGGGGGAAGGCGCATTCAGGCGGACTACAATCACGGTCACATTATCCTCTCCTCCGTTGTCGTTAGCAATCTCTACTAGACGGTCGGAGGCCTGTTGTGCTATTTCAGTGCCGGTCAGGATTTGCGCGATAGACGTATCGGAAACCATGCGGGTCAGGCCGTCGGAGCAGAGCAGAATCTGGTCCCCTTCCTTCACCCACAGTTCATCCATATCCACAGCCACGTCAGGCTCTGCGCCCAGCGCCCGGATAATGACGTTCGCCAGCTCCGATTGCTCCGCTTCCTCCAGGCTGATCAAACCCTGCCGAACCTGCTCCATGACCAGGGAGTGGTCCTGCGTCAACTGCTGGAGCTCCCCGCTGCGCAACAGATAAATCCGGCTGTCGCCCACATGGGAGATGCTGAGAACGTTGCCCGTAAGCTGCACGGCCACCACGGTGGACCCCATGCCGCTGGTGGCGATTTGCCTCCCGGCGGCATCATGAATCTCCCGGTTGGAAAGCCGAATGCCGCTGGCCAGCCGGTTTGTCTGCCGGGAAAATTCCAGTTTGTGCTCGCCCACCATTTCCAGAGCGGGATTGCTTGCCGCCTCCCGCAGGTGTTGCACTACCAGGTCCACTCCCATCTGACTGGCCACTTCGCCGGCGGCCTGGCCGCCCATTCCGTCGCAAAGAACAAACAACTGCAGGGACTCGTCCACCGCAAAGGCGTCTTCATTGTTTTCCCGGACCATCCCCCGGTCCGTTTTCGCTCCCACCGCAATCTGCAAACCAGCCTCCGGCAAACAACAAATCCGAGCACGCCCGCCTTCCGGCAGGCTTCCGGCGCAGAACGCGCCGCTAATTCACTTCCGTTCCGATACCGCCTCCCGGTGTCTTGGCTCGCTCCCTGTTAGATGGTTGGCGGCACTCCGAAAAGGACTCGCAAGATGACCTCGGCTTTGTCGGACCAAATAGGCTGTTAGGATGAGGTTTTGATCCAGTTGGAACCAACCTGGGATGCATCGACTCCCGTTAACGATTCCTTCCACCGCTTGTCTGTTCGCCCCACTCATGGGAAAAATCTTTTTTACTCCTGAACTATGAAGCAGTTGAGCGGATTCTACCGTACCCGCACAACCCCGTCAACAAGCTCCTCCTTTTCGGGTAAGGACCTCGATGTTATCTTTTTGTGTCACATTTGTGTCACATGCTTCCCCTAGTTTTTGGACTTCGGAGAAAAACTTTTCGGCAAGCGGGCGGCAAAAGGAAAAGCCTGTTCGCGCCGGCAATGTGCCCGGCCAGAGTGGCAGGGTGCTCATCCCGGTGAAAGACGTCCTCGCGCCGCTGTCTGCTTCTGCCGGTCACGGTTGGAGCGCCGCCAGCACTTCCTGAACGTGGCCCTCGACGCGGACTTTAGGAAATATTTTCTGAATCTTCCCGGAGGCGTCAATCAAGAATGTAGTGCGCTCCACGCCGAGAACCTTCTTCCCGTACATGTTTTTTTCCTTCAGCACACCGTATTCTTTGGCCACCTTCCGGTCTACGTCGCACAACAGCGGAAAAGGCAGGGAGTATTTCTGTTTGAATTGGTCTTGCAGCAGCGGAGTGTCGGAACTCACGCCAACCACGGCGGCTCCCAGCTTTTGAAAATCTGCGATTGCATCACGGAACTCGGATGCCTCGGCGGTTCACCCCGGAGTATCGGCCCTGGGGAAAAAGTAGAAGACCAGCGGATGCCCCCGGAAGTCGGTGAGGTTTATTGTATTATTTTGGTCGTCTGCCAGTTGAAAACCTGGTGCTGATTGTCCCACTTCGAGCATAGTTTCCTCGCAATATTCAAGTGTTCCCTGTTGAATGTTAGATGGTGGATGTTAGATGGAAATATCGTCTTCCAATCGAAAGCCGCCGATTGCAACTCTCTCCCGCCCCCTTCCCGGCAATGGATCAGCCGGCAAAGGCATCCGGATACTTTAAGCTCCTCCGAGTTCTTCCTTTAACAGTTCGTTGACCTTCTGGGGATTCGCCTGACCTTTAGTCTCCTTCATGACCTGGCCCACGAAAAAGCCGATCAGCGACGTCTTCCCGGATTTGTATTGCGCCAACTGCTTCGGGTTGGCGGCGATGACGTTGCGGATTGTGTCGCGAATCTGATCGGAATCGGTGATCTGGCTGAGTCCCATCCTGCCGACGATAGTCTTCGCGCTCTCCGAGGTGCTCAACATTTCCTCAAAGACGCTCTTGGCCATCTTGCCGGAGAGGGTCTTGTCCTGTATGAGCGCCAAAAGCCCGGCCAGCGCCTCCGGCGAGACGGGCGACTCGCCGATCTGCTTTCCTGCCGCCTTCAGAGCGCCCAGCAAATTTCCCATCACCCAGTTCGCAGCCAGCTTCGGGTCGGCGCCCGCTGCCGCCACTTTCTCGTAGTAGCCGGCCAGGGCCTGGGAAGCGGTCAGAACCTCTGCATCGTATTCGCGCAGTTTGTACTGGCTGACCATCCGTCGCCGCTTGGCATCGGGCAGCTCCGGGAGCGTCTGCTGAATCTCCTTCTGCCAGGCATCGCTGACCGCCAAGGGAAGCAGGTCGGGCTCCGGGAAATAGCGGTAATCGTGGGCGTACTCTTTGCTGCGCATGCTGACGGTCTTCTGCTGTTCGAGGTTCCAGAGGCGCGTCTCCTGGACGACCTTTTCTCCGCGCTCCAGCAACTGCGTCTGCCGCGCGATCTCATAGTCCAGAGCCTTTTGCAGGTAGCGGAAGGAGTTCAGGTTCTTGATCTCGGCCTTGACGCCTAACTCTTGCTGGCCGCGCGGGCGCACGCTGACGTTGGCGTCGCAGCGCAGGCTGCCTTCCTCCATGTTGCAGTCGGAGACGTCGAGGTATTCCAGTATCTGCTTCAGCCGCGTCAGATAATCGTAGGCCTCGGCCGAGCTGCGCAGGTCGGGCTCGCTGACGATCTCAGCCAGCGGCGTGCCGCTGCGGTTCAGGTCCACGTAGCTTTTGTCCTGCGAGTCGGGGAAGCCGTCGTGAATGCTCTTGCCGGCGTCCTCTTCCATATGCAGGCGGGTGATGCCGATTCGCTTTGTACCCTTCTCCTGAGGGCCGCCCTCGGCCTGTCCTTCTTCGGAACGAATCTCAATCCAGCCGTGCTCGGCGAGCGGCTGGTCGAATTGGGAGATTTGATAGCCCTTGGGCAGGTCGGGATAAAAATAATTCTTGCGGGCGAAGCGGGAAAACGAGTTCACGCGGCAGTTCAACGCCAGCGCCGCCTTGACGGCCATCGCCACCGCCTCCCGGTTCAGCACCGGAAGCGCGCCGGGCAGTCCCAAGCACACCGGGCAGGAGTTGGTGTTGGGCGGATCGCCAAAACGGGTGGAGCAGCCGCAGAAAATCTTGGAGCGCGTCCGCAGTTGGACGTGGACTTCGAGGCCGATCACCGGCTCGTACTTCCCCTTCAGGGTCTCCGGAATTTCCAGCGCGTCCCTAGTGAGTTCCATAAGAGGCTAGTGCCCTAACCCGTTAAACCCATAACAAGCTAATCCCATAACAGGCCACGCCCTTCAGAAGCCATGCCCAGCAAAGGCATCCGCTCCGGCAGCCGGGATTCTGCAGCCCGTCGCGCCGGAACGAATTTCCGGTCTCGCTCCTAATAAGGGGGGTTCAAGAGGGTAAACTCGAACTCCGCCGGGTCCAGATTCCGGCTGCGGAGCTGGGAATGGCACTCCTCGAAACTGCTTCCGGCAGCCTCGATCGTTCGCAGGCGCACGTCCACGTACTCCACTCCCTCCCGGCTCACTTTTCCCGGAGGAGTGTACATCCGAAAGGCCACCCACTTCCCGGCGTGTTCCAAACGCTCCGAAAGGCTCAATTCATCCACAGCCCGGCCCACCGGTTCGGGAGCATTGGTGTTTGCAACTTCTTTCGATTTCTTGCCGACCATGTTTCTCCTTCTACAGCCGAGCCTCTTCTCCAGCAAGAAACCGTCTTGCGCTGGCAGCAGGCAGGTTCCAGGTTCATTGTCCGGCTAACCCTCAGATTATCCTGATGTGCGGCGGGAACTGCAAGGGGTTTTGGCGGCGGAGGGCGGGGTTTTTCCTAGCCGGACGTTAGCAATACACGGGAGAAAGAAAAGCTGCCGAAGTGGAGTCAGGATGAAAAACGTGAGGAGGGAGGAGGAACGTTACGACTGAAAACTTGCACGCGGTCTTCCTCAACTGTTCATGGTGTGCTCAGCGTGCTCGAAACTTCGTGACAGAATGGGCGCGCGGGAATCGTTTACAGCAATGACGGGCATCTGGTCATAAGTTTCTCCTTCGAGCTTCCTGCCAGTGGCTTTCTTATTCCGCCCTCCCCATTGCTTGAAGAAGAAAGGAACGTGCGCGCGGCGGCACTGATCCCGAAGGTCAACCACCCAGGATGTCTCGATAGGGCGAGCACCAGGTCCTGATTTCCCCCCGACAATTACCCAATCCATGCCGTGCAGATTCAGGCTTGGAAGCGGCCCTAGCAGAGGCTCCAGCGAAAGAAATTTCACCTGGGCGCCGGTCTGGCGCAAATGCTCGATTCGGAAGGTGTAATCCTGGTTCTCCACGCTCACGCCCATCCAAACATTCGGGGGCCAGTCGATTCTTGAACTACAGTCTGCCACCCGTTCTGACCGCTTGGTAAGAATTTGAAACTGGTGCCAGTGCGCCCGGCGCATGACGGCAAAAATTCTTTGTATAAAAGCAAACGGCACGTTTTTATGGAAGAGATCGCTCATGGAGTTTACAAAAATGAGCTGCGGCTTCTTCCACTTGAGCGGCGCTTCCAGGACGTGCTCATGCAGGGTCAGCTTGAAGCCGTTTCGGTAATTGGGCTGCCCCATTGCGCGCAGCCTGAGTGCCATCCGCTCGGCATAACAGTGCTTACAACCGGGGCTGATCTTAGTGCAGCCGGTTACCGGGTTCCACGTCGATCCGGTCCACTCAATGCTCGATTTTGCCACTGTCGCCTCCTCTACGCGGAAAAGTTACCTTCACGTTGTCCCCAAACGTGTCCTTTGGGCGCTTCGATGGTTCACAGCGGATCACTCCTTTGTCCTGCAACTGCTTCAGGACGTCTTTGTAGTTCTTCTTGATGAAACGGCGATTTACATGGTGCCGTTCATAGATTTCTTTCATTGTGATCGTCCGGTCGGCGAAATCGGCGAGTAGGATATCCTCGAGGTCGTCCAACGGGCGGTTCAATTCGAATA
>JADFGZ010000151.1 GCA_022567475.1 Acidobacteriota bacterium | reverse complement strand
GCAAAGCCCGCGCAGCAGCCCAAACCCGCCGTGGGTCCAGAGCTCGCAGTAGCGGCGGTCGCAAAAGCCACGGGCAGCGCGGTCATTCCTGACGTCATTCCGGATCTTATTCCTGACAGAGAGAAAGCCAAACTTCGTTTTGAGTGGTTGCGAAAAATGCCCTTGCCGAAAGGGATGTTCGCCCATTTCCTGTTGACAGACATTCAAGCTCCTGTAAGAGAAATGCGGGGGGTTCCGCGCTACCTCCGGCTGGAAGCTTGTTGCACCGTAATCGGGAGACATGCGGGAGCGCGCATCTTTCTCGACGATGACAAGACCGTGAAACCCCTCCATGCCAGAGTGGTCTATGAGCAGCGAGAGAAATCAGCCGAGTTTGTTCTCTACCCCGTGGAAGACGCTCCGGTCCTGGTAAACGGAAAGGAAATCGCGAGCGAGGGCGTTGTTTGCAACAGCGGTGACGGGGTTCAGATCGGGAGCGCGCACCTGATCTTTTTTGCGAAGAACACTTTCGCGAAGAACACGGCAAAATCTGCCGGCGTACAAACAGGCTGAGGTGTCCTCGTTTCGATAGTCCTCTTCCCAATGGGCACTGTGGTAGCGCCGCTTCCCAGCGGACCGCCCAGGTTCCGCGCGGCGTTTTTTTCTTCCCGGCAGGCGGTTCCTTCTTTGCAAGCTTTCTCGCCCGTGTTGTAGAATAGCCGATCCTTTGCGGTGTTCACTCAAGCGGAAATAAACTTCATTTCCAGCTTTCGGGGGAGAATAACAAGATGGCTTATGTGATTGCCGAGCTATGCATCCGCACGAAAGACACGGCTTGCGTCGATGCATGCCCGGCAGACTGCATTCATCCTAAAAACGATGCGCCCGAGTTTGAGTCTGCCGAGCAGCTCTACATCGATCCGGTGGAGTGTATTGACTGCGGAGCCTGTGTTCCCGTTTGTCCTGTCACTGCAATTTTTGTCCTGGACGAGCTGCCGGAAAAGTGGAAAGATTTCACCGAGAAAAACGCCAACCACTTTCAAAAATAAGCAAGCCGGAACAGGTCTTCGATCAACAAAAACGGCATGCGCCTCGCGCGCCGTTTTTTATTGCTGGTTGCTGGAAGAGAGGCCGGAAAGGGCGGCGGCGCGCGCAGCCGCAGCTACCGGTGCGTACGAGCGGCGATGCAGCGGCGTGGGACCGTGCTTGTGCAGCATTGCTTTGTGGGCCGGGGTGGGATAGCCCTTATTGGATGCCAATTGGTATTGGGGAAAAACGCGGTCCCACTCCCGCATCAGGCCGTCCCGTTCCACCTTTGCCAGAATGGACGCCGCAGCAATGGAAACGCTGAGCGCATCTCCTTTGACGATGGAGATTTGAGGGATGTCCAGGTCCAGGTGCAGCGCATCCACCAGCAACAAGTCAGGAACTGGATTTAATCGGAGGACGGCTTCCCGCATGGCCAAGCGGGATGCCTGATAGATATTGATCTCATCGATCTTGGCGGCATCCGCCGACGCCACCGACCATGCAACGGCGTAGCGGCGGATCTCGCAGGCCAGCTTTTCCCGCCTGTCCGGGGACAACTGCTTGCTGTCCTGAATGCCTGGAATGCGGCGGGAAGGGTTCAGAATGACCGCAGCCGCCAGAACCGGCCCAAACAAAGCCCCGCGACCCACCTCGTCGACACCGGCAATCGAGCGGTAGCCTGCCTGCAATCCCTGGCGCTCAAACTTCGTGCCGCAACGAATACGCCTTGCGCTCCTTTCTGCGCAGCATCTCCAAACCGGGCATTGCGCTGACAGAGGCCGCTATTTGCGCTTTCTGCCGGCAAGCGGCGGGGAAGGGAAGGTTCAGGATCGCTTCTTCTCGCGAATGCGGGCGGCCTTGCCGCGTAGTTTGCGCAGGTAATACAGCTTGGCGCGGCGCACGCGGCCCCGGCGGAGCACTTCTACGCGGTGGATCACGGGCGACTGCACCGGGAATATTCGCTCCACGCCCTGGCCGAAGCTGATCTTGCGGACGGTAAATGTCTCGCTGGGGCCGCCGTGCTTACGCGCGATGACGGTGCCTTCAAACGCCTGCAACCGTTCCTTTTCGCCTTCTTTGATCCTTACCTGGACCCGCACCGTGTCGCCGGGCTGAAACTCGGCGACCTCCCGGTGGGTCTCCAGACTGTGCAACTTGTCCAATCGATTCATATTGCTGTTTCCTTTTTGATCTCTGCCAGCCACTGTTGCTGTTCTGCATTCAGGGCAGCCCCGGACAACAAATCCGGCCGGTTTACCCAGGTTTTCTCCAAAGCCTTTTTGCGTCTCCACTGCTCCACGCGCTTGTGATCTCCGCAGAGCAGCACGTCGGGCACGGCCATCTCCCGGAACTTTGCCGGACGGGTATACTGGGGACAGTCGAGCAGCCCCGCGCTTCGCGTGCCGGGAGTCACCGCGAAGGATTCCCGCACCGACGAGGCCGCGTTGCCCAGCGCTCCGGGCAGCAGCCGCGTTACCGTGTCCACCACCACCGCAGCCGCCAATTCTCCTCCGCTCAGCACAAAGTCGCCGATGGAGAGTTCTTCCTCCGCCAAGTGCGACGCGACCCTCTCATCCACGCCCTCATAGCGCCCGCAGAGCAGCATCAAAGACTCTTCTTTGGCCAACTCGCTCGCCAGGGGCTGCCGAAACAATTTGCCTTGCGCCGAAAGCAGGATCACTCTGCCTCGCGGCTTGCCGCGCTCCCAAATGTGCTCAGCCGCCCGAAAGAAAGGTTCGGGAAGCAGGACCATCCCTTCTTCCCCTCCGAAGGGGCGGTCGTCCACTGTGCGGTGCCGGTCATTTGTGAATCGCCGCAGGTCGTGTGTCTCAATGCTTACCAGGCCGGTTTCTTGCGCCCGGCGAAGGATTCCATGCTGAAAGGGCCCGGCAAAAAAATCCGGAAAAATTGTGAGAATGTCGATCTTCATAGGCCCCCGGCATCCATTTTTTCTGGCGGCCGAATTTCATTTCCGGTTCAACTCCTTCAGGCCTTCCGGCAACTGCACCTGAATTTCTTGCCCTTCGATATCCACCTTGCTGCAAATGGATTCCGCAAAAGGGATCAGCAACTCGCCTTCGGCGGTAGGCACCTTCAGCAACGGCACGGCGCCCGTTTCTTCCACGGCCTCCACTTTGCCCAGCAGCCTGCCGCCCTCGCGGACGGCGCATCCAACCAAGTCGGAGAGGTAAACTGCTCCCGGCGAAAGCGGCCTGCGGCTGGATCGTGGAATTTGAATTTGCCGGCCGATCAGAGTTTCCGCCGCCGAGATGGTTTCGACATCCCGGAATTTCAGGATGACCAGCCCTTTGTGCAGCCAGCTTTCTTCCAGAACAACCTGCTGGCGGGCGGTCTCGTCCCCAAGCAACAATTCTTGTCCAGGCTCGAACCGCTCCGGGAAATCAGTCAGGATTTCCGCTGCCACTTCACCCCGCCTGCCTTGGGTTTTCCTCACGCGGGCGACGGTGACATATTCGGATTCTCGAGGCTGTTTCACTGGCGGCGGATCGCTTTATTCCAAGATCTCCAGGGTGAACCGCCTCTTCAGCTTCATCCCGGCTGCTCCCAGGATGGTGCGGATGGAGCGGGCGGTGCGTCCTTGCTTGCCGATCACCTTGCCCAGATCGTCGGGCGCCACCCGGAGTTCCAATACGGTGCTTTGCTCGCCTTCGATGGGATTCACTACAACTTGATCTGGATTATCCACCAGGGCTTTCGCAATCATCTCGATCAGCTCCTTCATAAGCGCCTCCTAAAGGACAGGAAAGAGGTCGGAACCGAATCCAATCAACCTCACCGATCATCAACCTAACACTAGGTGTATGAACCGCTGGGTCTCTGTGCGAATCCAGATGGGAAAACAACCCTCCATCTTAAAAAAACAGACTTGCTTTTACTCCGCTTGCTCGGCAGTTTCCGTTTTCACCGCAGCTTTTTTCCGGCGCAGGAAGCTGCGGACAGTCACCGATGGCTGCGCGCCTTTTCCTAACCAGTACTCAATTCGCTCCGATTTGAGCTCGATCTGGGCCGGGTTTGCCTGGGGATTGTAGTGGCCCACAATTTCCACGAAACGGCCGTCCCGGGCCCGCGCTTTATCGATAACCACAACGCGATAACGGGGTTTTTTCTTAACGCCTGTTCTGGCCAGGCGGATCATCAACAACGAAACACCTCCATAATGATTCTATTCTTTCTGACTAAAAAAGAAAGCAAGCAGATGCGCCGCTCCTCATAGGAACAGCCGGTTATCCGGACCGGGCCGAAACTTTGCCCTTGCCCCGCTGTTTTTTCAGCAAGCGGCCGGTCATGCTGCGCATCATCTTGCGGGCTTGGTCGTATTGCTTCACAAGCCGGTTTACTTCCTGTACCGACGTGCCGCTGCCTCGCGCGATGCGGAGGCGGCGGCGGCCGTTTAATATCTGCGGGACTCTCCGCTCCCGGTCGGTCATGGAGTTGATAATCGCCTCGGTGCGAATCAGTTGCCCCTCGTCCACGGTTTGTTGCTGGGATTGTTTATGCAACTGCCGGAAAGGGCCGACCTGGGGCAGCATGGAGAGGATCTGGTCCAGAGGCCCCATCTGGCGCGCCGCCCGAAGCTGATCCCGGAAGTCTTCCAAAGTGAAGCTGTCGGTCCGCAGCTTGCGCTCCAGCTGCTCGGCCTGCTTGCTGTCGATGACCTCTTCCGCCTTTTCGATCAGCGAAAGGACATCGCCCATGCCCAGGATGCGCGAGACCATGCGGTCCGGATGAAACTGTTCCAGGGCGTCAAATTTCTCCCCGGTGCCGACGAACTGGATAGGCTGGCCGGTGACGAATCGGATCGAAAGCGCCGCTCCGCCGCGGGCATCACCGTCGAGCTTGGTCAAGACCACTCCCGTCAGGCTCAAACGGCGGTGAAACTCTTCGGCGCTGCGCACGGCGTCCTGGCCGGTCATCGCATCGGCCACAAAGAGAAGCTCGGTTGGTTGGAGCAAGTCCCGGAGTTGCTGGAGTTCCGTCATCATCTCGTCGTCTACGTGAAGGCGTCCGGCGGTGTCCACCACCAATACGTCGCATCCCCGGTCGCGGGCTGCCTGCCGCGCGCCCAAAGCCAGCTCCGACGGCTTGGCATCGGCTGAACCCTCAAAAACCGGGACACCCACCTCTTTGGCTACCACGGCCAACTGTTGTCTGGCGGCAGGCCGGTAGACGTCCACCGATACCAGCAAGGGGTGATGTCCGCCCCGTTGCAACCACCGGGCGATCTTTCCCGCCGTGGTGGTTTTTCCCGAGCCTTGCAAGCCGGTGAGTAAGAAAACCGAGGGTGGCTGGGAGGCAAACTTCATTCGTGCCGTGTCGCCGCCCAAGACCTCCAGCAGTTCATCGCGGACGATCTTGATGACCTGCTCGGTGGGGGAAAAGCTGCTCAGGACCTCCTGGCCAACGGCTTTGGCCCGGATGTTCTCAATCAGTTGTTTGACGACTTTGAAGTTTACGTCGGCTTCAAGCAAGGCGACGCGGATCTGGCGCAGAGCGTCGCCGATGTTCTCTTCCGTCAGCTTGCCCTCGCCCCGGAGGGTTTTGAAGACGCGCTGAAATTTTCCTGTTAAGTCCTCAAACATGAATATCTATTAGGGAGCCATCCCAGGCTACGACTAGACCTTCGCACCCGATTGTCTATTTTAGACTTACGCCTCAGTTCCGTCAAGGAAGCCGGAGAAGGGAAGCGTTGCGGGAAGCCTGGAGAGGAAACTGCCGAACGTGTTTGCCAAAGTCACTTGCGGAGTGGTAGTCTCTGCCTGCCCTCGGCATTCGGAAGGGAGCGGGGGCATCCCTATTCAGGAGGAATTATGGCTAATACAATAGCGCGTCAAACGATCACTGAGGAGGCGGCCGCAAAGTTGATTGCCGCCGCAGAGAAGAAAGCGAAGGAGATCAAAAAGCCCATGGTCATTGCGGTTTGCGATGAAAGCGGCAATCTGAAAGCGTTTTCCCGAATGGACAGCGCCCCGCTGCTGAGCGTCCAGATTGCGCAGGACAAGGCCTACACTGCCGTCAGTTTTGGAATCCCTACCCACACGTGGTTTGACTTCATCAAAGGCGACCCTCCGCTGCTGGCCGGAATCGTGCACACGCCGCGCCTGGTCGTCTTCGGGGGAGGATATCCCGTGACCATCGATAACCAAGTCGTCGGAGGGATCGGCGTCAGCGGCGGCCACTGGAAGGAAGATATGGAGTGCGCCGAGGCCGCTTTGAAAGCCCTGTAGTCCGTGCCGTTACTTCTGCGCGCCGAAGCGGGTTCGACACACTGTACAGGGCGGGAGCCTGTCTTACAGCCGCATGCAGGGCAGTCAATTGACCCGCTTCGGCGGCCCTTGCGGCGACGCCGTCTGGTCCGCTACAAGCTGGCCGCGCCGCTGACTACCTCAATCAACTCTTTGGTGATGGTGGCTTGGCGAATCCGGTTCAGTTTCAGCGTGAGGCCGTCGATCATATCACCGGCGTTGCTGGTGGCGGCCTCCATAGCCGTCATGCGGGCGGCATGTTCCGAAGCAGCCGACTCCAGCAAGGCGCCAAAAATCTGCACCTCAACGTACTTCGGCAACAGACTGGCGTAGAGTTCCTGCGGCGGCTGTTCGTAGATGTAATCCACCCCGGAAAAACTATCTGCCGAGCCCTTGGCTGGCTGAAAATCCGCCAGCGGCAATAGTTGCTCGACCAGCACTCGCTGCGTGAGAACGCTCTTGAAGGAATTGTAAATCAGGAATACTCCGTCGATCTTCTCCTGTGAATACGAAGAGATCACTTCGGCGGCAATTTCCCGGGCGTGGAGGTAGTTCAGCTTGGCGAAGATGTTGACGTACTCGCGTGCAACCTGCACGGGCCGCCGGCGGAAGTAATCCCGGCTTTTTCGGCCGATCAGGACCAGTTCCACCTCTTGCTCTCTGTGTTCTCGCAGGAAGCGCTCCGTGGCGCGCATGATGTTGGTGTTGAAGGCTCCGCAAAGGCCCCTGTCGCCGGAGAGCGCCAAAACCAGCAAACGCTGCTGAGGCCGCCGGGCCAGCAGGGGATGCTGCTGCACCGCGGACCGGACCGCCAAGCTTCCCAGCACTTCCTTGATAAGGCCTGCATACGGGCGGGCGTTGAAAGCGCTTTCCTGTGCGCGCCGCAGCTTGGCCGCCGCAACCATTTTCATGGCCTTGGTGATCTGCTGTGTGTTGCGCACCGAGCGTATCCGCCGGCGCATGTCGATCAAGCTAGGCATGGAGGAAAACTCCCAATGCAGTTAGTTCAACTGGCACGGCTGGTTCAGCGGACTCTCTCCGGAGGGCGGCGCTCAAGCGGCGCCTCCCGTCTTCGCGGAGCTTTGCGCCTTCCGTTCCGCCAGAAACCGTTCTTTGAATTGGGTGATCACGTTGCCGAATTCCTGGCGCAACGCGTCGTCGAGTTTCTTTTTCTCCAGCAGTTTCGGGATCAGGGAAGGGTGGTTGTTGTCGACGAACCGGGACAACTCCGCCTCGAACGAGCGGATCGCCTCCACCGGAATGTCGTCCAGGTATCCCTGCGTTCCGGCGAATAAGGAGAGAATCTGCTTCCCCAGGGGCATGGGGACGTATTGGTCCTGCTTGAGCAGTTCCGTCAGCCGTTGCCCGCGAGACAACAACGCCTGCGTGGCTTTATCCAGATCAGAGCCGAACTGGGCGAAGGCGGCCAGTTCGCGGTACTGCGCCAAGTCCAGCCGCAACGTTCCGGCGAGTTGTTTCATGGCGCCGATCTGGGCGTTGCCTCCCACGCGGGAAACGGAAAGCCCCACGTTAATGGCCGGACGGATGCCGGAGTTGAACAGGTCGGTCTCCAGATAAATCTGCCCGTCGGTGATGGAGATCACGTTGGTCGGAATATAGGCGGAAACGTCGCCGGCCTGGGTTTCGATGATCGGCAGCGCCGTCAGCGAGCCGCCGCCATTCTCGTCGTTCAGCTTGGCGGCGCGCTCCAGCAGCCGGGAGTGCAGGTAAAAGACATCGCCCGGAAAGGCCTCGCGTCCCGGCGGACGCCGCAACAGAAGCGAGATTTCCCGGTAGGAGGCGGCGTGCTTGGAGAGGTCGTCATAGATGCACAGAGCATGCCTGCCCGAGTCGCGGAAGAATTCCCCAATCGCGCAGCCGGAGTACGGGGCCAGGAATTGCATCGGAGCCGGATCGCTGGCCGAGGCCGCCACCACCACGGTGTAGTCCATGGCGCCGTGCTCTTCCAGGGTATTGACGACCTGGGCAATCGTCGAACGCTTCTGGCCGATGGCCACATAGATGGCGATCACGTTGCCGCCCTTCTGATTGATGATGGCGTCAATCGCAACCGCCGTCTTGCCCGTCTGGCGGTCCCCGATGATCAGCTCGCGCTGGCCGCGGCCGATCGGGATCATGGCATCAATCGCTTTCAGGCCGGTCTGCAGCGGTTCCTTCACGGGTTGGCGGGCCACCACTCCGGGCGCCATGCGTTCAATGGGATTGAACTGGTCGGTTACCAAAGGACCCTTGCCGTCAATCGGTTTGCCCAGAGCATCGACCACCCGGCCGATCAGGGTATCGCCCACCGGGAACTGCATGATCTTGCCCGTCCGCCGGACCTGGTCGCCTTCCTTGATCGTGGTGTAGTCGCCCAGCAGCACCGTTCCGACTTGGTCTTCTTCCAGGTTCAGGGCAATGCCGGTAACGCCGTGGGGCAGCTCCACCATCTCGCCCGCCATCACCTTTTCCAGTCCGTAAATGCGGGCAATGCCGTCTCCCACGGAGATGACGGAACCTACCTCGGCGACGTTTACCGTCGCCTCATAATTCTCAATCTGCTGGCGGATAATCTTGCTGATCTCGTCCGCTTTGATCTGTGCCATGTACGCTCCTTCAGGGGCTCAATGAATCTTTACTGAGCGGTCAGTTCGCCGCGAATGCGATCCAGTTGTCCGCGGACCGAACCGTCGTAGATGGTGCTGCCGATGCGGGCGACGATTCCGCCGATCAGGTTCGGGTCAAGAGAAAAGTTCATGCGGACCTGTTTTCCGGTCTTGGCATGGAGGGCGTCCGCGAGTTGGGTCTGCTCGGCTTCTTCCAGCGTCCGGGCCGTGGTGATCTCGGCGAGGACCACGCCCAGCCGCTCGTCCAGCAGGGAGTCGAATGCCTCCGCGATCTCGCCCAAAAAGATCATGCGGTCGTTGTCGATGAGCACGTTTAAAAAGTTTTTCGTCAGCGCATCCAGCTCCAGCCGGGACGCCAGTTCGGCCAGGATCGCTTTCTTCTTGGCAGCCGGCACAGCCGGTGTCGAGAACAGAATTCGCAACTCGGAGCTTTCTGCCAGCAGGGTGCGGAATTCCGCCAGCCGCACCGCGACCGCCTTCGGGTCCCTCCCCGCTTCGGTGGCGGCGGGACCTGTGACGATATCCACCAGAGCGCGTGCGTAGCGGGATGAAACAGCAGACGGCATCCGTTAGCCTTTCTCCGGAGTCTTGGCGGAAGAATCGTTTCCGAAAGTCGTTCCGTGGTCCAGGCCTTCCAGGAAGGAACGGAAAATATTTTTCTCCGCCTGCGGCGAGATGGAATCTCGAATTTTCTTTTCCGCCAGCCCGACGGCCAGTTCAGCGGTATGGGCTTTGAGTTCCTGGATCGCTATTTTGGTCGCGGCGGCGATTTCCTGCTGCGCGTTCGCCGCGATCTTCCCGGCATCCGTCTTGGCCTGTTCCACGATGCGTGCCTGGTCCACGGCAGCTTCCTGCAGGGCGCTGCTCCGCAAGCTGACGATCTCCTCGTCCAACTGCTTCAGTTTATTCTCTACGCCAGCCAGCCGCTCAGCAGCCTCCTGGCGGGCATGGGCCGAATCTTCCATGTCTTTGCGAATCGCCTGTGAGCGCTCGGCCAGAAACGGTGCGAGAAATTTTTTCCCCATGTAACCGATAGCCAGCACGATGAGAATAAAGTTGGTCCAGTGGAAAACCTCATCCCAGAAGTGGCTTTCCGCTTCCTGGCCCGCGTCACCATGCTCGGTTTCGGAGGCATGTTCGGAAGATGCAGCTTCTGAAGTTGCAGTTGCCGGAGCCTCTTCCTGCTGTTCAAACTGAAAAAATGCTCCCCC
>JADFGZ010000150.1 GCA_022567475.1 Acidobacteriota bacterium | reverse complement strand
CACGGGATCCCACCCAATCTCGCAAAAGGACAAAGCCCGATCGTCTTCCCGACTCCGTTTGAGCCGACAGGTCTGGCGACAGGGAAGCGAACAGAGCAAGCAGCAGAATCAGAAAAATCAGCACGGGGAAGGTGGAAGACCGTGGTGGCCGCATCTCAGGAAGGCGCATTCTGCAGATTCTCCGAAGAGTTCACAACCATCCAGCCGGCAAGCGGGGAATGATCAATCCGGTGTGTCTGCATTCCCCTCAACTCTTAACTCTCCACTCTCAACTCTTAACTCTCCGGCGGCGCGGGGCTACCATATTCTCAGAACCAAAGCGTTTTTGCCGGCTGATTTCGATCAGGAAGTGTTCGATAATCTCTGGAAAGTCTGGCCGGAACCGGAACGCAGCCGGGCGAAAAATGCAACACCCCAACAACGGCGGGAAATGGCATTCTCTCGCTATGGATTGATGGAGGCTCCGGAACGCAAATCCGGTCCTGCGTTCGGTTACGTTGACGACGGCAACGGGGGCTGGGTGATGAACTGCTTTGCCTGTCATGCCGGCAAGGTGGCCGGAAACTTGATTCCCGGAGCACCCAACACCCACATCGCTTTGGCAACTTTGACCGAGGACGTCCGTTTTACAAAGCTCACACTGGGGAAAAAACTGACACACCTCGATCTGGGCTCGTTGAAAATTCCATTGGGAGATTCCATCGGGCTGACCAATGCTGTGATCTTCGGCGTCGCGCTCGGTGCGCTGCGGGATGAGCATATGAACGTGGTCATCCCCTTCTCAATGCCCCAACTCATTCATCACGCGATGGATGCCCCTCCCTGGTGGAACGTCAAGAAAAAACCGATGCTCTACTGCGACGGCTTTTCACCCAAAAACGCTCGTGTCCTGTTGCAATTCATCCTCATCCCTCAAAACTCCCCAGAGACCATCAAAAGCTGGGAGAAGGACTATCGCGACATTCTGGCGTATATTGAATCGTGCAAGCCGCCGAAATATCCCTGGAAGGTGAATTCCAAGCAGGCTGAACTTGGAAGAACTGCGTTCACAAACCATTGCAGCCGCTGTCACGGGACATACGGCAAAATCGCAAAATATGAACAAAAAATTGTCCCCATCGAGGAAATCGGAACCGATCCGGTACGGTTGGAAGCTCTCTCGGTAGAGAGCCGCAGGAAAATTCAAAAGAGTTGGTTGAGCCATTACGGCAAGGACAAGGTGATTCTCGATCCGGGCGGGTATGTCGCGCCTCCGCTGGACGGTATTTGGGCATCGGCTCCCTATTTCCACAACGGCTCTGCGCCGACGTTGTGGCACGTTTTACATCCGGACAAACGGCCGGCAGTCTGGAAGCGAACCGAAAACGGCTACGATCGAGAAAAAGTCGGACTGCAAGTAACGACGTTCGACAAACTCCCGAAAAGCGTCAAACGCCGCGATTTGCGTCGACACTATTTCGACACATCAATGAAGGGCAAAAGCAACTCCGGACACCGATTCCCCGACGCCCTCAGCGAAGACGAAAAACGCGCCGTGCTGGAATATCTGAAAACGCTGTAGTAAAAAGAGATTTTATAGTAAGAAGACGATATAGTGAGAATCAGCCGGAGGACAACGTCCGACGGTCTCTTCCTCGCCGTATCGTAAGTTTCTTTCTCACAGCTTGCTTTTCAGATGCCCTGCTACCTTTTCACTTACCATGCCTACCAAAGCTGGATGCCGGATCATCCGCGAGGATTTGTTCGTCGAGGAAAAGGCGTTTTTCCAACTGACGCAAAGCTTGCTGAAAAGTATCGAAGCTCTGCAAAGGAAACAGTAGTTTTATTAGAATCGGAGGTTCAACTCTTGATGATCGAGGAAGCCATCGTTGCCTGCAATTGTCAGGAGTATCGACCTCACTTTATAGCAACCGAGTCTACCCATCTCCATATTCTGGTGAGCTGGAAAATCGATCGAGAATGGCTTCGAGTCCGCACCGGACTAAAATCATCCATGACACGCCGACTGAACCGCGAAAAACAGCGTCGAACCTGGTTCAGTGAAAAAGCCAGCCGAAATCGGGTTTTGAATAGAGAGCACTTTGATCACTTGATGACGACGTATCTACCGCGTCATTCCGGATGGAAATGGAGTGAAGCCAACGGGCTATTTCTAGAACAAAGTACCAAAAATCGTGCCGAAGAACCTGGCGGCTGTTAGCCGCCGGCTATTTTACGGTTTTACGTGTAATTATTATGGCTTCCTGACAGAGTTGCTTCGCAGAACTCTCATCAGGTGCTTCGGCAATCACGCGGATGATTGGTTCGGTGTTGCTGGCACGCACCTGAACCCAGCGATCACCCCAGTCCAAACGCAAACCGTCTCCCTCTTGTGCAGCGGCATTAGGATAGGCAGCTTTCAAAGCATTGCAGGCTGCAGAAACTCGGTCTCGCGGACAGGTGATTTTATCTTTGACAATCGTATATTGCGGCATCGCATCTGCCCAATCGGCCAGTGACCGGTTTTCGGTTGCGAGACCCTCCAGGATGTACGCCATGCCCACAAAGCTGTCTCGAACATACCCGACCTTCGGCTCGATGACGCCCCCGTTTCCTTCGCCGCCGATGATTGCCGAGACCTCTTTCATTTTTGCAACAACATGTGCTTCACCCACGTAAGAGCGGTGGAATTGGCAACCATATTTCTCAGCGATATCCGCCGTCACGCGACTGGTGGAACCGTTGACGACGACATCACCGTTCGAGAATCCTGACTTGTGTCTTTGCGAGAGCACATGATCGACGCACAATGCCAACGTCAATTCCTCACCGATGTAACGACCTGTATTGTCGACAATCGCCAATCGGTCTGCATCGGGATCCTGTGCGAAACCAACGTCAGCCCCATGTTGCCGGACGGCCTCACACAATCCGGCAAGATTCTCCTGTAACGGTTCCGGAGTGTGCTCGAATTGCCCGTCCGGAATACCGCCCAGAACATGCACTTCGCATCCCAACTCTTCCAGCAAACGAGGTCCCAACACTGCGCCGGAACCGTGATTGCAATCCAGTACGACTTTGAGTTGACGTGTTTGAATCGCCGGAACATCGACGAGGTTCAACACTTTCTCCCTATGCGGTGCGGAGGGATCTTCGTACCTCTCTATCGTGCCGAGCTGATCCCATTCCACCCAGTTCATGGAACCGGCTTCAAGAATCTCGACCAGTTGTTGTCCCGCTGCGGCGTCGAGAACCGATCCTTCCGATGAAAACGGTTTCAGTCCGTTCCATTGAATGGGATTATGGCTGGCGGTGATTTGCAAACCGGCTTGAGCATTCAGATGATTGATCAGCACGCCGCAAGTAGGAGTGGAGGCAATCCCGGCATCGACGACCCGGCATCCAACAGCCGTCAAACCGGCCAGCACAGCCTGTTTGATCATCTCTCCGGAAGGTCGCCCGTCCTGGGAGACAACAACGGTTCCCCCTTCGGCCATTGTTCCCAAAGCAGCGGCAAAGCGGACGACATACGACGGATCCAATCCGTCGCCGACAACGCCCCGCAATCCCGAAATGCTCAATATCCGCTGTGTCACGTTCTATTCTCCATTTCTCCATGCCTCGGCCTACTGTTGGCAGGCAATGATCCGTTCCTTGACCAGCGCGAGGGTGCCTGTGGCAGAGGCTTTGCGATGCCACAGTACGCCGACACCGGGGCTTCCTTCGGTGCGCCCCGGCCACCCTCTGACAAAACAATATCTTCAACAAAGCAAAACTGCTTCTAACGGACAAATATGTATTACTCGGCGACAATGCCGCGCACCTCGGCGATTCCCTGTTGCAACGCCTGCTGATAAAGCCACAAGTCTCCGCCGTATGCCAGACAGCGAAATCCACTTCGATGCATGCGGCGGGCCTCCTCGATGTTCAAAGCCATAATCCCCGCCGTTTTGCCGTGCTCCTTAGCAGCAGCGGCGACCCGCTGAACGGCATCCTCAAACAGCGGGTGATCGAACTGTCCCGGAATGCCCAACGAATTGGTCAGGTCGAACTGCCCGATCCAAAGCAGGTCGACACCCTCGACGGCGGCAATCTTCTCGACGTTTTCCAGGCCCTGTGCCGTTTCAATCTGAGTGATCATTAACAGTTCATCATTGGCCGATTGCATCTTGGCGATGATGTCCCCTCCTGAATAATCATCGTGCGCAATGGAAAACGCTGCTCCGCGCCGGCCCGTGGGAGGATACTTTGTGGAGCGAACTATGAACTCGGCCTGTTCCTCGGTTTGAACCATCGGAACCATCAGACCCATCGCACCGATATCCAGAACGCGAGCCAGAAAGTGATATTCAGTCGCCGGAACACGAACCAACGGCACCAGCCCGCAGGAAGAGGATGTCGCCATCAACATCCGCACGGTTTCGGTATGCCAGCCGGTGTGTTCCATGTCGTAGATCACAAATTCCGCACCCGCTTCTTTGGCGATACGTCCGATTCCCGTCGAATTGAACTCGAACACCATTGTCCCGATGGATGATTCGCCTCGTTGCAGTTTTCGTTTGACGCTGTTTTCTCTCATGGCTGTCCGATCGTGATAGAATAGTGGTCCGTCGATGTCATTGGGCGCTTTAAAACCTGCCACCAAGGGGCGCTTTAAAGCCAGCCGGTGAACATGATGTGAACAGTCATCTTGTTGATTTTCTGCTGTAGACGCAACCGTTCGTGAATTCGTTTTCGCATTTTCTCTCTCTCCGCTCAGTCGGCCTGTTTCTATATCGCTGATTTCGCTTTCCGGGATGCCTGGTTCGGCTCCTGATTCTGAGCGGCCTGATTCCGCAGTCGGTAGCTGTTGCCGGTGATCTGGATGATCTCGGCGTGATGCAAGAAGCGGTCCAGAATCGCCGTGGCAGACGGAACGTCGCCGGACCACCCTTCGGGCGGTGCCCGTTTGCCCCAGTCCTCCAACGGGCGATTGGAGGTCATCATCGTTGAGCGGGTTTCGTACCGCCGCATGATGATCTCGAACACGTATTCCCCCGACCGCTTCGGCAACGGCTTCATCCCCATGTCGTCGATGATCAGCAGGTCCGGTTTGAGGTAACGGGCCAGCACCTTGTCCTGTCCCTCGAACGCCTCGTCGTGCAGAAAGTCCCGCACCAAATCGCCGTAGTCACTGAGACTGCGGATGATCGGGTGCTCGTCCAGATACTCGAACTGTTGTTGTTTGGGGGCACGTTGTTTGATCAGCGTGCGGATCGTTCTGAGCCGCCAGGCTCCGTACGTCAGCGCCACCTCGCACGCCTCTTCGATCGACTCGGCGGGATGCTTGTTCGCCAGGCTCAACAGCCCCTGCAACACACGCACCCCCTCAATGCCCCGCACCGCGATCATCGCTTCGGCCCAGCGGCGGGTCTCGTTGCCGATTAAGCCGGCCCGCCCCAACAGCCAGACCGTGCCGCGTTCCACGCCGTTGATCTTCTTCGAGGAAATGTGTTTCATATCGGTACTGAAGCGTCCCGGGTCGTGCCAGTCCGCCTTGCTGACGGCTGCCCGCAGGTTGTCGATCACCAGCGTCTGTGGAACCCCGCCGAACGAGCGGAACGCGTTTTCCAGGCAGCGGAGGAAGTGCTCCGTCGTCTGGCGTGGAACTGCTTCGCTGTACGCCTTACGGCTGTGGGAGAGCACGATCCGGAACACCCAGGTCTTCTTTCGCTTGCCGTCTGCGGTGATTAGCGGAGCCCCGCTGCCGAAATCGACCTGCGCTTCCTCGCCGGGAGCGCATTCCATTCGACGAAACGGCAACGGGGTCCGTTCCCCCAACCGGTTGACGAACCGCCGCACGCTCCAATAGCTTCCCTCGAAGCCTGCTTCCGTTGTCAGATCCTGGTAGATCCGTTGGGCCGAGAGTCCCTGTTCGAGCTTACTCAGGATCACGTCCCGGAACAGCTCGCAGTCGCTTCTGCGCCCCGGATTTCCTGGTGAGTGAAGCGGAAGAATCGCCTCCGACCCGGTGGGCGCATTGGCGGGGTTTGAATCCGCTGCCTGCACATACCGCCGCACCGTTTCCCGGTCCACGCCCAACTCGCGGGAAATCCGCCGCCCGGACCAGCCTTGTTCGTGTAACGAACGTCAACGACAAACCGAAAATTGGCTTTGTTATTCGGGAGATTTGAGGGAAAGTTGAACCCCCCCAAGGTCAACTCGAAAGTCGGCACAGGCGTTTCAGGCATTCTGTCCTCCTCTAGATAGTGATTGTTTCACAGTTAAATTCCGGCAGTGGCACGGATACAAAAGGCCAGCACAAGCATGCGTTCATGCGGACCTCAAACACCTAGAGTCGCTTCTTCGGTTTTCAGAGGAACAGGTGGTTCAACAGGAACAGGCGCTTCTTCTCAAAGCGAAGTAGTCTGATGTCACAAGAAGTTCTGGTTCCGCCAATGGGTGGGAGTGTAGTTCTAGTGGGGCAGGGTGTCAATCACAAAATATGACAGTCCTATATCTGTCAAGCCGCAATTAGTTGTAGGTTTTCCTCGAACCAAGACCGCAGGTTAACTGCTGCTTCACGGCCGTGGCACCCGTAGGGGCTCTGGACGGCAGGCTATCAGCAAGCGGTCACAATCACTGGAGAGCAGACTAAGGGTCTGGGACGCTCCCTGGCAGTCTCGGCTCGGATGGACTGTCAATCAGGCCAAAACTTCGCTCTGCTTCAGGGCGCGGATGCGGTCGCGCAACTGGGCGGCGCGCTCGAACTCGAAGTTTTTGGCCGCCTCGCGCATCTCCGCTTCCAGCCTCGCGATGAACTCCTCCCGCTCGGCGGCGGTGGCGAACTGGTCCAGGTCGGTGTCTTGTAAAGGCGGCGTCCAGTAGTCCGCCTCGGCGACGGCCACCAGGCTCATGTCCACCGGCTTGATGATCGACTCCGGCGTGATGTGGTTCTCCTTGTTGTAGTGCAACTGCAACTCGCGGCGGCGGTCGGTCTCGGAAATCGCCTGCTGCATGGATTTGGTCATATTGTCGGCATAGAGGATGGCCTTGCCGCGAATGTTCCGTGCCGCGCGGCCCACGGTCTGAATCAACGCCCCGGCGGAGCGCAGGAAGCCTTCCTTGTCGGCGTCCAGGATGGCAACCAACGAGACCTCCGGCAGGTCCAGGCCCTCGCGCAGCAGGTTGATGCCGATCATCACGTCGAACTCGCCCCGGCGCAGATCGCGCAACAGCTTCACGCGGTCCAGGGTTTCGATCTCCGAGTGCAGATAGCGGCAGCGGACGCCCACCTCGGTGTAGTACTCCGCCAGGTCCTCGGACATGCGCTTGGTCAAGGTCGTCACCAGCACCCGTTCGCCGTGCGCCGTCCGGTCGCGGATTTCGCTGAGCAGGTCGTCGATCTGCCCGCGAATGGGGCGCACCTCCACCTCCGGGTCCACCAGCCCGGTGGGGCGGATGATCTGCTCCACCACCACCCCGGCGGATTTGGTCAGCTCATAGGGCCCCGGCGTGGCCGAGACGTAGATCACCTGATTCACCCGCTGCTCAAACTCCTCAAAGCTCAGGGGACGGTTGTCGAGCGCGCTCGGCAGGCGGAAGCCATACTCCAGCAGGTTCTGTTTCCGCGAGCGGTCGCCGAGATACATGCCGCGCAACTGCGGCACCGTTTGATGGCTCTCATCAAGGAAGAGCAGGGCGTCGCGGGCGAGGTAATCGAGCAGCGTGGGTGGCGCTTCGCCCGGCTGGCGTCCGGAAAAATGCCGGGAGTAATTCTCAATGCCGTGGCAGTATCCGATCTGCCGCATCATCTCCACGTCGAACCGGGTTCGCTGGGTCAGGCGTTTTGCCTCCAGCACCTTGCCCTGCTTTTCCAGTTCCGGTATCCACCAGTCCAGCTCTTCCAGGATTTTCCGTATGGCCCCCTCGCGGGTCTCAGCCGACATCACGTAGTGCGTTTTGGGATAGATGGGGAGCCGCTGGTAGACCTGCTTCACCTGCCCGAAAAGCGGGTCGATGCGGGAGAGCTTCTCCACTTGATCGCCCCAGAGTTCGATGCGGTAGGCGAAGTCGTCGTAGGTGGGGTAAAGCTCCACCACGTCGCCCCGCACGCGGAAGGTGCCGCGCTTGAAGTCCCGGTCGTTGCGCTCGTATTGAATCTCCACCAGGCGCTTGAGGATCTCCTGCCGGGAAATCTTTTGGCCCTTTTCCAGGAACAGCAGCATGCCGTAGTAGGCTTCCGGCGATCCCAGGCCGTAGATGCAGGAGACGCTGGCCACGATGATGCAGTCGCGCCGCTCAAACAGCGAGCGGGTGGCGGAAAGCCGCAGCTTGTCCAGCTCGTCGTTGATGGTGGCTTCCTTCTCGATGTAGGTGTCGGTCGAGGCGATGTAAGCCTCGGGCTGGTAGTAGTCGTAGTAGCTGACGAAGTACTCGACGGCGTTGCCCGGAAAGAAGGTTTTGAACTCGTGGTAGAGCTGCGCCGCCAGCGTCTTGTTGTGGGCCAGAATGAGCGCCGGGCGGTCCACCGCCTCGATCACCTTGGCCATGGTGTAGGTCTTGCCGGAGCCGGTGACTCCCAGCAACACCTGGTGCTGTTCGCCCTCCGACAACCCGCGCACCAGTTGCTTGATCGCGGTTACCTGGTCGCCCCGCGGCCGGTAGTCACTCGCCAGTTGAAATCCCATTGTCTTGTTTGGCCTGAGATTGATTATAGCAGAGCGGTATGCGGGAACCGGGTGAGAGGGCGGGACGCGTTGTGTGCAGCCGGAATCGAATGGACAGTGAAGGGAAGAATGCACGGCGAAACTGGCAAGGCTCCAGTTGCCTCACGGAGGTCCGCTCGAAACGCGAGCGGTCAGCTAAGAATGCGAGCGTTCCGCGTTGATCGTCCGCCGCGTGGCAAACCCGTACTCACAGGGCATGCGCAGAAGGCTTCCAGCTACGTCAGCTAATTCATTAGCGAGCTTTCGCCGCCAGAGCAACCATTGCTACACGAGCAGGCCTTCTCCGCGCAGGGATGGCGGACCGGCTTAGCATTTGTTTAATGTGTTGGAGTAAATTTTCAGGAGAGCAGGGAATCGCTAGCACCTCATCCGCCCCTTTTACAACTGTATCGCCACTTTCGGAAAGGATCATCAGCGGCACTTCCGGAAAAAGGCCCTTCAAGATTTTTACAATCTGCAAAGGGCTGCTGCCATTCGGCTTGAAGTCCGCAACCGCCAGATCGAAGGACTCCTCCCGCAGAAGCTTGATGGCTTCTTTCAAGGAGGCCGCGATTTTGCAGCGGTGTCCTCCAAACTCCATTACCAACGCTCGAACTTCCCGCTTCGCAGGGTCGTTTCCGACGAGAAGGATTTTCGACATCTTGTATCTAAAATGTACTGTTCGGGGGGGAACTTGACGACAATAGCACAATTTTGGTGCAATTAGAAATTTTTAATGTTCCATCAGAAGGATATAACTACTGGCGGCTTTTGGCGCTGGTTTTCATGGGTGGCCGTGCGAGGATTAGATGCCTCACGCACTTTCAGGAATCGTTGCAATCTATTCATAAATGTATAGTTATATTAAATCCAGCGCGGAAGTGCGGTCTGCCTATATTTGATAATGTAGTGAATGAGGCTTTCTCAATAAAGTCTCTATCCAGGCGGGTTGCTAAATTTTTTACTTGACAAGCGGTTGTTTGACGTTGGCTGTCTGGCCCAAGCGACTGGATGCGTGTTCATCCCACGTTCAAACATGGCCGGGCAGTGGTAGCCACGGCAAATTCGCAGTTCCAATTTGCCGTGGGTTTGTAAATTCCGCCGAAAAGTCCATGGCAAGAAAGGCGTTCGCCGAGGCTTGAATAGAATTGCCAATTGTGTTTACGTTCGTTGAAGCTCGAACACTTCACCGTGGCCGTCCGGTTCACGCGAGAACAACAGAACCTTTTCAAAGTCAAAATCAAATTTCCACCGGACTAAGTCCTCAGGGCGTGCGTAAACCTCACCCGGCCCTAGAAATTGGTCATTGACGATGAGAAGCCAGACCGCAGAAGCCGCAAAGCGATAGTCCGCGACACGTCTATTTTTCTCTACTATGCGGGATTCAAGAAGCTGCTCAGACGCGACGGTTGTATCAAATGCCCTTGCCCACGACCAACGTCCTGTTGGGGTTATTTGTTCTAGCGGTGAATA
>JADFGZ010000149.1 GCA_022567475.1 Acidobacteriota bacterium | reverse complement strand
GCAATACGTCTACACGCGCGATCTAGCCACCGACGAAAGCGACTTCGAAGCCTCCGGACGGGTCAACTACGATCAACTGGTGCGGCCGTTTCTTCCCGTTCTGCTCTGCGGGCGTTCCCCCAAAAACTGCCGCGTAGTGGAGATCGGCTGTGGCTTGGGCCGCATCCTGCGTCCTTTTGCGGAAAACTTTCTGGAGGTGCATGGAGTCGACGTTTCCGCCGAAATGATTGACCGAGCGCGCCAGCGGTTGCGCGATTGTCCCAATGTCACGCTCCACCTAAGTTCGGGGATAGATCTGAGCAGCTTGCCGGACAAACACTTTGACCTGGCGTTCTCGTACCTGGTTTTCCAGCATATTCCCTCCCGGCCCGTCAGCCAGAGCTACATCCGCGAGGCGGCGCGGGTGCTGAAACCGGGCGGAGCATTGAAGGTTCAACTGAACGGATACCGATCCCCCGGCGACCGGTCGAGCGAGAAGGACACCTGGCATGGGCAAGCATTCTCTTTCCCCGAAGCGACTCGGATGCTGGCGGAGGCTGGCTTTTACCTGCTGAGCGCCACCGGCGAGGGGACGCAATATTTTTTTCTGACCGCGCGGAAGCTTGCCCATGAGGACCACCCCCTGTTGTCCTACATCCTTTCCGGCCAGGGGAGGGCGGACGGACAGTTCCTGGAGGGGTGGCACGACCCGGCCCCGGGCGATTGCCTGGCCATCGAGCACAAGTGCCGGACGGTTCTCTCGGTTCCTCCGGGAGAGGAGTTGCGTTTTTTTCTGTATCTCTATTTTCCCCAGGCGGAGGCATTCCCGGCGATTTCTCTTCAGTTGAGCGTGAATGATGTTCCCCTCGGGTCAGCGGCCATCGACCGTAGCGGGGACCATCGTTTCGAGTGGCCTGTTCCCCCGAAAGCCATCAGAGGGTCCCGGGCGGTGGTCACCATGGAATTTCATACAGAGGATGCGCGGGTGGGCGCCAGTGTTCGTTCCCTTGGGTTCTATGCCCCGCGCGAATCGTTCCAGGCGCTGGAAGCGAAACAGCAGCAACTGGCAGAGCAGTGGGTTTGGAGCCGCCGGGTGGAAGCGCAACTGGAAGAGGCGTATCGCCTGCTGGAGGCGCTTCGGTCGGAATCTGAAAAAGAGTTGGAGAGCAAGGTAGCCTGGGCGCATTCGCTGGAAGCGGAGTTGGGGAAGGTCCGCCGGGCTTTGGCCGGCCTGCGGGGTGAATTTGATGACCGCACCGCCTGGGCGCTGAAGATGGACGCCGAACTGAAAGCCGCGCACGCCGAACTGAAAGCCGCGCACGCCGACCTGAGCCGCATTTCCGGCTCGTTCTGGCATCGGCTGGGCAACAAGCTGCGGCTGATTCCCGCGTCACGTTCCGAGCGCGGACGGCAGGGCTGAACAGGATGCCTCTCCGCTTGCCGGTCCCGGCGGCGGGGCGCTACAAACCCGCCCGTTCCAACCGCAATATCTGTGTTTTCCTTTTCAAGCCTCCAGCATAGCCTCCCAGCGACCCATCGCTGGCAATGACACGGTGACAGGGAACGATGATCGCCACCGGGTTGTAGTGGTTCGCCATGCCCACGGCGCGGGAAGCTCGGGAATTGCCCACCGCCCTGGCGATCTGCTGATAGGAACGCGTTTTCCCGTAAGGAATCCGTAGCAGCGCCCGCCAGACCTTCAACTGGAAGGGTGTGCCCTGGAGGTCCAGCGGCACTGTAAACCGTTTCCGGCGTCCGGCTACGTACTCATTCAGTTCAGCAACGGCCCGGCGGGCGAGGCGCGCCCCTTTTTCTTTATTGTTCTGGTGGGCGCGGAGCCACTGCACCTCTGGACTCCCATTTACCCCTGGACTGACATTTAGGTGATGCGAGCCATTGCGGCGGCCTCGCAGCTTTTGTCTGGAGCCCAGCGACAGATCGCGCAGCCCCTGGCTGGAGCAGCAAACCGTGATCTTTCCGAGCGGTGAGTCGAACGTCTCCCAGTAAAGTGTCTGCTTCATTTCGGTATCTCCTTGTTTGCGATTTCTACCCTGCTTCGGTTGCAAATGCAAGGGGCAAATGCAAAGGGCAAACGCAAGCGATTGTTGAGGAGGGCCCGGAGCGGCATCGATTCTGCTGCCGGGTTCCGTATTTTCCAGAGCGTAAGACTTCGGGTAGGCACGGGCGCGGTTCGCGAGGTAAACTATGCGCATACCGGCTGAGTCCGAACTGGAGGAGAAAAGCATGGCCACCACCCCAAGCAGTGCGTCCAGCCAGAGCTTCAGCCTGGGGAAACTGCAACCCGGCGTGGAAGCAATCTGGCAACGCTGGCAGGCGGAGAAGTTTGCCTCGCGGCTTTGGGAGAAAGACTACACTCTGTGGTCCGCCGAACCGTTGCCGGAGCTGGCCGACCGCCTGGGCTGGCTTACCCTGCCGGAGACCATGCGCGGACAGTTGGACGACATGGCGGCCTTGGCGGAGAGCGCAAAGGCTGAAGGGATCAGCCATGTAGTGCTGCTCGGAATGGGCGGCTCCAGCTTGGCTCCGGAGGTGTTCCAGCGAACCTTTGGGAACGCTCCGGGGTATCCAGAGTTGAGGGTCCTGGACAGCACGCACCCGGAGGCGGTTCGGGCGGTCGAGGCCGCGGTCGATCTCCCTCGCACACTGTTTCTGGTTTCCAGCAAGTCGGGCACGACTACCGAAACCCTCTCCTTCTTTCATTACTTCTGGCAACGGTTGAGCCAAACAGGGTCGGGCGAAAAGACAGGCGCGCCGGGCAGCCACTTCGTCGCCATCACCGACCCGGGAACGCCTCTGGAGAAGCTGGCAAGCGAGCGGGGCTTTCGCCGCGTCTTCTCCGCGCCGGAGGACGTCGGCGGGCGCTATTCGGCTCTTACTGTTTTTGGTCTTGTCCCGGCGGCGCTGATTGGGGTTGATGTGCGCCGATTGCTGGAACGGGCCGGGCAAATGGCCAGGGCTTGCTCGTCACCGTCTGTCCATGAGCATTCAGGACTGGCGGAGAATCCAGGACTGGCGCTGGGCGCCGTTTTGGGGGAAGCGGCTCGCAGCGGACAAGACAAGCTGACCTTGCTGGCATCTTCCTCGCTCGATGCCTTGCCCCAATGGATCGAACAGCTCATCGCGGAAAGCACGGGCAAAGACGGCAAGGGAATCATTCCGGTGGTCGGCGAACCGCTCGGCGCGCCGGAAACATACGGAACGGACCGCCTCTTCGTTCGCCTGTGCATACGGGGAGAGGAAAACGCGGCGCTGGAGTCTCGAACTGCTGCGTTGGAAGCTGCCGGCCATCCCGTGGTCCGCATCAATTTATCGGAAAAAGAAGATCTGGGTCAGGAATTTTTCCGCTGGGAGGTGGCGGTCGCGGCAGCAGGCGCGGTTCTGGGAATCCACCCCTTCAACCAGCCCGATGTGCAGTTGGCCAAGAAATTGGCCCGCGAGGCCATGGCCGCGAAAAGCGGACGAGCAAAGGGAATGGGGGATGAACGAGTCAGGGAGCTGTCGGTGGAGCGCAGCGAGGAGCTCAAAGGAATGCTGGGGTCCTGGCTGCAGGAAGCTCAAGCGGGCGACTACCTTGCCATTCATGCCTACATGGCTCCTGCGATGGGAACGGCCGCCGCCCTGCAAAACCTCCGCGCGAAACTCCGGGATCGCCTGCACTTGGCGACCACGGTGGGGTTCGGGCCCCGTTTTCTGCACTCCACCGGCCAGCTTCACAAGGGCGGGCCGAAAACAGGGCTTTTTCTGCAACTGGTGGACGAACCGGCCACCGATCTGCCTGTGCCGGAAATGACCTATTCCTTCGGCGCGCTCATCCGTGCCCAGGCTATGGGAGACTTCCAGGCCCTGCGGCAGCGCGGTCGTCGCGTGTTGCAGGTCAACATGGGGAACGATGTTCCGGCTGGACTCAGGGGGCTGCTGGCGGCGCTTGATGGCTGAGATTACGGCGCTCTTTTGGGATGTGGGTGGCGTGGTGCTGACCAACGGCTGGGACCGCGAGGGGCGTCGCCGTGCTGCCGAGCAGTTCCGTCTGGATTGGGAAGACGTCCGGAGCAGGCACGAAATGCTCAGCGCAGACTTTGAGACGGGCCGTCTCACGCTGGAACAATACCTGGACCGGACCATATTCTACCGGGCGCGGCCTTTTTCCAAGGACGAATTCAAAGCCTTCCTGTTCGCTCAATCTCAGCCCCGGCAGGACACGCTGGCCATTGTGGAGCGGTTGGCCGCTTCCGGGAAGTACCGGATGGCCACGCTGAACAACGAGTCGCTGGAGTTGAACCTGTATCGCATCGAGCAATTCCGCCTGCGCAATTACTTTAGCGCTTTTTTCAGTTCTTGTTTTCTGGGCGTGAGAAAGCCGGATTGCGCCATCTATCGCATGGCATTGCAGATTGCGCAGCGCACTCCGGAGGAGAGCCTGTTTATTGATGACCGCCCGCTCAACCTGGAGTGTGCGCGACTTTTGGGCATGAGCACGATCCACTATCAAAACACGGCACAGTTGCGGAATGAGCTGCAGCGTATCGGCGTGGAGGTGGACTCCCAGTAGCCGGGAAGTATTCCATTCCGCTGGAGAGTATGGGACGACTGGGTTGCGCCTGCATCCATGGGACAGAGCGGCTTCTTCGCGCGGCGGACACGGCGAAACGGATTTACGGCCGGGACCTTGCAGCCATCCGGATCCGAATTGGCGGCGGGTAGCGGAAGGGGTTATAATATTTTAGGGCGATATTTCCTCCACAGGCAAGAAGGCGCCACCCGCGTTCAGCGCGGAGCCAACAGGCAATGCATGTGGGGTTGTCCAAGCGAACGCTTGACGGCAAGCCCGGCTGGCCGGGAACGGAAACAAGCCCAGAACTATAAATAAAAATAAGGTACAGCGATGCTCAATATCTTTCGGCGCAAGGACATGGTGACCCGCTTCGTGGTGGGATCGATTTTGGTGTTCATAGCCCTTGCCATGGTCATCACGTTGATCCCCGGCATTATGAGCACCTCCACTACGGACGCTGTTCCCAACACCACGGTGGCAGAAGTGGGCGGGGAAGAGATCACTTCCTGGGAGCTGCAGCGAAGGCTGTTTCAGATCGGCCGCCAGCGCAACATTCCCCAGGAAATGATGCCCCTGTTTATTCCCTCGATCCTAGACCAGATGATTCTGGAAAAAATCACCATCCAGGAGGCCGGGCGGCTGGGATTGGTAGTCAGCAGGGAAGAATTGCAGAAGCGGTTGCAGCAGGACCCTAATTTAAATTTATTCCCCGAAGGGAAGTTTGTAGGCCAGCAGCAATATGAAAACATGATTGCGTCAAATGGCGTGACAGTGGCCCAGTTCGAACAGAGCTACCGGGACGGCATGCTGTATGAGAAGCTGCTCCAGGTGGTGACCGACTCGCTCACCGTCACGCCGGAAGAGGTCATTGCCACCTTTCATAACGAAAATGAGAAAGTGGTGTTGGACTATGTTTTCCTGAATCCGGCTTCATTTCAGGATGAGGTAGGCACGAGCGAAGCCGAGTTGAAAGCTTATTTCGAGGAAAACCGGGAAAGCTACCCGGTTCCCGAAAAAAGGTCTGTGCAGATTCTGTATGTGGAAAACCAAAAGCTGCGTGAAGGGACAACCGTCTCTGAGGAAGAAATTCAGGAGTACTACGAGAACGATAAAGATAATTACCGGATCGAGGAGCGCGTCCAGGTGAGCCACATCCTTCTGCTGACCCCCGACAAGACTCCGGAGAAGGTGGAGGAGGTCAAGAAGAAAGCTTCCGATTTGCTGGAGCAGTTGGAGGGAGGCGCTGATTTTGCGGCTCTGGCGAAAGAAAATTCCGAAGACCCGGTGTCAGCGGCCAACGGCGGGGACCTGGGTTGGATTGTCCGGCAGCAGACTGTGCCGGAGTTTGAAACTGCAGCGTTCACCCTGGAACCGGGAACCCTCAGTGATTTGATTGAGACCGTTTATGGGTTTCATATCCTCAAGGTGATGGCGCACGAGCAGCCCTTCCTACGGACGCTGGAGCAAGTAAAAGGGGAGATACAGATTGCGCTGCTTGAGGAGAAGGTCAACTCCGGGATTTTCCGGATGGCCGAGCAAGCGGCAGCGGCTTTACGGCGCGCTCCGGACGATATCGAGTCCTTGGCGGAGCAATATGGAGCGGTGTTGGTGGCTCCTCCTCCATTTACTCGCGGTGATGTAATACCCCGCATTGGGAATTCGCCATCTTTTATGGGAGAGGTGTTTGCCCTGGAAAAGGGCGAGGTGGCCCTTCCAATCCCAGGTCCGGATGGGTATGCGGTTCCGCTCCTGTTGGACGTGTTTCCCGGTCATCCGGGAGAATATGAGGAGGTGCAGGAACAGGTCCGGACGAATTATGTTTCTGCGAAATCTCGGGAAATGGCCCAGACCAAAGTCGATCAGCTCACTGAGCGCCTGGATCAACTGGGGAAGAAAGACCTCAAACAGGCCGCCCGCGCGCTGAATCTGGCGGTCGAGACCACCGAGCCGGTCACCCGGCAGGGCGCCATCCCTTCGGTCGGAAACATGAACGCGTTAGGGCCGAAGCCGTTTAAAGCGGAGTTGGGAGAAGTGGTGGGGCCGGTATTGGCAGGAGGCGGCAACATCTTCTACCAGGTAGCTTCCCGCGAGCCCGCCGAAGAAGAGGATATGGAACAGCAAGCAACTGCGATCCAGCAACGGTTACTGGCCCAAAAACGGCAACTCACTTTTGAAACTTACCAAGATAACCTGAAAGACAGCATGGCTGCCGCCGGCGATCTGTGGATTAATGAAGACGCCATAGCGCAGCTTACCACCGTCGCTCCCTAGCTCGGAGGTTGTCGCTCCGAGCCGGGAAACCTCCGGAAACAAGCTCATTGTTTGAACGTGGAACCAGGGTGTGTGTTTTCCGCCGCCAGCCGAGGTGCTGGCCGAGGCCGAACTCTGGCCCCGGCTTCCTAACGAGCGGCTACAGCCGCCCGGGCTCTGAGTACGGGAGGAGTGGCCGCAGGGAGCCGAATGGAAGTCGGCAAAAAGTGATAAGGCGGCCACGGGCCGCTGATCCGGAGGTCGCAGCCTTTCACCTGTTCCGCTGCGCTCCGGCGCAACTTCTGGTAGCTGGCCACTCTTTTGTTCTCGATCAAGTGGGCGCAATCCACCAGCAACTCGCTGCCCAGAATCATGCGGCAGCGAACCTGCTGCTCCAGGGGACGAAACATCTCGCGTGCCCAGACGGCTAGTTGCTCGGCCAGCATGCGGCTCCTTGCGTCCATCGGAGCGTCCACCGGCTTCCCGGCTCCGTTCCCGTTCGGACGGCGCTTCCCAGCCGCCAGGGAATTCGGAAGAGATTTCTTCGGGCTTCCTGGGTTCTGAACGTCCGTAGGCAGGAGCAACTTCAAGCGCATCTCGGCCCTGCCGCGCAGCCGGCAGAAGGCTTCCAGCAGTTCGCTCCGGTTTTCCTGAATGAGTTGAACGACTTGTTTTTCGGATTGGAAAGAGGTGCCAAAACGCATCGGCAGGACGGTGTGCGTTTCAAAGGCGCGGCCGATGATCTGGCCGTGCTGCACGATGGACCGGGGAGTAAACCTGTAATTGCGGTCCAAACGGCTCATCAACATCGTGTACTTCCCGCACCGGAGCGGGAACACCGGATGGCCGTCAATCCCCTGCATAACGGGCCAGTCCTCCTCTGCGGACAGGCGAAGGAGGCAGTAAGCGTAAATAGCCATGGGAATGTCATCCTTTCGAGGGAGCCTTGACAGGGCCTCGCGAGGGGGCCAAGGCAGATTCGTGGCCGATGCCGCTTCCGTTATGTTCGGGTATAAAGATATTTCTCGGGATTTGAGAAGGGTAGGCCATTCCGAGCTGGGGGCAAGGTAACATGGCAAAATTGTACAATTAAACACACCTATGTTAATTCATTCCACCCGAAAATCCAAGACGAAGTTTGAAAGAAAATTGGCAGAGAAAAAGCCCGCATTCGGCAATGCCTGTCCTGGCGGTCACCTTACTTGATCCGCTTGCGCGCGCGAACCTCGTATTCCATTCCCTCTTCCAGCTCCGGGGTGGGGGACAAGGGTCTGAGCTTTCCTGCTTCCACTACCGCCAAAAAAGAATGCACCGGAAGGCGCGGGGTGGATGCTCCGTGGTCGAGAACTTCATTGACCAGCCGGTCGGCCTGGCGGTTTTGCTCCCGGGGCACATGCTGGATGGAAAAATGGTCCAGGCGGCTGGCCAATTCCCGCGCGCGCTCGTATAGAGGGCTCAACTCAGGGCTCTTCACCCGGTAGCGCCCCTGCATCTGCTTTGTGACCAGTTCGGAATCGCAGTAGATTTTCAGCCGTCGGAGCTGTTTGCGTCCGGCGTACTCCAAAGCAGCCAGCAGGGCCTGATATTCAGCGACATTGTTGGTGGCTGTTCCCAGGCGTTTGGACAGCGTCTCGACCGTGCGGCCCTGCGAGTCCTGAATGACTACGCCGTAGCCGGCGGGTCCGGGATTTCCCCGGGAGCCTCCGTCAATGTAGGCCACCCGTTCCGATGACGAGGATGGAAGGGGAGGTTTGAATGGGGAGGACATGGCTCTGCTTTACGCGGACGGGGGCGGCGGCGGCACATAATACAGGATGCGGTTGCAGCTCTCGCAGACGAGAATCTGCTGGTTGGTTTTGACGTCGTTGTAAGCCTGCGGGCGGAGCCGCACATAGCACGCCTGGCAGGCTCCATCGGATGCGGGGGCGACAGCCAAACCCTTGCGCAGGGCGGCAATCCGTTGGTAGCGCGCGTAGACGTCGGCTGTCAGCCGTTGTTGCGCCGCTTCCCGGCGGGCCTGGACGTCGCTCAGCTTTTTCTCCTCTTCCTGTTGCTGCTTTTTGGCGGTTGTGATTTCCTCGTGGGCGCGGGAGCGCTCCTCGGCCAGACTTTGCTCTGACCCTCGCAAACTTTCCTCCAAGGACTCGGACGCTACCATCTCGGCAAGAATCTCGTCCTCCAGCTTGCGAATCTCCGTTTCATGGAACTCAATTTCATGGAGGAGCGCGCGGTACTGCTCGTTCGTTTTCACGTCCAGCATCTGGTTCCGGTAGCGGCTGATCTTCTCCCGCAGGGCGGCAATCTCGCTTTCCCGCTTGCGGCGCGCCTGTTGATTTCCCGCCAGGGCTTGCTGGTCGGCCTCCCTTTTTCGGATATGGGCGGCAAGCTGTTCTTCGATCTCCGCAATTTTTCGCGGCAGCCGTTGCATCTCAGCCGAAAGGCCTTCTATGGCGCTGTCCAGCTCTTGGAGTTCAATGAGTAGTTTTAAGTCCGGATTCATGGTTGGAACCGAAAGCATGTTCTGCTGACCGCTGAAAATTTCGCTCATTATAGCATGGCTTTTCGGGAAACGCAGGAGCGGGCCCCGCCCGAGTAAAGAGACTATTGCACCGCGATGGTGACGGGATTCGAGGGCACGCCGTTTTGGAACAAGACGAGCGGCACTTCCGGCCCCGGTGCCACTCCCGCCGGAATCTGCACGTTCACCTGATAGAGGCCCACGAAGCCCGGAGCCAAGCCGGAGAAGCTGACCGGCGCTGGCGCGTCTCCAATCGTCACAGTGGGATCGTTCATCGTGGTCGAAAGCGGATCGGCGGAAGCTGCTTCCCCGATCCCAGGCGGGTTGGTTACATCTCCCAGTCCGGCGCAGAAGATCGAAAGGAATCCCCCGCGTTCGACCGGGCGGGAGCCGGGGAAAGTTCCCACTGGTGCGGCTATCGAAGCAGTGTTTGCAATCAGGATGGCTCCCTGCCCGCTGCCCGACGAGTCGGTGGAAAAGATGGCCGGGGAGGAAGGAGCCAACTCGACCGTCTCCGGGGAACTGGTCACGCCACCCACGGTAACTGTTACGCTCGCTTCCGACTGGCCCTCCAACTCGTGAGGAATCTGGAAGTTGATCTGGACGGGAGAGACAAAAAACAGCGGCGCGGCAATGCCGTTGACCTCGACGGTCACTCCCCCGAGCGTGGTGGGCAGCGGCAACGATTCTGCAAGGACAGTGGAAGCAGCGAGGTTGCTGCCGAACAGTGAAGTGATGCCGCCGGATGCCAGCGCCACCCCACCGGCAAAGCTGGCCCCATTCACCAAGCCGCCGGGATTCACGGCTGGCGGGGGGTCCTCGATCTTCGCCACAAAGGCGTCTACAGAGCCGCCGATTGCCGGCTGCAAAGGATTCGCCGTC
>JADFGZ010000148.1 GCA_022567475.1 Acidobacteriota bacterium | reverse complement strand
GCGTCAGCCGTGGGTGGGAAAGGCCACGCCGGATCAGCCCCGGAAGGGGCGAAAGAAGAGGGCCGGAGCGTCTTTCGCCCCTCTGGGGCTTGGGGTAATACCGGTCCCCGTTGTCCCAGGGCTTACGCCCTGGGCTAGATTCTGCCGCCCTTGCAGGGCTGTGAAACACTCTGCTCAAACTCTGAAATTGGTCTAAAACTCGATTCGCAAAAGAAATTGCAACTGGCGGGCTGTCTCGTTGAACGGGGTCACCGCCGGGAAGCCCGTGTCCCGCCCCTGGCGGCCAAACAGGGCCAAGCCGAAGGTCTCCGAAGTAAAAAATGAATCCGGGTTATTCAGATTGGCGTGGTTGAGGACGTTGAAGGCGTCCGCCCGGAAGGTCAGGCGGCCCGCCTCGCCGAGCCAGGGCAGGCGGAAGGAGCGGCTCAGCGAAAGGTCAATATTGTAGAGCCCCGGGCCGCGAAAGGCGTTCCGCCCGGAGTTGCCGAGCGTCCCGGCGGCAGACTCGCGGAAAGCGTCCGCGTTCAGGAGTTTCCGTCCGCCCGTACACTCCCCTTGCCCGGCCTCGGCGCGCGCCGGGTCGATCAAGTCGGCGGGGTTGTTGATGACCAGCTCGCCGTCAAAGGAAAACCTGCTTGGAGCCCTGACCGTGAAAGGAAAGCCGGAGCGGAAGGCCGCCATCTGGGAAAATTGCCAGTCGCGGAACAGCACGCCGGCCTGAGTGGAAGAGAACAGGTCCGGCAAATCCCAGATGGAGAGGATCACCAGGTTGTGCCGCTGGTCAAAATCGGAGTTGCCGCGGTCGCCCCGTCCGTCGAACTGCCGCGCAAAGGCCGCCGTCGCGCCCGCGCCCGCGCCGCTGGTGACCCGAGTAAAGCTGAGGTTGAAGAAGTCCCCGGCCAGCGGTTCGCTTTGAATGTCGATGGTGCGGCTCCAGGTGTAAGCGACCTGCAACTGGCTGCTCCTGCCCCGGTGGCGGAGCCGCGCGGTCAGCGCGTTGTAGTTGGAGGTGCCCTGATTCGCCCTGTAGGAGAGCCGGCCCAGGCTCGGGTTGAATCTGCCGAACGGGTTTTCCAGGAAATTGTTCGGGTCAATCGGCACGCTGAATTCCCGGTTGACGATGTCGGTGGTAATCAATTTCCGTCCGAGCGATCCCAGGCCGTTCACCTCCAGGGTCAGCGTCTCGCCTAATTCATGCTGCAAGCCTAAGAAGTAGCTCTGGACATAAGCGTTGCGCAGCTCGGGCTGATATGCGGTGATCTGCGGGAAGTCCTGGGCGAAGGCGGCGCCTTCGAAACCGGACAGCAGGCTGGAGACGGGCTGGAGGTAATCGGTCCGCGATGCGCTAATGCGAAACGATCCCAGAACCGTGTTGTTGGCCCGGAGATTTTGCCACAGGTTGTCGAAGGGACGGTCATAAAAGATGCCGTAGGAGCCCCGCAGCACGGTTCCGGCGTTCTCCCGCAGGCTGTAGGAAAAACCGAAGCGCCCGGCCCAGTCATTGTTATCGGGATCGTATAGCTGCTGGTCCCCGCCCTGGGGAAACACCAGGCGCGCGGACGACAGGCTTTCGATGATTGTGTCGCCACCGCCCATCTCCACGACGCCATCCTTGACGGCCCCCGTGTTTCGGGGCGCGCCGAAGTTCTCGTAGCGGAGGCCGAAGTTCAGCACCAGCCGGGGCGTCAGCTTGAAGCTGTCCTGCGCAAAAAAGAAGAACTGCGTGTTGCTGTATTCCCGGTCATATTCGGGGGTCGTCAAATTCGGCAGGTTTTCCCGCGAGACGGAAGCCGCCATGAAACCGGGGCTGTCGAGCGCGAAGCTGATGATGTCGCTGAACAGAACGAGCGGGTCGCGGCCCGCCGTCAGGAAGCCGTCGATGCGGCGCAGCAGCAAGCCGCCTCCCGCCTTGATGATGTGCCTGCCGTGGGTCCACAGCAGGTTGTCGATCAGCTCCCAGCTTCTGCTGCGGTTGCTGTACTCGTAAAAAACCGGGCTGCCCGGAAGCGAGGTCCCGTCGCCGGAGGCCAGGGTGGGGATTTGCGGCTGCGGCCGGTCCCAGCCCAGGTCGTCCCAGTTCCAACCGAACCGCGCCTCATTCACCAGGTTGGGCTGCAGCGAGCTGATGGCGCGGAAGGCGAGCCCGGCGGTGTCCTGGTTCAGCGAGGAGATGAAGTCCTCGTAAGGTGTCCAGACAAAATCCGGGCGGTCGAGCTTCGACAAGGCCAGCCGGGCCATCAGCCGGTGGGCGCCGTCGGCCGACTGGTAATCGACGCGGGGCAGCAGGAGATAGCGGTTCACCGAAACGGGCGGGGCGATGCTGGTCTTGGCCGTGAAAAGATTCCGGTCGCTGACCTCGGGCGCCGGAAACTGCTCCAGCAGTTGCCGGGCGATGCTGCCCGGAGCGGTGAAGGTCACAAACGCCGGAGTGGGAAGCTGGAACTCCAAAGCATCCCCGCGGCCTCGGCTGCGCAGGTACTCGAAAGAGCCGGAGGCGAACAGGGAGCCCGCGCGCAGAGGGCCGCCCACGGAGAAGCCGACTTGCGATTCTTTGGCCGGGACGCGCGGCAGGCCTTCCAGATTCTTTTGAAAATCATTGGCGTTGAGCGCCTCGTTTTTCAGGTAGTAGTAGCCGAGGCCATGCCACTGGCCGCCGCCGGAACGCGTCACGGCGTTGGCCACAAATCCCGAGGTTCGCCCGTACTCGGCGGAGAAATTGTTGGTGGAGACCCGGTACTCTTGCACCGCTTCCGGAGCGACGGCGCTCAGCGGTCCGGTCACCAGAAAGTTGTTGTTCTGCAATCCGTCCAGCAGGAAATTCGAGGCCGAAGGCCGCTGCCCGTTGACCGACAGCCCCAGCCCCCGCGCCGTAGCCGTGTCGGCGGTGACACCGGGCAGTGTGACCAGCATGGTATAGACATCCCGGCCCGCCAGCGGCAGATCCCGCACCTGGGCCGGGTCAATCACATGCGAGACCGTCGATTCCAGCCCGCCGCCGGTTCCGCGATTTCCTTCCATCAAGCTCGAATGCGTGGTGTCCACGTCCGGCCCGAAGAAGGTCAGGATCGTCCGGGTGCCGGGCAGGAACACGCTGCGATATTGCCCTCCTTCCCACACGTCCGCCACGGGACGAAGACGGAAGTTCACGTCGAGAAAAGCGGCCACCGACAGTTGCAACTCTTGCAGTTCCTGAGCTTGATAGCGGTCGGCGGTCACCCGAATGCGGTAGTTGCCGGGCGGCAGAAGAGGAAGAAAATAAAAGCCAAAGGAGCTGGTGAGGGCGGCGCCGGTGGTATTGGTCGCCAGGCTCAGGTAGGTTACCCGTGCGTTGGGAATCGGGTTGCCGTCCTCCAGGTCAATCACCTGTCCGGAGATCAAACCCTGCGTCGTCTGCGCTTGCCCAATTGCATTGAGAAAGAGGAAGGCCAGAAAACAGAAACACGCTCGCTGAAGATAAAGACGAGGATCAAGCCGGAAATAAACTCGCTGTGCCATAAATACCATTTAAGTTTACCTTCGGCAGGCCGAAATGCAAACATAAGGACCCGGAATGGAGGCACTCATTTGTAACCTGTTCCTAGTACCCTATGGTGAACCCGGAACCAGAAAAATTTGTTACCAAAGTACTATATGCAAGAGTGCTTTGAAGGATTTATAATAGCACCATGATGTGGCTACGATTAGCAGTGATCGGATTGCTATGGGCGAGTTCGCTGGCTGCCCAGGATAAAGAGCAGTCGGTGGGCTTGGTGCTGTCATCGGACGGGGCCCGCTTGGTTCGTGTCAACAGCGAATTGGCGTTGAGGGCCAAGGCGGGTGACATCCTGTTTCCGGGCGATTCCCTGCAAGGGGAAGGCGGCACGGTCTCCTTTCTGTTTTGCCCCGGGAAGTCCTCGCAGACGCTGAGCGAGGACGGCGAAGTTGTTTTTGAGGCGGATAAGCTTCGCGTCAAGCAGGGAGAGTTGGTGGACCAGAAAGAAGTCTCCTATTGCATCCTGCCTCAGTTGGAGCGGACGCCCTCGGCCAGCCAGCAGCATTACCGGGATACCTTGACCCGCGCGCTCGATGTCACGGAAGGTGAAACCGCCAGCTTTGAGTCCCGCCTCCAGGAACTTCCGGCATCCGATCAAGACGCCCTGCGCGCTGAATTGGAGCCCATCGATCAGGCATTGTCCCAGGATTCCAATGACCAAGCCGCCCGGCTGGCTCGCGCGGCCATATTGCAGAAATACGGCCTCTCTGTGGATGCCATCGAGGAATACGAAAAAATTTCCGGCGCATGGGAAGACGCCGACTGGGTTCGGGCGCTGGTTCACGAGGAAGCATCGGGGCTGGAGCCGGAAGAGGCCGGAGAGGACGGCCCGGGGGAAACCTATGCATTGCTGATTGGCATCTCCGAGTACCAGCTTTTGACAGAGGAACAGCAGCTCCAATTTGCCCACGCGGACGCCGAGACATTTGAGGAATACCTGCTGAGCCCTCGGGGCGGGGCAGTGCCGGAAAAAAACATCGAGAGACTCACCAACCAGGAGGCGACCACGGCAGCCATCCGCGCCGCCATCGAGACCTTCCTAAGAGCCAGGGCGGGGAAAAACGACACGGTCATTCTGTTTCTGGCCGCCCACGGCACGGTGGCCAAGACCCCCGACGGCCCGCAGGCCTTCATCATCACCTACGACAGCGACCCGCAGGATTTGGCCAGCACGGCTCTGCCGATGTCCGACATCCAGGCGCTGATGCGGGATCAGTTGAGCAAGGTCGGCCGGGTGCTGATTTATGTCGACGTGTGCCGGGCCGGAATGATCGGCACCATCAAGAGCAACACCGTCAACCGGAACATGGAAGAGCTGTTTGAGGAAGAAGGAGACTTGTTCGGTTTTCTGGCGAGCCGCCCGAAAGAATATTCGATTGAGAGCGCGCGGTTCGGCGGCGGGCACGGCGCGTTCACCTATTTCCTCCTGAGGGCGTTGAACGGAGACGCCGACGACATTGAGGAGACGGGAAACGGGGACGGGTTTGTCAGCGTCAACGAGGTGATTGACTACGTTCGCGACAAAGTGCGGGAAGCAACCCGGAACAAGCAGCACCCCACCGAGCGAGTCAGTTTTCTGGATGATCTGGAATTGGCGGACATCGAAGAAGAAGGGATTCTGCTGGCGGATTGGACGCCTGCCGTAACGAACGAGGGGTCCAGCCGCTTCTTAGCCGCCGTTACGCTGCCGGACCCCGAAGGGATGTCGGCTCCGAAGAGGCGTCGCCTGCAGTCTACTATCGGTGACATTGTGTTGTTTGAGGACGCCCTGGAAGCAGGACGGGTCCTTCCGGAAACCGCCGGGAGCGCCTTTGAGCCCCTGCGCCGGCTGGAGCGAAGACTGTCGGAGGAAGACTATCTGCTCCTGGAAAACCGGCTGCGCGTCGCCTTGGAAGACCGGGGACAGCAGGTTCTGCTGCGCTACCTGAGCGGCGACCAGATTCCCCAAACCCGTTTGAATTTTGCTTCCGGCGCCCTCTATTTTCAAGCGGCGCAGGTGCTCACGCCGGGTTCGCCGTTCTTGAAAAGCCGGGAGGCCTTTTCCCGGGGCCGCATGCTGATCTTTGATAAACGATATGACGAGGCCATTGAATTTCTGGAGCGGGCCGTGCGGCTGGACTCCAAGGGCGCATTTTCCTATAACGCGCTGGGCATTGCTTATTTGGAGCAGTCCGATTTCAGCCATGCGATTCAGGCCTTCCGCGACGCCAATCGCCGCGCCCCCTACTGGGCGTACCCTCTGCATAACCTGGCGCTTGCCTACACGGAGATCGGCGATTACCAGGGCGCTATTCGCGCCTATGAAGAAGCCATGAAAATGGCGCCGCAATATTCCTACCTTCCTTACAACCTGGGCTTGGTCTACCAGCGGCTGAACCGCCGCAGCGAGGCCGAGGATGCCTACCGCAAAGCGATTGCCCTCACGCCGGACCTCGCCGAGCCCTATAACGCGCTGGGCGTGCTCTACGCTTCCCGCGGCCGCGCTTCGCAATCCGAGGCTTTTTATCGCCAGTCATTGGAGAAGAACCCGGACCTGCTGGCAGCCCGCCACAACCTGGCGTTGCTGCTTGCGGAGAACCGGGAGCGGGTGCCGGAGGCGATCGATCTGTGGCGCGAGAATATCTCCAAACAGGAACAGTACCTTCCTTCCCGGCTCGTATTGGCCGAGACGCTGGACCGCCAGGGCGCGTTGGCCGAAGCCATGGAGGAATACCGGGCCGTGTTGAGTGCGAAGCCAGACTTCGTCGGCGCCCGCATGGCTCTGGCGGGGCTGCTGGCCCGTAGCGGCAATCCCGATGACGCCGTCGAGCAACTCCAGGAGGCTTTGCAGCGGAAGCCGCGGAGCCCGCTTGTGTATGAGCAGCTCGGGGACATTGAGATGGCCCGGGGCCGCACGGCGGAGGCCAGAGCCGCCTATGAGACAGCCCTGGAAAACGCGGCAGACCCCAAAGTCCGCAAAACGATTCGCTCCAAATTAAAATTGTGAAATAGTCCTTCCGGGATTGCTGTCCTGGATGGGAGACAGGGGGGAGCAGTCCCACCCCCGGGGGGGGAATCTTGTGCCTGCTGTACGGCAAAAACGGGTTGCAGGGGACCTCGCCGGTAAAATATACTGAATTCACTATCTTGGAATAGAATGTGAGGATGCGCTCAATGCCGCGATACGCAATGAGAGTGGTTTGTGCCGGTGTGCTCCTGGCGGGAGTCTGTTTGGTTCCAGCCGCCGCCGAGGTGGTGGAAGAGATCGTCGCACGGGTGAACAACCGTGTGATCGTGCTGTCGGAATACAATGGCAGCCTGCAAGCCCTCCGACAGGAACTATCCCAGCAGGTCAGCGGGTTGGAACTGGAAGGACTCCTCAGCCAGCGTTCCAGAAATGTGCTGCGAGATTTGATTGACCAGCAGTTGTTGGTGCAGAAGGCGGGCGACATGGGCCTGAATGCCGGCACGGAAGTCATCAAACGGCTGGACGAGATTCGCCAGCAGATGGATCTGCCCAGCATGGAGGCTCTGGAAGAGGCCGTGGCGCAGCAGGGATTGATCTATGAAGATTTCAAACAAAATCTGGGCGAAAGCATTCTGACGCAGTGGGTGATCAGCCGCGATGTGGGCGCCCGCATCACGGTTTCTCCGGATGAGCTGGAGGCCTATTACAACGAGCATAAAGAAGAGTTGGACCGCCCGGCGGGAGTCCACATCCGGCAGATTCTTTTCTCTACGGAGGAAACCACAGCCGAGGAACTGCCGGCGGTGGAGAAAAAAGCCGCAGAGGTGCTGGCCTTGGCCCATGCTGGAGAGGATTTTGCCGAGCTGGCCCGGAAGCACTCCGAGGATGCCACGGCGAGCAATGGAGGCGACGCCGGTTTTTTCGAGAAGGGCATGATGGCCGCGGAAATCGAAGAGGTCGCCTTCGCGTTGGAGAAAGACCAGGTCAGCGACATTATCCGTACGAAGTACGGGTTGATGATTCTGAAATTGGTCGAGCGTTCCGAGGGCGGCATCCCGCCTCTGGCAGAGATTCAGAACTCGATCTATGAACAGCTCTATTTGCAGAAAATCCAGCCGGCCACGCGCGAATATTTGACCCACCTGCGCGGGGAGAGCTTTGTCTCGATCAAGGCAGGTTATGTGGACTCCGGGGCGGCGGACGGACAGGCGAGCACCCCGGAGCCATAGTTGGATGACATAGCTAGATGACATAGTTAGATGCCATAGGTATACGCCAGGCACATGAAAGAAATCTACATCAGCGATCTCCAACCCAACCAGGTCATCACCTCCAATTTTCTGGTTCAAGCCAAAGATCTCCGCGTAAAAAAGACCGGCGAGAGCTATCTGGCGCTGACCCTGTCGGACCGCACCGGCGAGGTCGACACCAAGATGTGGGACAACGTGGACCAGGTGCATTCCACCTTTGAGCGCGATGATTTCGTCAAGGTGAAGGGCTCGGTGCAGTTGTTCCGCAACAAGCCGCAACTGACCGTGCACAAGCTGAAACGGCTGGAGGACAAGGACGTCGACCTGACTGATTATTTCCCCCGCAGCGTTCGGGACCCCGAAGAGATGTGGACGGAGTTGCAGCAGGTCATCGAAGGGCTTCGGAACGAGTCCCTGAAGGCTCTGCTGTCACGGATCGTTTCCAATCCCGAGATCGCCGAGCGGCTGAAGCTGGCTCCGGCGGCCAAGACCCTGCACCATGCATACCTCGGGGGGCTGCTGGAACACATTCTTTCCTTATGCCGTCTTACCCGGCTGGTGGCCCAAAACTACAGCCAGATCGATTTGGACCTTGTGCTCGCCGGCGTCGTCCTGCACGATCTCGGCAAGATCTACGAGCTTTCCTATACACGCTCCTTCGGTTACACAACCGAAGGCCAACTGCTGGGACACATGATTCTGGAGCTGGAGATTCTCCACCGCACGCTGGCGGAGATGCCGGACTTTCCCCGCCCGTTGCAAACTCTGCTGGAACACCTGATCATCAGCCATCACGGCCAGTACCTGTTCGGTTCACCCAAGCTCCCCATGTTCCCGGAGGCTCTGCTGCTGCACTATTTGGATGATCTGGACTCCAAGCTCCAGGGCATGCAAACAAGACTGGACCGGGAGAGTTCGACGGTGGGCGAATGGACTGCATATATCCCTTCGCTCGAACGGCCTCTGCTGAAGCTCGATGAGTTTCGCCGCAGGACCGGCATGGACGCCCCGGAAGAGGGTGCCGCCCAGCAGGCGGTCAACTTCGGTGATCCCAATATGTATGTGGACGCCCGTGAAGACAGCTCCGCCCGGCAGGACGAGGCCGAAGAGAAAACCGTTCCGGGCAGCGAAGGATAGGGATAGCGAGAAATAAAGCTAAGTGCGAATTTCCCGCGCGAATCACCCGCATCGGAGGGAAGCCGATGGGAGAGCAAGCCCGCCGGCAACGGCGGATTGGGGTAGCCCTGGAGGTTCGGATCAAGGGTGTGGACCGTTTCGGGCTTCCCTTTGCAGAGACGACGGTTTCCGACAACGTCAGCCGCGGGGGGTGTTCTTTCCAGCTTTCGCACGAAGTTGCGATCGGAGCGGAGCTGGAAGTTGAGATTCATCGCAACCCGGTTGGGCGGAGGCCAGCGACCCCTTTCCTGACCACCGGCGAAGTGATGCGGATGGACAACTCGGGCGAAGACCAATACATTGTCGGAGTTCGCTTTACCGGCCCGCAATTTCCTACCTATTCCGGCGAAGACACCAGCGGCGGCTAGGTGGCAACGTTTCTTCCCGGAACCATTTTCATTGCTATGCAGCCAGCACGGCTAGGCCCTCACCTGCTCGGGTGGCGGGGTATATAATCAAACTGGAAGCGAGAGTGGCGGAATTGGCAGACGCGCCAGACTTAGGATCTGGTGCCCGAAAGGGCGTGGGGGTTCGAGTCCCTCCTTTCGCACCATTTATTTAGTTTATTTATCAGTATGTTGCCGGCACGAAATGACCCGCGTACAAAAGACATACCAAATGATCCGAGTTCCTTCGTGCTCAGGGATATTCGACCGGCCCCCTGACACTCTTTACAGGCTTCGTTTTTTGACCGTCCCTCGCCATTGCAGAACGGGCAGGCAATGGTTTCCTGCTGGTACTGCCGCATCATCTCGTCAATTCGGTTCTGTCTGGTTTGGTACCACTTGCCGTAGTGTCTCCGCACGATTGCCGAGGAGATTCCCAGGATGTCGGCCGCGTCCTGCTCTGTGGCACTGCGTGCCAGCAGGTCGGTAGCGAGGGTAGAGCGAAATCTGTTGCGGTTTCGGCGGTTGGAGATGTAGAATTTTGCCAGATCGGGACCGAAATCAGCTCAAAGCCAGGGAAGTTCGAAAACGGAAATTCCTATCCAGTGGCCCGTTAACGAAACTGGAGGTAACAGTTAGCATGGAGAAACAAGATAAAAATTCCTTCGATCGACGCAGCTTCCTAAAAGTTGCTGCAGGCAGCGGTGCGGCGCTCGTTGCGAGTGCCCAAGCAATGAGTGCGCAGCAGTCCGGCCGAAAGCAAAACCCTAGCCCTCAACAAGGAGTATCACCCATGCCCATTACCGATAGCGAGAAGGCCCGACGCCGACGCCTGCTTAAAGCCCACTATGACGTTGAGAACAGCCACGACATGAGCGGTATTATGGCGACCTTCTCACCCGATGGTGAGATGCATTCCAACCGAAT
>JADFGZ010000421.1 GCA_022567475.1 Acidobacteriota bacterium | reverse complement strand
CCTTGGATGTGGGCGGTGCCGGCCGGCGCGGATGTCTGCGGCGTAAGGGTTGGAGACGCCGAGGGCTGATGATATGACCGGGATCGTGACCCCCGCTAGGCGAGGCTGAATCTTTTCGCCGTAGGCCTTCTCGTCAAGCCACTCCGGTTTGTCCGATGGGTCCCACGCTTTCAGCGCGGCGGCATGTCGGCGCTGTGTCTCAGCGTGGCGGGCCTTGGCCTCGCGACTGTTCGCGGCCACTCGCCCGAGCCGTGCAGCCTTTACGAGTGCCTCTTTGGAAACAGTAACAGCGCACGATGCGCAATAAGTCCGGCGGAACCTGATCGGCACCCCGCAGACCCGACAAACAGCCGGTGGCCGTGGCGCGGGTTTGGCTGGCAGACTGGACGGACCCCCTCTTGATTGGCGTCGGCGACCCTGGGTCAGCCGTGTTGCAGGAGAGAGCGGGCGTGCAGGCTTCCGTATCGTTGACCAGAGCGTGCGAGAGACCCTTTCAGCCAGTGGCGCGATGGCATGAGCCCACGTTGGCGCAGTCTCGGAAAGCCGGACAGCAAATGATCCCATCAGGCGGCACGTGCCGTCGCGCCGCTCGAAGAACCACTCCCGCCGCAGCGGCCCCCGACTGATCCATTCCAGAACGTATGCGTCAACCTGCGGCCTAACCGGTTCCATGAGATCGTAAGCCAAGCTATCGCGCTTGCGGCTATCAAAGTGCAATACACCGAGCCCAGGGTTGTGCGGGCGGAAACCGTGGATACCTGCAGCATCGACAATCGGCGCAAACCAGCGGCGTTCATGCCTATTTTTGTATTTTTCACCCTGGTGTATGCCTGTGGTCAATGCCAGGTCGAATTCCGCTTCACCGGGCGAAGGGGAAAGGGCTGGGCCGTCCTCTGTCCGCCAATCGCGCCTCTGCCGGCCACCGAATGACATAGCAGCGGAGATTGGTGCAATACAAATTCTGAATTGAGGGCTTGAAGGCAGCCAGGAAAAAACCCCATATCCATGAAAGGATTTGACTTATTCCATCAAGGCCTACATAGTACTTGGCGTGCCAAAAGCTCTGATTTCGTTGATGACCGCATGCTGCTCACGGCCTTCAAGAAACTTCGTGAACTCGCCCTCGAAATTCTGGCGCTGCGTCAATAGCTGGAATTCTCAAGAGATGAGAGCAAAGACTCCGGCTCAGAAAAAATGATCGATTGTTTCGAGTCTGCCTGCCCCAGGTTTGAAAACAATGAGCTAGGCAGACGCCACGCCCGACGGCCAAGAAAAGAGTCTATGGCGCTCGGGCCACTGCTTGCGGGCAAGTGCTGTGGGTAACTCTGCAAAGAGTCCGTGAATCGAGTTCGTGCGGACACTTTGGGGAGGGATTGCCCGGCACCGAAACGATGCGTGACCAATCCAGCTCGGGAAACCGTACAAGGAAGAAAAACTATGCCTGTTGAGGTAGCTCAAGTTCCAGTGGATTTCGATCCGGTGGGGGAGAATCCGAACAAGTTTGCCCAGTTGAGACGTCTGATCCAGGAAAATGGCCTGCTGGAAAAACAGCCTCGTTATTATGCTTTCAAAATACCCTTGACGATGATCCTCCTGGTTCCGGGGGTTGCCCTCCTGGTGCTGACGGACGCCCTCTGGGTGCAGCTCTTGAATGCCATCTACCTGGCATTCGTCTTTACGCAGTTTGGATTCATCTGTCATGATGCGGGCCACCGACAGATTTTTCGATCTGCGGCAAAGGAGGATTTTTTAGGCCTGCTTTTTGTGCCCATTGTAGGCATCAGCTTTTCCTGGTGGATGGACACCCATAATCGGCATCACTGCCACCCCAATCAGCTTGGCTCCGATCCTGCGATCGAGTTTGATTTCTTTGCGTTTTCAGATAAGCAAGCTCGCAGCAAGGGCGGGTGGCTGCGTAGCTTGGTGCGCTATCAGGCTTTCTACTTCCTTCCCTTGATGCTAGCCTATCCGGTAATGATGCGGATCGAGAGCGTCAAGTTCCTGCTGAAGGGGAATCCCAGACAGCCCATTCTGGAATCGATCCTCTTTTTGCTGCACTTTCCACTTTATTACGGTCTGGTATTCTCCCAACTGCCCCTGTGGACCGCCCTGGCGTTCATCCTGGTACAGCAGTCTCTTTTCAGTCTTCTCCTGGTCTCGGCTTTCGCTCCCAACCACAAAGGGATGGTCGTCCTGGAGGAGGACCATCCCCTGGATTACCTGCACCAGCAGGTCTGTACGGCGCAAAATCTCCAATCCCATCCCTTCACCGACTTCTGGTTCGGATGTCTCAACTACCAAATTGAGCACCACCTCTTTCCCAACATGGCCCGCAACAAGTTAAAGGCTGCTCAGAAGATCATTAGACCGTTCTGTAAGGAAAATTCCATCCCCTACCAGGAGACCACGGCGTCCAGATGCCACTGGGAGATTCTGAAGTTCCTGCACCAGGCAAGTGCGCCTTTGCGGCAGAAGAAGACCTGATTCAAAGCACCTTTCTCAGTCTGCAACGCTCAGGGACATCGATCCGGAATTTTGACATGGTCGCGGCAAAAGCCCGTGGGAAATTCGGGGGACCCCCGAGGAAACGTAGAAGTGGTATGTTCGTACCATCCCTGGTACGGGCAGCGCTGACCCTTGTGGGTCAGGAATAGA
>JADFGZ010000147.1 GCA_022567475.1 Acidobacteriota bacterium | reverse complement strand
CCAGATCGCTGCGAAGGAACTCGGCAAGCACACCCAAGTGGCCTCGCTTGAGCTCGGCCTGCACAGCAACGAGGTTGTGGGCGCATGCGAAAAAGGGTGGAGCTGCGCCTACATGAACACGCTCTCCTGGCGCACTCCCACGATGCCGCTGCCGGTCGAATACCGGCCGCGCGCGGTATTCGAACGCCTGTTTGGCGACAGTAACAGCACGGACCCGGCCGTGCGGCTCACCCGAATCCGGAAGGACCGCAGCCTGCTCGACTCGGTGACCCAGGCTGTGGCTCGCCTGATGGGGGCGGTCGGCCCGAGCGACCGCACCAGGCTTGCCCAGTATCTCGATGCCATGCGCGATATCGAGCGGCGCATCCAGATGGCCGAGGTACAATCCTCCCGGGAGCTGCCGGTGCTCGATCGGCCCGTTGGCATCCCGGCCACGTTTGAGGAGCATGCCAAGTTAATGTTTGATCTGCAGGTGCTGGCCTACCAGACCGACCTGACCCGCGTCGGCACCTTCATGATGGGCCGAGGACAAAGCAACCGGACCTACCGCGAGATCGGCGTTCCCGATGCGCACCACCCGTTGTCGCACCACCAGAGCGATCCCGTGAAGCTCGAAAAGCTTTACAAGATCAACCTCTATCATTCCAGGCTGTTCGCGTATTTCCTGGAGAAGCTGCAGTCCACGCCGGACGGCGATGGCTCCCTGCTGGACCATGTGATGATCGTCTACGGCAGCGCCATGAGCGACGGCAACGCGCATTGGCTCCAAAACCTGCCCATCCTGTTGCTGGGCGGGGGAGCAGGCCAGATCCAGTGGGGGCGTCATCTCCGCTATCCAAAGGATACGCCGATGACGAATCTGTTCCTGACCCTCCTGGACAAGTTGGGAACTCCGGTGGAGAACTTCGGCGACAGCACCGGAAAGCTCGACCTGTCCTCGGTGGCGTAGATGCCGATGATGGAGACATCCTCAGTCGGCAACTGGATTGGGAGAAAAAGTATGGGCGTTAAAATCAAAGGTTTGGCTGGCTGGTGGATGGCGGCTCTGCTATCGGTCTCGAGCCTCGCCGCCAGCGGCGATCTTCGCCTGGTGGAGGCGGTTCAGAAGGGAAACAAAGAGGCCGTGCGAATCCTGTTGCAGCAGGCCGATGTGAATGCGCCCCAGGCGGATGGAGCGACGGCGCTGCACTGGGCGGCCCACCGGGATGATCTGGAAACGGCGGAGCTTCTGATTCGCGCCGGCGCTAACTTGAACGCGGCGAACTTCTATGGCGTCACTGCTCTCTCGCTGGCCTGCACCAACCGGAGCGCTGCCATGGTCGAGAAGCTGCTCGAGGCCGGCACTAATCCCAGCGCCGCCCAACTGACGGGAGAGACGGCGCTCATGACGTGCGCGCGCACGGGCAACCTGGACGCGGTGAAATCGCTGCTGGCCCACGGAGCGGACGTGAATGCGACCGAATCCAAGAAGGGGCAGACGGCGCTGATGTGGGCGCTTGCAGGAAAACACTCGGAGGTCGCGCGAGCGCTGATCGAGCACGGAGCGGACATCCATGCCCGTTCGAAGTCTATTCTCATGCCGGAGACGTATTATAGAAATAGAGATTTTGGCGCCGGTGGCAGCGACAGCTACTCAGCGATCACCCCTTATCGCGAGTCGAAGGGTGGTTTCACGCCGTTGCTGTTTGCTGCCCAGCAGGGCGATCTGCAGTCTGCCCGGATTTTGCTCGAAGCGGGAGCGGACGTGAATGAGGCCACGCCGAGAGACGGCAACGCCTTGGTAGTGGCGAGCGCCAGCGGCCACGAGGAGCTCTCTATCTTCCTGCTGGAAAAGGGCGCCGACCCGAACGCGGCGGACAGCAACGGCATTACTGCATTGCACGCCGCTGTCCTAAGAGGTCTCTCCGCCTTAACCAAAGTCCGATACGACTCCTCCTACCGCAGGCGTCCTCCCAACATGCCGAAACTGGCGAAAGCGCTCCTGGCGATGGGAGCGAATCCGAACGCTCGAATCAAAAAGCCGGAACACCGCGGACCCGGTGACTCCTCTGAGATCCAGTTCACCATGGTCGGTGCAACGCCGTTTCTGCTGGCAGCGGTGGCCGCTGATGCCGAACTCATGCGGCTCCTTGTGGCCAGCGGGGCTGATCCGCGGCTGACGGCCGGGAGCAAGACAACGCCCCTCATGGCGGCGGCGGGAGCGGTCTGTGAACAAACATGCGCGTTTCAGAGCGAAAACCTCGGGAACGAGGAGCAGGAAAGGAAAGCCCTGGAAGCTGTCAGAGCGGCGGTGGAAACGGGTGCTGACCTCCATGCAATCAACGAGGACGGTCAGACCGCCATGCACGCCGCAGCCTTCGTGGGAGCGGACTCCATCGTCCAGTTTCTGGCGGACAACGGCGCCGAGGTGGACCTGAAGGACAAGTTCGGAGAGACGCCCTGGAGTATGGCGTCAGGAATTAGCTCGGTCATGCGACGTAGGGGGCACTACGGCAGCCACGAGAGTACGGCGAACCTGCTTCTCAAATTGGGCGCCACCAAAGTGTCGCGAGAGGAATTGGACCCTGACGCTCCTCTGCCGACAGGTCTATAAATCCATCCCCAAGTTGTTTCATGGCGCGGCCCATTAAGGAACCGGCAGAAGCGGCTCCCGGTCGTAGGGCAGGTGCAGATCCACAGCGTGCAGCACCACGGCGGTGGTCGCATACTCTCCCATCAGATAGCATAGATCAATCAGATTCTTCTTCCCCAGTTGTTGTAGGGCGCGGGCAAAGGTGTCCGAGCTTACTTTGTGTTGCTGGAAGATTTCGCGGCCAAGCTGGATGATGGCCGCTTCTTTCTCGCCCACCCCCGCCAGAGGCTGGCGATACCGGATGATGTCTATGATCGCCGGTTCCAGGCCTTCCCGCAGTGCCACGGGTTCATGGACCGTCCACTCAAACACTTGATCCATTTCGCGGGACACCACAAGCCTGGCTAACTCCTGCAGCCGGCGATCCAGGGCGGTTGTTTGCCGGATATTTCCGCCGCTTCCGTGGAGCTGCAACCCTCCGGGTCCCTGGAGCCCGGCGAGCGATGTGGAGTCGGGCGAGACGCGGGAGTCGTAGGCCTTCTTTCCCTCTTCGTCCAACTCTTCCCGCTGGATCAGGGGAATACGGCTTCGCGAGTCAGGAAAAACGTCGCTGGGAAGGGAGGCGGCGTATTCCTCCGGCGTCATGCCGCGCGGGCTCGCAAGTTCCTGCGCCGCCAGTGTGCTCGGAGAGTGTCCGATCCATAGAGTGGCCGCTGCCGCGCAGAGTACGGCGGCCAGGGTAATAATAGTTTTCATCTTTGATTCTCCCAAACTTTAATTCTCCCAAACTTTAATTCTCCCGATCTTTGATTCTCCCAAACTTTAATGCTCCCAAAACTCAACTCTCCCAATCGTAGCCTCCCGAAAAACCGGAATCGGTGTGAATCGGAATTTTCGGTAGGAGCGACTGTTTGCCGGTAGTGCGGACAAAGCCCTCCTCAGCATCATCAGTATCCGCAGCATCAGCATCCAACCAAAACGCTGGGAAACCAGTCAGCGCAACCCTGGGGGTTTTCCCCGTGGCGATGGGACGTCCCCGCCGAACTATATCCCAGGATGCTCTTGTGGCGTCCATCGGCCAAGGCAGTATACTGCAAGCAATAGTCGGGCGGGAGGGCTTTCTGTTGCTCTTCTGTGTGACCTTAGTCTGACGCTTGGTCTGCCGTCTGGATACGATGAGGCTGCTGGCGTATGATTTTTGGTGACGGTTTGAGCAGGTGATGGTTTGGGTGGAAGGTGAACTTCCGAGCGCAAAGCATATCCGGTTGCCCGGGTTCAATACGCAGCCGTGCCGGCGGAGAGATGTAGAGATGTGATGAGGAAACACAGAGAATCAACATGAACCAAGAATTCAGCTTTCTGGCCGGGGGCCAGTGGAAAACATCGGATGAGAAAATAGAAATCCGGTCGCCCTACAACGGCGAGGTCGCCGGGGTCACCTACCGGGCTGCCGCCGGTGATATGGAAGAGGCCATTCGCGCGGCAGATCGCGCGTTTCACCAGATGCGCCGCCTCCCCGCCTATCGCCGGGCCGAGATACTGGGAAAGATCATTCAGGGGATACAGGTCCACAAAGAAGAGATGGGACGGTTGATTGCGCTGGAAGCGGGCAAACCGATCAAGCTGGCGCGCGCGGAGGTGAGCCGGGCGATCTTGACGTTTACCGACGGGCTGGAGGAGAGCAAGCGCATTCATGGCGAGTTGCTGCCGCTCGATCGGGAGGCGAGTTCGGAAGGGCGGCTTGCTCTGGTGCGCCGCGTCCCGGTCGGTCCGGTGGCAGCCATCACTCCATTCAACTTCCCCTTAAATTTGGTCGCGCACAAAATCGCCCCGGCGCTGGCATGCGGAACCTCGATGGTGCTGAAACCCGCGCCGCAAGCGCCCCTGTCGGCGCTCTTTCTGGCGCGGATCGTCGATGAAGCGGGCGTTCCACCCGGCGCATTCAGCGCCATGTTCTGCTCCGTGGAGGTCGCGCAACCCCTGGTGACCGATGACCGGATCAAAGTGCTGACCTTCACCGGCAGCGCGGAGGTCGGCTGGGCGCTGAAGCAAAAAGCGGGGAAGAAGCGCGTGGTTCTGGAGTTGGGCGGCAATGCGGGCGTCGCTGTTTGTGAAGACGCCGATCTCGATTTTGCGGCACAACGATCCGCCGCCGGCGGGTTCGCCTTTGCCGGGCAGGCCTGTATTTCGGTTCAGCGAATTTATGTGCACCGTCAGGTCTTCGACACCTTTGCCGAAAAGTTCCTCACGCTGGTGAAACAACTGCAAGTCGGCGATCCGCTGGATGAGGCGACCGACGTCGGTCCGATGATCTCCCCACAGGATGCCGAGCGGGCTGCCCGTTGGGTGCAAGAGGCGGTTGCTGGTGGCGCCCGGTTGCTTGCCGGCGGCGAGCGGGACGGGGCCTTGTTCCAGCCCACGGTCTTGACCGGCACGAACCCGGGGATGAAAGTCTGCTGCCAGGAAGTCTTCGCGCCGGTGGTGACCCTGGAACCGTTTGAAGACCTGCAAGAGGCTGTCCGGCGGATGAATGATTCGGCGTATGGTTTGCAAGCAGGAGTGTTCACCCGCGACATCCAGGCCATATTCCAAGCCTTCGATGAGCTGGACGTAGGCGGCCTGATCGTGAATGACGCGCCCACCTACCGGGCCGACTCCATGCCCTACGGCGGCATGAAGGATTCCGGAATGGGAAGGGAAGGCGTTCGCTACGCCATCGAGGAGATGACGGAGCGAAAACTGTTGGTGCTGAATCTGGCTGGACACTCTGGCTAAACACTGACGGGCCGGGCCGCCTAAGGCCGGATGATCTCCCAATGTTCCCGGATGAGGGTTCCGGACTGGCGCAGGGTTTTTGCCACGGGACAGTATTTTTGCAGATCGTTTTGTAGTATCTGCACCTGCTCGGCGGTCGCCGTGGTCCGGCATTCGATCCGCAGGTCGATCTCCGGAACCGGCGTGGCGATTTCTTCCTCGAGCGCGGCGCCCCGGCGGTCCAGGATGGCGTCGGCGCTGATCTTCATCGCCGCAATCGGGATGCCGCGGGCGGCGGCGATTCTGTTTGTGATGACGTTGGTGCAGCCGACCAGCGCCGCCACCATGGTTTCCACCGGCGTGAGCCCGCGGTTTGTTCCGCCGCGCTCTTCCGGCTCATCCATTAAGATGGTCTTGCCCCGGGCGCTGGCTTCGGTGCGCGTCGGCGATTGCGCCTCGCCCCGGACAGAAAGGGTGACCCGGATCTTTGGTGTGATTTTCACGTTCGGCTCCGTACATCTCAAGCAGGTTTTGCAAGCGTTTGCATTATACTCGCGCCTGATATAGGGTAAAGGCCGAATGCCGGGCGGCGGCATGAGTCCCCCGGTTTTGGAAATCCCTGAAACTATGAGCGGCTACCAGGAACGGCTACCAGGAACGGCTAAGATATGGGCAAAGCGCTGAAAGCTTCACTCGTTGCGATTGTTTGCTTGCTGGCCGCCGCATGCGCGGGCGGGCGGGAGGATGGCGTGATCGTCATCAAGTTCCCCCACGTCGTGGCTCCAACCACCCCCAAAGGCAAGGGCGCGGAACGATTCAAGCAGCTCGTGGAACAGCGGCTCCCTGGCCGGGTCCGGGTGGAGGTGTATCCGTCCGGGCAGTTGATGAACGACGATGATTCCATGGAAGCCCTGGCCTTCGGCGAAGTGCAAATGATCGCCGCGTCGCTGTCGAAATTCGACCGGCTGACGAAGCGGTTCCAGGTTTTCGATCTGCCTTTTCTGTTTCCCGACATCGAATCCGTCACCCGCTTCCAGCAGAGCCCGGAGGGCCGCTCGCTGCTCGGCGCGCTGGCGGATAAAGGTTTCCTTGGGCTGGCATTCTGGCACAACGGGATGAAGCAGTTCGGAGCGCCGCGAGCGTTGCGGCGGCCCGAGGACGCCGCCGGGCTGAAGTTCCGCATCATGGAGTCGGATGTGCTGCTGGAGCAGATGCGCCAGATCGGCGGCAACGCCCAGAAAATGGACTTCGGCGAGGTCTATCAGGCGTTGCAGACCGGAGCCATCGATGCCCAGGAAAACACCTGGTCGAATATCTATTCGCAGAAATTCTTCGAGGTCCAGGATTACCTCATGGAGACCAACCATGGTTACATCGGTTACCTGCTGGCGGTGAATCCGGACTTCTGGAACGGTTTGCCCGCCGACATTCGCGCGGAGCTCGAACAGATCCTGGACCAGGTCACCCGCGAAGTGAACGGCGAATCGAGCGCCATCAATGCCGAGGCCCTGCGGAAGATTATCGATTCGGGCGCTTCCACCCTTGTTGAGTTGACGCCGGAGGAATTGGAGTCCTGGCGCGCGGCCATGTTGCCGGTGTGGCAACTGTTCGAAGACCAGATCGGCCCCGATATTGTGCAGGCCGCCCGGGCTGCCGGGTCGCCCGAAACGATTGCTTCACCCGATTCCAGCCGGTGAGAGCGAGCCTCGACGGTGTCATCCGATCTGACCAAACTGTCCAGCCTGACCAAGCGGACCACTCAGCTCATCACAATGCTGAATCACCTGGAGGAGGGGCTCATGGCCCTTCTGCTGGCGGTGATGTGCCTTCTGACATTCGCGCAGGTTGTTCTCCGCTACGGTTTCAATACCGGAATCATTTGGTCCCTGGAGGCGACCACCTATTCTTTTGCCTGGCTCGTGCTGATCGGAATGTCCTATGGAGTGCGGACCGGGTCCCACATCGCCGTCAACCTGCTGGTTGACAGAGTTTCCTCCAGGACCCGCCGCGCTATTTCCCTGGCGGGCATCGGCGTGTGCCTGCTGTACTCCGGGTTCTTGTTCTATGGCTCCGCCGTATTCGTCGGACGGCTGTTTTTGCTGGGACATCTGGCGCGGGATATTCCAGCGCCGAGATGGCTGCTGACGCTGCTTTTGCCTCTCGGGTTCTTGCTCCTGGCATTTCGCTTCCTGCAGTTGGCTGCGAATCTGGTTTCCGGCGCTCAGTCCCAAATTTCCGGCAGTGCGGGGAGCAGCGCCCGTAGCGATTCCGGCGTGACCTCCACACCCCCCGGCGGGAAGGCAACATGAGCGCGGTTTTCATGATCGCGGTGCTGTTCGCGTGCCTGTTTCTGGGTGTGCCGATCGCCGTATCGCTCGGCTTCGCCAGTGTCCTGACCGTCTTGCTTTTTGTGGATCAATCTCTGCTGTCGCTGGCGCAGAGGTTTTTCCATACCATGCAGGTGTACCCGCTGCTGGCGATTCCGTTTTTTATTCTGGCCGGAACCTTCATGACCACGGGAGGCGTCGCCCGGCGCATGATCGCTTTCGCCAATGCCCTGGTCGGCCATTTGCCGGGCGGGCTCGCGATGGCCTCGGTGCTGGCTTGCATGTTTTTCTCGGCGGTCTCCGGATCGTCTCCGGCTACGGTGGTTGCCGTCGGGTCGGTCGTGATCGCCGGCATGGTGGATTCCGGTTACGACAAAAAGTTCGCCGCCGGGGTGATCTGCAATGCGGGCACCCTGGGGATTCTGATTCCGCCCTCCATCGTCATGGTTGTTTACGGCGCAGCGACCGAGTCCTCCATCGGCAGATTGTTTCTGGCCGGCGTGGTCCCCGGTGTGCTGCTGACGCTGGCCATGATGACGGCGATCTATTTCGTGGCGCGCTGGCGGAACCTGCCGCGCCAGCCCAAAGCCTCGTTCCTTCAGGTCATCCGCAGCGGGCGCGACGCGCTGTGGGGCCTGCTGCTGATCGTTATTATCATGGGGGGCATCTACGGCGGCGTCTTCACGCCCACCGAGGCGGCCGCGGTGTCGGCGGTCTATGCCTTTTTGATCGCGGTTTTCGTTTACCGTGATATGCCCTTGTCGGAGACGCCTCGCGTGCTGACCGAAGGGGCCAAAATCACGGTGATGCTGATGTTTATTATCGCAAACGCTTATCTGTTTGCCTTTGTGCTTACCACGGAACAGATTCCCCAGATGGCATCGGAAGCGATCCTGCATCTGGGGCTGGAACCGTGGGCTTTTCTTTTGCTCGTGAACGTGCTCTTGCTGTTGATGGGAAACTTCATGGAGCCGTCGTCGGTCATTCTGATTCTGGCGCCGATTATTTTCCCTATCGCAATCAAGTCGGGGATCGACCCGATTCACCTGGGAATCATCATGGTCATCAATATGGAGATTGGCATGGTGACGCCGCCGGTGGGGCTCAATCTGTTCGTCACAGCAGGGGTCGCGAACATGGCTTTGGAGGAGGTGGTTCGCGCCGCCTTGCCCTGGCTGCTGATCCTCCTGAGCTTTCTTTTGATCGTCACCTATATCCCGGCGATCTCCCTGGCGCTGCCGAACTGGCTCTATGGCGGAGGATAAGTTTACAAAGGATAAATTTACAGTAGACCTGCAACCGCGCTGCCGTTATGGTTGAATCTCTCTCTCTGCAAGCTGTCTTGATTATCGTCCTCGCCTTGGTGGCGGGTGGGTTCATTAAGGGCATGACGGGCATGGGCCTGCCGACGGTGGCGATCCCTGTCTTAGCCAGTTTTCTGGGCGTGGAACATGCCGTGATCGTCATGGTGTTCCCCGTGATGGTGCTCAACGCCTGGCTGGTTTGGCGGCACCGGGATTGCGCCAACCAGTTCCCGGAGATGCCCAGGCTGCTGCTGGCCGGATGCGTCGGAGCGCCGCTCGGCGCATGGTTCCTGGTGGCCGCCAGCGACCGGGTGTTGTCCGCCATTCTTTCGGCGTGGCTGGTTGTCTATATCCTGCTGCGTTTCCTTCATCCTAATTTCAGCTTGTCTTTACGGTCCCGCTACAGGCTTTCTCCCCTCACCGGCTTCTGTTCCGGAGCGTTCCAAGCGGCTACGGGCATGTCGGCCCCCGCCATCGCAACCTATTTCCACGCGCTGAAGCTGGAACCGCGCGCCTATATTTACGCCGTGGCGACGCCTTTTATGGTTATGTCCGTGGTGCAGTTTGCCACCCTGGTCAGTCTCGGGGTTTACACTTCGGCGCTGCTGATGGAAAGCCTCCTGGCGACGATCCCGGCGATGCTGGCGATTCCGCTGGGGGCTTCGTTATCCGGGAAAATCAAAAAACAGGTTTTCGACAACATTATTTTGGGCTTGCTGATTATGGCGAGTATTCGGCTGCTTTACAGCTCGATATGGAGCGGCTAGACCCGTTCCCCTAATGATGTATCCGTACAAGGCATCCCTTGACACTTTAGAATCAACATATAACTACCTGCTGTTGCTATACACCAAATGGGGAACGGGTCTAGGGCGATGGCGATACCCACTGGTCACTGGGACATTCCCGGTCCCCTCAGCCCAGCCCGTTCAGCGGCCCATAGAAACTGACCAGAAGCAGCAACCAGAAACAGCAATAAGATGAATTCGACGGCGGCCATCCGGCGCCGAGTTGGAACAAAGCTTTGTTGGAACAAATCTTTGAGCTCAAAATATCCGTAAAAATATCCAAGAATCAGCACAGCGGATTGGCAGAAGAAGATTTTTCCGGACCCTGCAAACGTCCACACCATCACGGTGGCCGGAACTCCCCGGCAAAATTTCTTTCCATTTGCTTACGCACGCGGCTCGCAATCGAGTCAGCCTTCAGCAGGACTCACGCTACAACTTCACGCGCAATCCTCTAGTTAGTCAAAAGAAGAAGGCTCCTTCCGCATTCGCAGAGGCTTTCTCAGGGATGCCGCTGAAAACGCTTTAAAAGAAAAACCTTGGCTTCGGCGGCTGGTTTCAGCTAAATTACTCCCCC
>JADFGZ010000146.1 GCA_022567475.1 Acidobacteriota bacterium | reverse complement strand
TCGTGAAGTAGTCCTTGCTGAGGACCACAAAATCGGCGAGCTTGCCCGGCTCCAGCGTCCCGAGTTCCTTCTCCTTCAGCACGTAGCGGGCAGCATAGGATGTGGACATCTTCAGCAACTGGACCCGGTTTATCGCTTCTTCCAGAGCCATGGTCACTCCATCGGATCGCTTGCGAGTTATGTAGGGATAGAACTGCGCGAAGGGAGTGTGTTCGACATCACTTGTTCCATTTCCCCCACCTTCATTGGATACGATCAACCCGGCTGTCAACATGCTCTTGATGGGCCCGATCCGATTCGCATATCGCTCCCCAAAGATCTTGGGGATAAAGAACCCCCCATCATCGATCTCCTTGGAGGCGCAGCTAAAGTGTATGTTCAATCTCGCCATCCGAGGAATCTGATCTTGACGAGGATACCACCCGCAGTGGTCGGCGCTGAACCGGCGGGACCGGACATAATCGAGGGTTATACCCGGGTCGTCTCGCATCGCCCTCTCAATGATGTCCATGAAGTGATCCAGGCTCTTGTCGCCCATGACGTGGTTCACGACATAGCGCAGGCGCTGGCGGATCGCAGCATAGATCGCGTCATTATACGGCCCTCCCGGCTCGGCGTAGCACTTCTGCAGGGCATTGATCTTCGGGCTGGCGTCCATGGTGTGGCAAATCGTCGGTGCATCGTGGTCCAGGGCCCCTAAGGTAACGCCCACATTCCAGAAGTACTTGTCCCCCACGCCAGCCAAGTCCTGCAACCGGGAGAAACAGGTCGCAATGTCGACGACCATCATCTGACAGTTGCGGTTGGCGTATCCAAACCGTATTGGCATCCGCCCCTCCCGCGCCAGCTTCATGTAAGCGTCGTAGATGCGAAAGCCGATCAGGTGCGAACTGAATCCCGTGAATCCCAGAGCCGCAAAGTGCTTGAGCCCGTCTTCGAGGCCATCCGCCATCATGGGGATCCGGGACGTCCAGAATGGTTCCGTAAACCCCTGCCCGGGTCTGGGATTCGACACGGTGCTGCCGCCGGAGCCGATCATGGTATAAAATTCGGCCTCCTCGGTGTGATCCAGCTTAAAGAGGTCCAATAAAGCGTTCCGCCCCGCCGTGTTGTACAAGGCCACTCCTTCGCCGCTTATACGAACAGGCCGCGTGGGGGCCAGTACATCCAGTTTTCCCCGCGTCATGTGCCCCTCGATCACGTACTGAGTCCCGATGGCTAAGCCATACTTCCCCCGCGAGGGGAGGCTGATGGTAGCCCATTGCCCCTCCGGAGCCCCGCTCATGCTCTCCTTGAGCACCAACTCGATGCTCCGCGTCAGATCCTCGTAGGTGTTTCCCTCCACTCTAAAGCTCCTCCTATTTGACATTTCCCTCAACTTGGCTTCTTCCTCTGGAAATTTCTGAACCCACCTTCTAATGTAGCCGCCATGGAGGTGGATGTGTGTGTTAATCATTCCCGGAATGACCGTGCGCCCTTTCAGATCAATCTTGCGGGTCTGGGGCCCGGCCAGCCGCAGCGCTTGGGAATCAGTGCCCATAAACTGAATCAGGTCCCCCCGAATCGTCATCGCCTGAACGATCGTTCCCGGAGGGCCAGTCGGGGATATATCGTCCATCGTAACGATCTTGGCGTTGTGAATAATCAGGTCCGGAAACTGGACCAATTCGGCCGGAACGGTTAGTGTATTCTGCGCCCGAACCGCGGTTGTTAAGACAACAACAGCGAAGACGACCTGTGCGAATTGCTGAAAGATTCTGACAGTAGTCATTGGAAAACTCCTTTTTCCTTCGTTCTTTGCTCTGGAAGCGTCAGCCTGAATTCTCGTCCATGCAAGTTGCAAGTTTAAGTAATATCCACACTTCTATAGCAGTTCCAGGGTTGGTGTATAGTCTATCCGAGCCGCGACCCCTTCGGCAAGCTCAGGGCAGGCCGTAAGGGAGCGTCCCGACACTTGGTTCCATCGACTAGCGTTCGGAGACCGCTTGCTGATCCCCCGGCTTCGCTCGGGGCAGGCGCGCGCGGCTCTGACTATGCACGAACTGTGAAAGTGCGATAGCCCACTGGAGGAGCTTTCCGGGATCATGCATTTTCTCCATCGTTTTCCTTAAAAGATTTCCGGAAAATAATACGTCAGCACGGCGTTCAGCTTTTTGTCAGAGACGATGAGTGCGCGGTTCTTCGGGTCGAGCGCCACGCCCCGCGGCTTGAGCAAAGCTCCCTTCGGCCCGCCGATCATCCAGCGGGGCGGGACGTCTCCATGATCGTGAATACTCCACGCGCCCACGAAGGAATCCGTGGAGGCCCTCTCCCCTGTGCCCGCGTTCGCTGTGAAGATCAAACCGCAAAAACCTCCCGCTTCGCCAGGAACTCCCGCGAAGAAGATGAAAACAGGAACGGCGCGTTCCCCGGTCAATGGGTGAAGAAGAAGCAGCTGAGGAACACAGGCGTCTGGGAGATCCGCACGTGTCCGGGCTCGATTTGCGCCAGGGGGCTGTCCGGCATCACCTGTTTTTCGTCAATCCAAGCCTGCGGGTTCATCGGAACGATCTGATCGGCGGCATCGGCGGCAACGTGGAAATAGACGGTGGCAATCTGCCCGCTCGGGAAGTTGGCACCCTCGGGATCGGCCAGCTCAAAGTTCATCTCCAGGACGTTTTCCGCTCCGGCGCCTGTCTCTTCTTTTGCCTGCACTCGCAGCTTAGCGCGGCGAGACAAATAGGCGTCTTCAATACGATTGAACTTTAGGACCGCGTTCGAGTAGCTCACGCGCGCCCGCAGCTTGGCTACATTGGGCGCGCCGGCCTTGCGGGCAAACAGAATGGCCATGCTCACGTCAGTGCCGGGCTGCCCATTCACCTTTCCGAAGCTGACCGTGAACTCCGTGTCTCGTGCCGGCGCCGCTCCCTCTTCCCCCCCCTGCCTCTCCTGAGCCAAAATCGGTTGGCACAGAAAAAATGCCAGAAGTGACAGGAGGACGGTCTCCTTCAGGATTCCGCCTGCGAGAATAACAATCGCAGTCAGATCATTCCAAGGCCTAGAGTTCCCCATACACAACCTTCCCGCCTGCCACGGTTGCCACCACAGAAATATCGCTGATCTGGTCCTCGGGCACCGTGAGATAGTCCGCTCCCCATACCGCCAAGCCGGCCTTTTTACCCTTCTCAATCGAGCCGAGATTATTGTCCTCGCCGATCGTTCACGGGAGCCGGACCATCTCGCTCCAAATCGAAAACAACTTTCCCGCCTACGATGGTCGTCAGCACCGGGATTTGGCTGATCTGGTCCTCGGGCACAGTCAGATAGTCTGCTCCCAATACCACCAAGTCGGCCTTCTTTCCCTTCTCAATCGAGCCGAGATTGTTGTCCTCCCCGATATAGCGTGCGGCCCAGATCGTGCCCATACGCAGCGCCGTGGGACGGTCAATGGCGTGGTCCGGGCCCCACATGAGGCTCCGCTCGTCACGCCGGGTGATGTACTGCTCCAGCGTCCCAAGTTTGGCGTCCTCCAGGTGAACCGCAAACCCTTCCCGAATCAGCTCGGGCACCGGCTGCACGTCATGGATGCGGTCGCCGTACAACTCCGCGGCTTCTGCCGCCCCGCCCCTCTGGAACTTGCCCAGCCCGCGCCGGAAATCAAGCCTCTTGATCTGCTCATACTGTGAGGGGCTCGAAAACAGGTTGTGGTCTGACCCGAAGGGTCGAAACTGTGGCCGGAGCACCAAGTCGGGCTGGTTCAATCCCTGCTCGATGCCGTCGAGCCAGATTTGTGTGGCCATGTCCCCGACATTATGAATGCTTGTGGTGTTCCATCCGTATTTGATGGCCACCTGGAGGTTATTCCATTCCGTGTATTCCCGGTTGATGTCGCCTCGGGTAGTGCCATAGCTGTACCAGACGTTATGGCCGTGCGGGGGGAATATGGATTTCTCGGAGTTCACCTTCGGGGCCAGCGTCAAGGCGCTGCCGGGGCCGGCATTCCCGTCCAAGGGGGACAGCCCGGCTCCGATGATCGTGACCATGTCGCCGAGGCTGAAGTCAACCAGATTGCCCAGCCTGCGCAGATAAGCCTCTGCGTTCGGATTCGCGCGCAGCAAATCGTGCGCGGCAAACCACCGTACTGTCAGCTCGTTCCGATGGTACAGGACGTTCATCACCGTGAGGCCAAACCCCTGGGTGTGCCCGACGATCGAGGTTTGCCCTTCTCGATTCCGCCTGGTGAACGCTTCTTTCTGTTCCTGGAGCATTGCCTCGTCAATCTTCGGCCAGGGGCGCAGGTCCCATCCCGCGACGCCCATGGCGTGCCCAAAGAGCTGGCCGTTCGGCTTGCCGGTGGCAGGATCTTTGATCACCGAGGGCTGTGCCGCTCCGCCAGGCAGCATCTCCAGGACCTTTGCCAACATCAGCGAGTTGACCACCATGTCAAAGGAGCTCACGCTGATGGCTACCGGATGACGAGGCGAAACCGGATCCAAGTCATCCTTGGTCATCGCCAAGGGCTCCGGCTGCTCCTCCGCCACCCGGATATAGATACTTTCGCCCGGGGGCTGGGCAGCAGTCTGTTGTTGCACGAAGTCCAGGACAGCCTGCCTGGTCTTCAATTCACTCTGCGTACCCAACAGCTTTCCACCGATCTGGGTGGACTTGTAAAGGTCATCCCCCACCGGAGCGCCGTCGCCATCGGTGGCTATGAAACCCGGAATCACGGTTTTTCCCTGCAAGTCCACCAGTGTCGTCTCGGGCCCTCGCAGGCGCAGGACTTCTGCGTTCGTCCCCACGGCCAGGAAAACACCGTTCCGAATGGCCACCGCCTCGGCAATCCGAAAATTTTGATCGACGGTAAGCACCTTCCCATTCTGAAGAATCCGATCGGGGTACTGAATCAATTCTGGCGGCACCTGTCCTTGTTGCGCCAACAGCCATCCGGGCGCAAGAATGACCATATAAAAAAGAATTTTCGCTTCCCTCATTTGCATTTCTCCTCCGGGGTTGAAGATCAAACGTTTCGACTGCCGCCACGGTGGCCGAGCTGCTTGGCGGACATGTTTCTCTCGGCTGGCAGGCCGTTTGGAACCGAATCTGCCATACCGAGAAGGGATTTGTAGCAGTTCACGCCTACACTGGACGAGTTGTAGAGGGAACTGCTTTTTTCTCTTCTGTTCCTTAAAAGATTTCCGGGAAGTAATACGTCAGCGCCGCGTTCAGATACTTATCCGAGACAATGACGGTTTTGTGTTTCGGATCCAGGACCACCCCGCGCGCCTGCCTTAAAGCGCCAAACGGCCCGCCGATCATCCACCGGGGCGGGACGTCTCCGTCATCGTGAATATTCCACACGCCCACGAAGGACTCCTCAGAGTAATCCATCGGACGATGTCGATTCACACCTTGGTTTGCAACAATGATCCAGCCACGGGGTGGATAGAGGGTGATATTCTTGCTGCCTCTTATCTTATCCCCGTTTTTGGGGCCGCCAATGACCCGTAAAGGTTTGGTATGACCGCTGGCGGTGCGGTCAAAAATCTGCAAAGAACGCGAACCCCCTGTGACGAACACATTGTTGAGGGGGTCTATGGCAACCGCGCCTCCGATACCGCTGTCGCTTGATATGACCCGGATCGGCGCCACGTTCCCATTTGCCTCCCGGTGAAACACAAGCATCTTGCCCCCATCCGGCACATAGATCTCATTATTGACCGGATCAATTCCCAGCCGGTCCGGCCTCTGCAATTGCGTCAACGATCCGTGTATGACCCGAATCGGAGCCTCTTCCCCATTGGCTCCGCCCCGGAACGTCAGAATGGCCTGTGCAAACTGCTGCGGCACCACGATCTCATCATGAATCCCGTCATAGGCGATGGCATGCACCGTCCGCGACAACAGCGTCTTTTGCCCATGGATCTGCCGAACCGGTTTTTCTCCTCCATCCGCCAACCTGGCGAAGATCGCAATCTGCGGATGCATCACTCAGTTGGGCACCAGAATCTCTTCCCGCTTGGTGTCATAGCCGATCGCGCCCGGATTGCCAATCATCAGGCCGGGGGCATCCAATGGCCCATTGCGGATTACACGGAGCGGGGGCGTATCCCCTTCCGCTGTTCGCTGGAACACCGTGGCCACATGTTTGCCAAAGCTGGCGACCCATAGTTCATCATTCTTGATGTCCACGAAGACCCCGGTAGGATTCTGGATCAAGGTCTGGGGGCCTTTCAGCACGCGCTTCGGGGCCACATCCCCGCTGGCTGAGGAGTCAAAAACCAAGATCGAATTGTCCATGTCGTTGGCTAAATACAGCTCCCCCCGCTCCTCATCCATGAAAAGATGCGACGGCATGTTCATCTGGGTTTTCGGTCCCTGGATGATCCTCAAGGGGGGAACGTCTCCCTGAGCTTTTATGGGATAAACATTAATCGAAGGAGGCAGGATCCTCCCGGTACCGGGGATGGCCTGGCTCCGTTGCAGGGGCCAGTTCGGCTTCCGTTCTCTTTCTTGTCCTGTTTCCCATGCTTCGCCCTCTCTTTGGGGTAGAGGAGCGCGGCTCGAAGAAGACCCGTAGTTGCTCACAAACATCAATTTATTTTTCGTGTCTAAGGCGATCCCGTGGGCATCGCCCAGCATCGTCTTGTCGCCCTGCAACAAGCGGATGGGCGGATCATCCCTGGCGGCGTACTTCTCGTACACTACGACCGCCGAATCATGCTGGATTGCCAGAAATATTTCCTCTGCCTCTTCATCCACCGCAATGCCGTAGGTCCCTTTGGGGGTATCGATTTCTCGGGTGGGCGGCACGTCTCCCTTCGCCTGGCGGCTGAAAATCGTCAGCGGCATGCCCCCGGAGTCGTGGGCTATAGTGTAAATATCCCCCGTCTTCGGGTCGATATATAAGTCACAATTGAACTCGATCTTGGTTTGCAGCCCACTAATCACCCGCTTTGGCTCCGTCATCGTGGCCGTCGGCGGCGTGTTGTCCATCCGATCATAGACCAGAATCTGGAAGAGATTTTCGTCGGTGAATATCACCTCATCGTGGACAGTATCCACGGCCACCGAACTGAAGGCAGGGTAGGGGTCCCGAATGATCCGTAGCGGGGACCGCTCCTGCACTTCCGTTTGTTGGGCCGCACTCGGAAAACCGGGAGGCGTGGCTTGTGCTGCCGTCTGAGCAGCACGTCGCTCCTGCTGTAGGGCGGTCCTGAGACTTGTCATTGCGTTCGCCGGCACCCACTGGCACATTTGCCCGTCCATCCCCGGAAACGGCTCAACAGAAATTAGTTGTGGGTAGCCTGTGGGTTTTCGCAAGGCGGCCTCGGAGGCTGCGGTCCATTCCAGCCGTTTTGCCTGCCCGGCGAAAAGCACCCAGGCAGCAATGGCGACCACCAAGCACATCAACGCAGCCACGCCAACTCTTGGGCGTAAATGAATCCTTCGGAGCATAGAAACCTCCTTCAATCCTGATCGAAATAGAACCCCGGCAGCTTCAACGTTGCGGTTTAATTCACTTTGATGCCAATTTTATCACAGGAGTTGACCCGCCTTGCGGGCTTTATTCCACACGCAATCAGAGCCGCGCGCGCCTGTCCCGAGCCATGTCCCGAGCGAAACCGAGGGAGAAGTCGAGGGAAAAAGCGCTCCCTTCGGCAAGCTCAGGGCAGGCTGCAGTGGCTACCCTGCCGTCTTTTGCAGGATTTGTGAAAAGGACATAGCCCATCTCACAAAAAAAGCCCCGAGGTTTTGGGTCCTCGGGGCTGAATGAATCGGGCTAGAGCCATTCCTCCAGCACTAGAAGGTGAACCGCAAACCAAATTGAATCTGTCGGGCCGAGGTAAAGGTGTCATCAATCAAGCCCGCTTCGGGATCCGGTGCTCCCCTGTCTTCCCAGGGTTCGTCTTGCGGCGATCCGAAATTGGGCCGGTTGAGCAGGTTGAAGAACTCCGCCCGAAACTGGATGCGGGTGTTTTCCGTCAAGTTGATGTCCTTGAGGACGGAGAAATCGAACGTGAACAAGCCCGGACCGGTCAGCGTGCTGTGGCCTATATTGCCGAAGAAACCGGGCAGGTAACCGAGCTCTGCCAATGGTTTCGGCCTCCGCCTGCCTCTGCGGTCCGGCACAAAGACTGGGAAGCCTCTGCTGTCTACTTCCCCCGTGTTTTCGTAACAGTACACGCCCGCCTGGCAAACCGAGGGCAGGAACTGAGTTGGGTCGTAATAAAATTCATGCCCTTGCGATGGGGTGCCCAGTACGGGATTATTGTTCCCGCCCGGGATCAGATTCACCAACTGATTGGAACGATCTCCGATGTAGTCACGCGAGACACGATTGTCATCGACTATATTAAGCGGGGAACCATCGATGAGGGATATAATCCCATTGATTTTCCATCCGTTCAGAATCGCGCTCCCGATTCCGCCAAAATCCCCCCTGGGAAGCTCATAGGTAAAATTGGAGACGAAGCTATTCCGGATATCCTGGGCAGAGAGAGCCCTCTTCGCATACATATCCCAGTAATAAAACCCCCGGATCCCTTGCGGAAGGTTCTCCGTATTGTTGCCCACCCCGGCGCCATCATCGATTGCTTTGGAGTAGTTGTAGGACATCTGAACCTGGAGGCCACGGCTCAGCCGTTTTTGCGCGCCCAGGGCCAGACCGTGATAGAAACTGTCCCCATTCGGAGATTGAGTTCGGACTTCGCCAAGTCTTGTACTAATCCGCTTGGCCTTCTTGCCATCCGGATCACAATTGCCCTCCTTGTCCACAAGGCACCATTGCTTCCGTTCCCCTTGCTCGCGATTGGGATTGTTGGGCCAATCCTTCCATTTCCTGATGTTGGAAACGTTTTGGACCCACAAGTGCAATGCCCGCGATCCGGTGTAGCCCGCCGAAAGCACCCAATCGCTCACCTCCCGCTGCAAAGTCAAGCTCCAGCGATAGAAAGTGCCGTTCTTTTGGTTAAATTCCATGTGCCGAATGTTCGGGGCCGACTCGAGGTACTCTGTATAGAACGAGGAAGGGAACTGTCCGGCAGCATTCTGGTGGAACATCCGCAGATCTCTCGGTTTTCCTATATCGTCGTAAAAATCTTCGATGTCACCATCACTACCCTCCCCTACCACAGAGAACGGCACCAGTTCCTGCAGGGTGGTTCGGATGTTGTACAGCCTCGGATGGTCGTAAAAGATGCCAACCCCGCCGCGCAGAGAGGTTTTTCGATCCCCGGGGGCCCAGGCAAATCCAATGCGCGGGCTGAAGCTCTTCTTCGTGGCATTGGTGTAGAAATCGTCAATGGTTCCTGCGAACTCATCATTCGGGAACTTCGCTGCGATGGCTGTTGGCACAGAGACGTAGATATCCGAGTAGTTCACCAGATTGGCGATCTGATCGTCGTCTTCTTTGGGAACGGTTACAAACTCGTACCGCAGTCCCAGGTTCAGAGTGAAGGAGGGGCGAACCTGCCAATTGTCCTGAAAATAGGCGCCAAAGTTCAGTTGCGAGAATCCGCGTGGCGGGGTGTCACGGCCCTCAGCATACATCTCAATGTCCGAGGGTTCATTTTCCAGAAAATCTGCCACATCACTGAAATCGAACAATCCATTGCATCCGCTGCTGCAACTCACTTGGTTGAACCGGGCGCGGACGACCTCCACCCCCAGCCGAAGGGAATGGTTCCCGCGGGTCAGCGACAGGCCGTCCTTAATCGTAAGGCCTTTTTGTGTGTAGAAGCTGGCAAGATTCTCAAATCCGATGCTGGTCACATCATCTATATCTATCTCGCCCATGAGTCTGTTCGGGGCGGGATGGAACTCAAGCCCGGAGAAGTCATTCGTGATGCCGGGTAAATCGTTTGCAATTTTGCTGAAGCTGTAACCAATCTTCAACTCATTGAGGGTCGTGGGCGAAATGATGCTGGTGAGGCCCGTTGACACGACATGCTTGTTGCTGGAAATGCCTTCGGGCGCCCCCTGTCCTAAGCCCCCCAGGGCCGAGATGGGCTGACGGAGACTGTCATTATAGTTATAGGTTCCCGTGAGGCTGTGATTGTCCGAGATTTGGTGGTCCATTTTGAAGGCCACAAAGTCGTCGGTGGTGGGCTGCTTATCCTGGCCGGTAACCCGCACCGTCCCTGGGATAAAAGGGCCGCCAGGTGCCAATGGAAAATCTTTACCGGCAAGCGGGAATAAGCGCAGATACGGCATGATATCCGGGTCAATATCGAATGTTTCGGAATCTATCACTTCCCCAAAGGTCGGCGAATCCGGATCGTCATCGTATTCGTTCACAATCCCTTTATGGGCATCATCATCCAAAATATTGAAGACATCCGTTCTATCCAA
>JADFGZ010000145.1 GCA_022567475.1 Acidobacteriota bacterium | reverse complement strand
GTTATGGCGAAAATCCCGATACAAGTAACGGTAAACGGCCAGAGTCATCAAGCCGAGGTGGAACCCCGGATGCTCCTGGTGCACTTCCTACGTGAAGAGCTGGGGCTGACCGGGACCAAAATCGGTTGTGACACCAGCCAGTGTGGGGCCTGTGTTGTGATGATGAACGGTGTAACCGTCAAATCCTGTACCTGCCTGGCGGTACAGGCCGACGGGGCTGAAATCGGCACCATCGAAGGGCTGGCCACCAACGGAGACCTCCACCCGATTCAGGAGGCCTTCTGGGACAATCATGGCCTCCAGTGCGGCTTCTGCACCGCGGGGATGATCATGACTGCGGTGGAGATGATACAACGCAACCCGCATCCCACCTCCGACGAAGTCCGCGCCGGGCTGGAGGGCAACCTCTGCCGGTGCACCGGGTACCAGAACATCGTGAAGTCCATTTTGGCCGCCGCCGAAAAGATGGGAGGTTAAGCCATGACCACTAGAATTTTCGGCTCCGGCATCCGCCGGCGGGAAGACCCGCGGCTGATCACCGGGCAAGCGTCTTATACCGACGACATAAAGCTTCAGGGGCTGGTCTATGCGGCCATCCTACGTAGTACTCATGCCCACGCCCGAATCAGAAACATCGACACCAACTACCGACTGACAGACCCTGGCCAATGGGATAGAACAACGGCCAACACCACAGCCGAAATCGAGGGCGGTGGAAGGGGAGAATCCCGAATATACTGATGTCAGGATTGTTTCTAGCACGAAGTCGACATAATCCTGACCTGACTTGAAGAACTCTTTGAGAGAATCGTCGATGAGTTTATCCTTACGAAATTTGTCGTAACTTAACACTCCGTAATATGGGTCGTTCCGTCCAAACTTTTCCCATTCCTTATCCGAATCGCGAAGCAGCATCTTCTTATCTCCTGTGCTGTTAAGAGTTTTTTAGCGATGCCTAACTCTTGTTTATACTGACCTGCACAAAACCCTTCCCGGCCGGCCTAACGTGAAAGCGACATTGCCTCGTCTCGGCCGTAACCGCTCGTTGTGCAATGACTTCCACGGTATACGGGAAATCACCTTCTGAATGTATTGCGGGTGGTTCGGTCCGATAGTGTCGATGAATTTATTAGGCCGGGCTTGCCATTTCATTTGACCGTACCTGGTAGACTTTGGCAAGCCCTCGAAGGAGTACAAATCCTCATTTGACAATCTAGTATTATTTAGTTGTATGGCTCCGTTTAAAATGGTCGAACGATTACGAGTGCATTCGCAGGATGTATTTGGCTAGAATTATGTAGGTGTATCATCTGCGACGAGAGAATGCAGGTTCTGGAACAGATGCCAAGAACAATAACCTCTAACCAAAACGTGATGCCTAAGTAAGTGGACCAACAACCGGGGGCAGGTCAGAGGAGCGGACCATCACGCAATCCATCTCGATTAGCCGCAGCTCGTGGTCGATCCCGACCGGAAACAAACCGCTCAGTTCAAAGCCGAGATCCGTCAGCATAGAGATCATATCGAGATAGGTCGGCATGCCGTCGTAAATCGGCTGAACGGACAGCTCGGTCTGAATCCCGAGCACGCGGCCGATGGACCCAGACGCGCCTTCCAGCACCTGCATGTCGTATCCTTGCGTGTCGAGCTTGAGAAACAGCCTGGGCGTGTCGAGACCGGCAACACATTGATCGATCACCTGATCCAGGCGCTTGACTTCCACCTCTTCCGTGCGCGTGACCTCGATCTTGTGACGCAACTGGTTCCGTCCGTATTCACTCGGATTCAGTAAGGATGAGCAATCGGTGGCCTTCGTCACATTCATCACGGCCCTGACGGGCGAGGCACCGAGGGCATAGTTGTGCACCGTCCAGTTGTGATCCCGGCCCCTCTGCTGCCGCAGAACCTCGAAGTTCTCGGATACCGGCTCCCAAGACACGATCCGGCTCCGATAGCCGGTGCTGCGAACCAGCTCCGCGAACTCGCCATAGTGGGCGCCCACATCCAGGATGACGTTAATGTCAAGCTTTTCGAAGACAACAGCCAAATGATGAGATAGTCGATCACTCGAAGGCGGAAGTAGGCCTATGTAATACCCCATCGAAGCGGCAGTTTTTCCTAACAATCCCTTTACGAACTTCATCGGTTGTTGACCACGAGAGCTGTTATTACGGATTTCCCGAACGCTGACACCGTGACCGGAAGTCCCATTTAGTACAGATCCTCTTTTGACAACCTAGGTTTAGTCATGTGTAGGGCTCCGTTTCAAAATGGGCGGACGCTTACGAGAGCATTCGCAGGATCCCGGACGACCGAGTGGGCCCGAGTGAAAACCAACTTCGAAGCCTAGAGGTATGCTATTTTCTCCAGGTTTTTACGTAGGAATCAGTCTAGCTTCGAGATACAACAAACCGCCTGGTAGAAAGACAAATATTTCGAGAGCCCTCATTAAGAATCCGTACGTCACAGCATTGTGAATGGACTCGCCGAATTGCACAAAGAACACTCCAACCATTGCCTCGAATACACCAATCCCATTCAGGGAAACGGGTATCCTGGCAAGGGTCAGAATTATTGGCACTGAGACCAATAGTTGAATCAGCGTAACATTTAAAGCCATGGCCCTAGTGACCCAGTAAAATGTAAGAGTTGCAACAACAACTTCTAAGATCGATAGCAGGAAAAACAGTATTAAAGACCGCTTGTGGGCTTCGTAAAGCTGGTAGCTTCGTGTAAAGAGGACTACTTTGTCAAAATGTCGCATCTTTGGAAAGTATTCGCTGATCTTTTGCATCAGGCTTTCTGTCCATGACATGAAGCTGAGAGCGAGGGCAAAACTAAAAAATACCAATATCGCGATAATCGTCCCGAACAAGTGCGCCGGAATGTAAATCCTACCAATTGTAGCAATTCCTACAGCGACAAACGCTATGACTATATGCGCATATAAACCGAACACCCTCTCGATGAGAATGGATGCGGCCATTTGAATGCCTGGCAAATTGATTTTACGAAGCAGATAGACCCGAGCTATATCGCTGCCGAGGCCGGCAGGCAAAAACTGACCGGCAAAACTACCCATGTATGTCGTCGTTATGGCATCAGATAGAGAGATCGACAGTGAATGGGGCTTTACCAGTAGCCTCCATTTCACCGCCATAAGAATCCTATCCAGATGGCCAAAGGCGACTGCCGCTACGAGGTGGAACAGGTGGAGGGAGGAGAGTGTCTTGGGCAACTTGTGAAGGTCGATCTGCGACATCAGGTAGCCAATGAATGAGAGGGTTATAATCGTTTTGAAAGTAAATTTCAAAATGTTAGTCATGTTCCTGGAGTTGGGCGCCAAAATGACCGCCGTCAGTCTCGAGAACGTCAGCAACGTGGCGATACGCGAGATTTTGAGTAGCGATCCATAGATCAAACGACGCTAAGGACACTGACCAAAGTGCCAGCTGCGCAGCTAACCCCACCCGCACCTGCTCATGCATTCCCTTCTCTCAGGGGCCACGCCGCGAACTTCGTGCCTTTGACTACAGCCGGTCTCAAAAATGCGTGAAAAGACGCAACGGCAAATGTCGAAAGTTACCTCAGGGGCTGAAGCCCCTGATTTTCTGGCGTTTCTGCGGCACGGCTGAAGCCGTGCCCTGACGTTTCCAAAAACCGACCATTTTTGAGACCGGTTCTAGTAGAGCTTAGAGGAGTGGGGGAGTGGAAGTGGAAATGGAAATGGAAATGGAGACGCTTCCAGACTGCATTGATTACGCGAACAGTCTGCGGGCCGCCGCTTCCATGCTGTTCTCAATCTCTGCGGCCTCGCCGGACAGAAACGACAGATTGATTTGGCTGGCGCCCGCCTGGCGAAGCTGATCGACATCTTCCCGGCTGATCTCAGGACTCGCGCCCACGGCCACCGTGAAATTGTCTTTGCCCTTTTGTCGTGCGTACTCCTTTACCGCTCCGACCTTCTTGCAGACCTTATCCAAACGGCCTCCGGTTCCCAGCCAGCCGTCGCCCAGCTCCACGGCCCGCTTCAAGGCGGGTTCGGCGAAGCCTCCAAACCAGATGGGCGGCCCGCCGGGCTGGACGGGCAGCGGGTAGGAGGTGACTTCGGCAAAGGAGTAATACCGTCCCTCGTGGCGGAGTTTTCCCGAGGCCCAAATCTTTCGCAGGACCTCGACCGATTCGCTCACCCGCCCTACACGCTGTCGGAAAGGAATTCCCAGAGCCTGGTACTCTTCCGCCAGCCATCCCAATCCCACTCCCAGCATGGCGCGCCCGCCGGAAAAAACATCGAGCGTCGAGATGGCCTTGGCGACCTGCAAGGGATGCCGCAAGGCCAGGAGCAGGATTCCGGTTCCCAGACGAATCTGGGTCGTCTCGGCTGCCAGATAAGCAAGGGTCGTGACCGGCTCCAGAAAAGACATCTCGGGGCTGAACGGAATCTTGCCGTAGTCTTCAGAAATTTGTGTGGGGAAGGCGGTGTGCTCGAAAAGCCACAAAGAGCGAAACCCCAATTGGTCGGCTTTCCGCGCCGCGCGCCGCAATTTCTCCGGATCAGCCATGGGGCCAACGCCGGTTAGGACCACTCCATAATCCATAGGACTTGCTCTCCTTTAACAGTTTATGGAAAACCTCTTCCGCTGTCATCCCGAGGGCCGACGCGGTTTGTCGAACCGAGGGATCTGCTTGTGCACGCGGGGATTGGTCCTTTCCCGGCGGAAAAGCAGATTCCTCGCTGCTCCCTCGGCAAGCTCGGGACAGTGGCTCGGAATGACAACGCGTTGCGGTTTACACCAATTGGGAAAACGCTGTAACAACCAACCTGTTGGGCTTTACTCGCCGGCCATGCTGCGCCAGTCCAATGCTTGCAGGAACCGGGAGTCGTCGCGCCATTTGTCGCGAACCTTCACATGGAGGTCCAGGAACACTTTTTTCCCCAGAATGGATTCTATCTCCTGCCGCGCCAGGGTTCCCACCCGCTTCAGCATTTCACCCCTCTTGCCGATCAGGATGCCCTTCTGCCCTTCGCGTTCGACAAAGATCTCGGCGGCAATATGAATCAATTTTGGGTTGTCTTCAAACGTGCCTACCATGACAGAACTGGCGTAAGGGAGTTCCTGGCGCGTCTGCATAATGACCTTTTCCCGAACGATCTCCCCGGCCAGGAAGCGCATGGGCTGTTCGGTGACGTGGTCGGGTGGAAAATAGAAGGGGCCTTCCGGCAGGTGGGCCACGATTCGGTCGAGCAACAGGGGCAGGTTATCCCCTTTCAGGGCGGAGATGGGAATCACCTCTGTGAAGTCGTGCAATTTTTGGCAGCGGTCGATCAGAGGAAGCAGGGTTGCTTTCGCCACCCTGTCGATTTTGTTCAGCAACAGAAAACAGGAGACCCCTGCCCCGCATGCCCGGTCCACGGCGGCGCGGTCGCCTGCGCCGAACCGTTGCGTGGCATCCACCAGGAGCAAGAGCAGGTCGCGGCCTGCCAGCGCAGCGCGAACCTCCTTCATCATTCGCCTGTCTAAGCGGGACCCGGGCTGCTGAATTCCAGGGGTATCCAGAAAGACGATCTGTGCGGCGGTTTCCTGCATTGCGGGCTGGTTTGCCCGTCGCGGAAGCCTCGTTCCCGGCCTGTTGCGGTCCGCCTTCGGTGCAGGCAAAGTGACGACTCCCTGGATGGTGGTTCGTGTGGTCTGTGGCTTGTCGGTAACAATGGCTATCTTGGAGCCGACCAGGGCGTTGAGCAGCGTGGACTTGCCTGAGTTTGCCCGGCCCAAAATGGTTACAAAGCCGCTGCGAGGTTTCATGAGGTGTGAATGTTCCTTAGCTCACAGCAACGAGACCGGCCCTGCACCGGCAGGCGTTTGTGAGCTTCTAGGCTAACTCCTGGGAATTTTGCGGGTCGGGATTTTCCGGGGAAACCGGGGGACTCTCTGCCGGTTGGGAGATCGACAAACGGAGCACTCGCCGGCCATTCGATTCGGTCACTTGAAAGACCAGGCCATCCTTTTGCAGTATCTCCCCCTGGCCGGGCACGCGCCCCATCGTGCTGGTCACCAATCCGGAAACCGTGGTTTCGTCACCCGTCTTCTCCACCCGCACGCCGAACAGTTCCTGCAAACGGTCCAGATCCATGTTTCCGGCGACACTGTAGGCGCGATCTCCCTGGGGGATGGCGTCGCGCACTTCATGTTCCTCGTAAATCTCGCCTACGATTTCCTCCACCATGTCCTCCACTGTGGCCAAGCCGGCAACGGAGCCGTATTCGTCCACCACAATGGCGATCTGCGCCTTTTGCTGGATTTCCTTCAGCAACTCTGCAACGGGCTTGGTTTCCGGCACAAAGGACACCGGCTGCAAGAACTTGGTTACGGTGTGGCGTGACAACGCCTCGTCGCTCAACGGAAGCAGATCCCGCACATGAATGAAGCCCAGGACATGATCCAGGTCGCCCTGATAGATTGGGATTCTGGAAAACCGCCGTTCTGCCAGCATTTGTTTCATCTGGCTCAAGGGAGTTTCGGCCGGAACGGCGAATATCTCCAGGCGCGGAGTCATCACTTCGCGGACGGTTTTGTCTCCGAACTCTACGACCGAGCGGATCAGCTTGCGGTCCTCCTCTTCGAGCAGGCCTTCTTCCTCTCCCGCTTGAATCAAGGCTTCGATGTTTTCGCTGGCAGAGGGCTTGTCTCCTTCCCGTTCCGATTCTTTACCCAAGGTGGCAATGTCGTAGAGGAACCGGCTGACGGCAACCAGAGGGAAGACCAGCAGGACGCAGAAACGCAGCAAGCCGGTAACCGACAGCAGCCATTTCCCGCTCGTGCGCGTCAGAAGCACATTGGGAATTACCTGCGCAAAAAGCATCACGTCCAGCACGAGGAAAACGCCGGCCTCCGCCAGCATATGCCAATGCAGGGGCGCTGAAAGGTTCCACCATGTCACCATCATGGCCAGCACGATCAGGTTTACCCGGACCAGGAGCGGAAAGGTGAATCCGGCTTTTTCCATCTCCACTTTTAATTTCGGTTCCACATGATCTTCAAAGAAATCGACGTTATCCTGGGAACCTCGGATCAGAAAACGGCCTTTCTCGCTGTACAAACGGTTGACGTAAGAAAACAAGGTGAGAAGAAGGCTGAGCAGCACGATGAGGGTTGGAAGAAGGATGAACATAGGGTTTATGACGCTCTGCCGCGGGCGCCTATCCCGCGCGGGGCCCGTCCCCGGGACCTTTCCGTCAAAGTTTGCGGCAAGCCCAGTTTGATGCGCCATCTCCGCTCTTGGCGGGCCATCCGGCCTGCATCGTTTTCATGGTCGTAGCCCAGCAGGTGCAGGAGGCCGTGCAGCGCAAGAATTTTGACCTCCTCTTCCACGCGAAGACCATACCGCCGTGCGCTGGCGCGGGCGGTCTCGGCGGAGATCAAGATGTCGCCCAGGTACCGGCTGGGTTTGTTCCCGTTTTCCCCGGAAGGAAAAGAAAGGACGTCGGTGGATGCACTCTTGTGGCGGAATCGCTTGTTATAGCGGCGCATGCCCAGGTCGGAGAGCAGGCAAACGCTGAAGGAAGAGGGAGCCAACCGGGAAGGCAGTTGCCGGAGAAACTCCCTCACTTCATCCCAGTCGGCTGCAATGGCGCGCTGGCGGTTGATCAGGACGGCTGGTTCCGGCAGGCCGTTTTTCCGCCGGGGAAGGGCCTGGTTAGGGTCGTCAGAATTATCTGACTCGGAGCTGGAGGAATGAACCATAGACAAAGATCAGGAGACAAAGATCAGGCGAAAAGCAAAACCGCCTTCCCGCCAAAATGACCGTTACGACTCTTTCGTGTTTCCCGAATCTTCCTGTCCACCCGGGTGCTGGCCGTGGGAAGAACCGTTGTTGGATTGCGAGTACTGTTCGTATGCCCGGATGATCCGCTGGACCAGATGGTGACGAACAACATCCTTCTCGTTGAAGTACACGAAGCTGATGCCCGGAACCGACTGCACCACATCGATGGCCGTCAGCAGGCCGCTGCGCTTGCCGTCGGGGAGGTCAATTTGGGTGATGTCTCCCGTGATGACCGCCTTGGAATTAAAACCCAGCCGGGTCAGAAACATTTTCATCTGCTCGCCGGTGGTGTTCTGGGCCTCGTCGAGGATCACAAAGCTGTCGTTGAACGTTCGCCCGCGCATAAAAGCGATCGGCGCAATCTCGATGGTTCCCCGGTCCATATAGCGCGCCACCTTCTCGGCGTCCAGCAGATCATAAAGCGCATCGTAGAGCGGGCGCAGATACGGGTCCACCTTTTCCTGGAGAGTTCCCGGCAGGAAGCCCAGCCGTTCCCCCGCCTCCAATGCCGGGCGGGCCAGAATGATCCGGTTCACTTTTCGGGCCAGCAGATAAGAAATCGCCATCCCCACGGCCAGATAGGTCTTGCCGGTTCCAGCGGGGCCGACGCCGAACACCATATCGTGCCGATCGATCGCCTCCAAGTACAGCCGCTGGTTCATGCTTTTGGGAACGATGGACTTTTTGCCGAAGCTGCGCTGCCGTGTGCTCAACACCAGGGAACGCAGGCTGAAGGATGAGTCCTCGGCAACAATTTTCAGGTAGCCCTGCAGGTCGCCGTTGTTAAACGACAAGCCTTCCTTCACGAGCTGACCGTATTCTTCGACGATCCGCTCCATCCGCTCGACGTTGGCAGGTTCTCCTTCGATTTCCAGAGAATCGTTTTTCAAGCGAGCCGTCAATTGGAGGGTGGTTTCCAGCAACCGGAGATTTTCATCCAGGGTGCCGAACAAGGTCTCGATGCCGCTGTTGAGTTTTACTTCTTTTCGCATCTAATACGCTGGGCTAGTGAGATTAGGCTTTAGATAAAAAAGCTATCCACGCATCACCGGCCCTTGCATTATTGCCAGCATTAAATCTAGCTTAGCATTGCTGGCGCCGTCCGTCAAGAAGGAGCGTGACGCTTGTATGGGTATGGGGAAAGTTGATAGTATTCCTTGTGTTCACTGACATTCCGGTGTTGCCAAGATCGTGTTGCAAGGATTAAGGATCAAAGATCAAAGATAAAGACAGGGCGGCAAAGATTAACGATACGGCCGCCATCTTCCATTACCGCCAAGACAGAGTTCTTTTCAGGAGGTTGTTCCCGTGGCTGACGAATTGGATCTGGTGATTCTAGGAAGCGGCCCTGGGGGTTACGTGGCAGCCATTCGGGCGGCTCAATGGGGACTCCGAACGGCCGTCGTAGAAAAAGAAGACCGTCTGGGAGGGACCTGCCTGAACGTAGGCTGTATTCCAACCAAGGCATTGCTGTTCAATGCGGAAGTTTACGATGCCGTCCTGCGAGGGAAGGAATTCGGCATTGAGTGCGGCGAGGTGAAGCTGCATTTTGAGGCGGTCCAGGAGCGCACGGCGAAAGTGATCCGGAAGCACAATAAAGGGCTGGAGTATCTGTTCAAGAAACATCGGATTGAAAAGGTCCGCGGCTTCGGAAAGCTCCAGGGTGGCGGCCGGATCCAGGTTGCCGGACCGGACGGGGAACGGGAACTCCGGGCCAAAAACATCATTCTGGCGACAGGCTCGGAAGCCAGCATGCTTCCCGGAATGGAGGCTGACGAGGAGCGGGTCCTCACCAATCGGGGGATTCTGCGGCTCCGGGAACGGCCCCAGTCGCTGCTGATCATCGGCGCCGGCGCCGTGGGCGTGGAGTTCGCCTCCATCTACCACCGCTTCGGTTCCAAGGTGACGGTGGTGGAGATGCTTCCCCGCATCCTGCCTCTGGCCGACGAGGAGATTTCCCAGGAGCTGGAAAAATCTTTGAAGAAGCAGGGCATCCAAATTCTCACGGGCGCGCGGGTGAAGAGCTTAAAGAAGAAGGGTGAAGCCGTCGAAGTGGAGATCACCCAGGGAAGCGCCACGAAGACGCTCCAGGCCCAGCTGGCACTGGTGGCGGTCGGGCGCAAGCCCAACACGGCAAAGATCGGCCTCGAAAAAACTCGGGTGGAAACGGAAAGGGGATTCGTCAAAGCCGACCAGTTTATGCAGACGGCCGAGCCGGGAATCTATGCCATTGGCGACATCGTAGCAGGCGCGCCGCAACTGGCCCACGCGGCCTCCATGGAAGGGATCGTCGCCGTGGGGAAAATCTGCGGCAAGCAGGTGCCTCCGATGAATCCTCGCCACGTGCCCGATTGCATCTACAGCGAGCCCCAGGTTGCCGGCGTGGGCTTGACCGAGGCCAAGGCGCGGGAGGAAGGCTACTCCGTCCAGGTCGGTAAATTTCCGTTTCTGGCCAACAGCAAAGCAAGCATTCTGGGGTCGCATGAGGGATTTGTGAAGCTCGTCTGC
>JADFGZ010000144.1 GCA_022567475.1 Acidobacteriota bacterium | reverse complement strand
AATCATCACCGAAGCACAATATGCCGAAATGTGGAGGCAAACCTTCCCTGAGATAGCATTTCTTACCTCTGTACTTTTGCTAGACTCCGCTCTTGCCGCTTTCGCAATATCTGGTGTTGCATGGACCTTCGAACAAGTGCGGTGCCTGACAGTTGGTCCATTCTTCCCATACAATGGTACGTTCATTTCCCGTCATTGGAATTGGCTACGTTTCCTGGCATTCCCGATCACGGCCATGCAAACGTGGGATTACAGCACGGGGTTCGCGATTGTGATAGCGATTTTCTCGATACGCTTCTTTTTCTCTCTTGTAATATTGATTTACGCCTTTGCAATAGGGCTACCGTTGACAAAACTGGTGCTGCAATATACTCGCTTCGAAGAGACCCGCTTGACATCTCGGCTGACATCTCCTGTGGAAGCCATCATATTGTGCTGCACAATTGAAAAGTGGAAAACGAAGTGCGGATTGTAGGAACTTGTGGCTATGTGTCTAGCAAGTTACTGGTTGTCTTCGTTTGCGGCAAGCCACGGCGAGCGCGCTCCTCGCCGTGGGTTTGATTTTCAAACGGTTCTTGAAATTACGTAAGGGCACAGTTTCAACCGTGCCGCAAAATCCAGAGAGTGGAAGCGGTTTTAACCGCTGAGGTCCAATGGCTGTTCCACCAAGACGCACACGCCGTGGACCCTTCTACCGTTCGGGCCGGAACAAAGTTATACTGGGAAGGAAGAAGCGCCAGTGCCGACCAAAGAAACCGTGAGGGCATTGCTGGACCGGCTGCCTGACGATTGCAGCCTGGATGATGTGCTATACCACCTGTATGTGATCCAGGCCGTAGAGCAGGGGCGGGCTGACACGGAAGCAGGCCGAACCGTGTCCCATCAGGAAGTGGCCGAGGCGCTTCGTCGAAAATGGCTCGTCGGCGCCGGGAAGTAATCTGGACCGTGCAAGGTCAGGCCACATTCGACGCGGCCATCAGTTACAGGGGCGAGGATTGCTTGCCAGCATGAGGGGTGTTATGAAATACAAGGTGCTTTTGCAGCAATCGGAAGAAGGCGTTAGCGTCTCGTGCCCCGGATTGCCAGGATGTTGGTCGCAAGGGAGAACGGAGCAGGAAGCCCTAGAAAACATCCGGGATGCCATCCGGGAATATCTGGAAGCCGTCGCAGAGTCATTGCAAGACGCCGACGTTCGGGAAATCGAAGTCACCGTCTGATCATGGCAAAGCTTCCCGGCGTCAACCACCTGGGGGCGGTCAAAGCATTCAAGAAGGCAGGATTCCGGATCATCCGCCAAGGCAAGCATATTGTGATGTCAGACGGGGCTCACTTCATTACCATACCCCGCCACAATCCCGTAAATGCCATCACGATGGGTGGAATTGTCCGGGATGCCGGCCTGACAGTCGCAGAATTTAAGAAGCTATTTTGACGCAGCGAGTCGGCCATGCAATTCACCCCTCAACTCGAAGATAAATTGAAAAAGCTGATGCGGAACTATCCCATCAAGCGCTCCGCGCTGATTCCCATGCTGCTGTTCGCCCAGGACGAGCAGGGCTTCCTGAGCCAGGAAACGATTGCTGAAATCGCCGGGCGGCTGGAGCTGACGGTCCCGCAGGTGGAAGAAACCATCTCGTATTATTCCATGTTGCGCAAAAAGCCCGCGGGCAAATACCACCTGCAGGTATGCACCAACATCTCCTGTCTGCTGCGAGGCGGAGAGGAACTGTTCGAGCACGCCCGGAAAAAGCTGCGTCTCGCTCCCGGCGAAACAACTCCTGACAACCTGTTTTCCTTGGAGGAGGTGGAGTGCATCGGGGCCTGTGCTTGGGCCCCGGCCATCCAAGTGAATTACCAGTTTCACCATGAGCTTACTCCGGAACGTTTCGACCAGCTGATTAGGGAACTCGAACGCTCCCGCACTTGAGGGATCACTCTGACATGCCGGTTTCCGAACATGAAGTGCGCGTCCTAACCAAACGTTTTGACCTGCCGAATTCCGCTTCCATCGACACCTATCTGGCCCACGACGGCTACCAGGCGTTCGAAAAAGCCCTGAAGCAGATGACGCCGGAATCCATTTTGGAGGAGTTGAAGCGGTCCAACCTGCGAGGCCGGGGCGGAGCGGGTTTTCCGACCGGCATGAAATGGGGTTTTGTCCCCAAAGAATCTCCCAAGCCAAAATATATCGTCTGCAACGCCGACGAGAGCGAGCCGGGAACCTGCAAGGACCGCTTGCTGATGGAGAAAGACCCCCATCAGTTGATCGAAGGGATTTTGATTGCAGGCGTCGTGGTGGGCTCACACCAAGGCTACATCTACGTGCGGGGAGAGTACCGCTATCTGCTGGAAATTCTGGACCGCGCGCTGGAGGAAGCATACGCGCGGGGCTATCTGGGAAAAAACATTCTGGGGACCGGTTTTGACTTTGAACTGGCCACGCACACCGGGGCGGGCGCCTACGAGTGCGGCGAGGAATCGGCGCTGCTGGAATCGCTCGAAGGCAAGCGCGGCATTCCGCGCATTCGCCCTCCGTTTCCCGCCGTGGTCGGACTCTACGGCGGTCCGACGGTTCTCAACAATGTGGAAACTTTCTCTGCCGTCCCCGCCATCCTCCGCGAGGGGGGGGAGTGGTATGCGCAGTTGGGAACGCCGCGCAACGGGGGGACCCGGCTCTTTGTGCTTTCCGGACACGTCAACCGACCGGGAGTTTACGAATTGCCGATGGGATTTCCTCTGCGCAAGATGATCGAGGAAGTGGGAGGAGGAATTCTGGGCGGCAAGAAGTTCAAGGCCGTCATCCCGGGAGGCTCCTCCACGCCGGTGCTGACCGCCGACGCGCTAGATACCCCCATGGACTTTGATTCGGTGGCCAAAGCGGGCTCCATGCTGGGTTCGGGAGCCGTGATTGTGATGCACGAGGACACCTGCATGGTGAAGGTTGCCCTGCGCCTCATGCAATTTTATGCGCACGAGAGTTGCGGCTGGTGCATTCCTTGCCGGGAAGGAACAGACTGGCTGAGTAAAACGCTTCACCGTTTCCATTCCGGCGGAGCGCGAGAGGAGGACATCGGCTTGATAGAGCATCTGGCCAAGAATATGCTCGGGCGCACCTTCTGCCCGCTGGGCGATGCCGCCGCCATGCCCGTGATCAGTTTTGTGAAGAAGTTCCGGGAGGAATTTGAGATGCACCTCTCCGGCCGTCCTTGTCCTTTTGAATCCAAACAAGAACCTGCCACGGTTTCCCGGTAAGCAATGATGGGTGAAACGGTAAAAATTCGAGTGGACGACCGGGAACTGGAAGTCCAGCGAGGGACCTTGCTGATTGAAGCCTGCCGCGCGGCGGGAATCGAGGTGCCCTCCTTCTGTTACTATCCAGGGCTTTCATTGCAAGCGGCCTGCCGCATGTGTCTGGTGGAGATTGAGAAGGCGCCCAAACTCCAAACCGCCTGCACCGTGCCCGTCACCGAAGGGATGATCGTCCGCTCGAACACCGAGCAGGTAACCCAAGCCCGCCGTTCCATGCTGGAGTTTCTGCTGGGGAATCATCCGCTGGACTGCCCGGTCTGCGACAAAGGCGGGGAGTGCGAATTGCAAGACATGGTGTTCCGTTACGGCGCCTCCGAAAGCCGCTATGGCGAAGCAAAACGCCACGTCGAGGAACAACAGTGGTCCCCGGTGGTTTATTTCGACGCTCCGCGCTGCATCCTCTGTTACCGCTGCGTGCGTGTCTGCGACGAAGGGATGGGCGTGGGAGCCTTGAGCGTGGTCAACCGCGGAGTCCACACGGAGATTGCTCCCAATCACGGCGATCATCTGGAGTGCGAAGAGTGCGGGATGTGCATCGATATTTGCCCGGTGGGGGCGCTGACCAGCGGCGCTTATCGCTACAAGGCGCGGCCTTGGGAGATGCAGTACACCAGCACCATCTGCACGCACTGCGGCGATGGCTGCAAAACAACATTGAGCGTGCGGAACAACAAGATTCTTCGCGGCAACAACCGCGACCGCAGCGGGATCAACGGAGAGTTTCTCTGCATCAAGGGCCGCTACGCCTATGACTTCGTCGAACATCCCTCGCGGCTCCGTCAGCCGTTGATCCGCAGGGGCCGGGAGCTTGTGGAAACCACCTGGGAAGAAGCCATCGGGACAGTTGCCGCCAAGTGGAGTGAAATTCTCGCTCGCCGGAACAAGGCTGCGAATAACACCTTGGCCGAGACCTCCGAGAAACGCTCGGAAGGCTTTGGAGTGATCGGCTCCAATCACACCACCAATGAAGAAAACTATTTGCTGCAGAAATTCGCACGGACCGTTCTCCAGACCAATCACGTGGACCACCACCGTACGGCTGACTATGCCGCCCTGATCCATGCTCTGGCGAATGAGTCCGCAGAGCAGCCGTCACAGGCCCAACGTCCGCCGCTGGCTCGATCAAAAGATATTGTTGGAGCCTCCGCGATCCTGCTCGTCGGCAACAATCCCACCGAGCAGCACCCGCTGATCGCCTGGAACATCCGGGAGGCCTGCCGTCTCAACGGAGCCAGGCTATACATCATCCATTCCCGGCGGATTCCCCTGCTCCGCCAGAGTCATCGTTTCCTGCCTCTGGGCTTGGGACACGAAGCAGATGCGCTGCGGCACCTCTGCGGAGAGCCGGAAGCCACGCAAGCTTTGCTGGGCGAAACTCCCAGCGGGGACAATGTCACCGCAGACCTGCTCAATGATTTCCGGAATCGTTTGCAGGAAGAGAAAGACGTCATCGTTGTTTTCGGAGACGAGATCACGGGACCGGATGTTTCGCTGTTAATCCGCATGGGAAGCCGGTTGTCCGGCCAAACGCGTTACATTGCCTTGGGCGACTACAGCAACTCGCGGGGAGCTTCCGACATGGGGCTGCTGCCGCACCTGTTGCCCGGATACCGCCCGGTGGGGGACGCTGCGGCTCGCGCCTTTTTCGAAGATCGATGGAAATCGCCCATACCCGCAACCGTGGGGCTCTCGGTGGACGACATGGTGGCGGCTACACTGCAGGGCGGCATGGATGCGCTGTACGTGGTGGGCGCGAACCCCTTGAAGGGACGCAACCCGGAGGATTTTTGCGGCAAGACATTCCTGGTGGTGCAGGACCTGTTTCTCCAGGAAACGGCGCAAGCCGCCGACGTCGTGCTGCCGGCCGCCAGCGCATACGAGAAATCGGGCACCGTGACGAATACCTGCGGGGAGCTGCAGCGGTTGCGCAAAGCGGTAGGGGTTCTGGGAACCCGCACGGATCTGCAAATTTTCGCAAGCCTGGCAGCCGCCATGGGAGCCACGCTCCATCCAAGCCAGCCCGAGGAAGCGCTCGAAGAGATTCGGCAGATGGTGCCGGAATATAATATCCCGCTCGCGAATGTGCTGGCCGGCGGTGCTGAGGCTGTGCTCAACCCGAACGGTTTCAAGCCGCTTGCAGCGCCGGCAGAAACCTCCGGGCGAGTTTACTCGGCACAAGATACCCTGTTCACTTCGGGAACCTTGGGACGCTTCAGCAATATTTTGAATCTGGTTCCCGAGCGAAATATACGGAAAGAGCCTGGCCCGGCTTAACCTGCAAGAAAAAAAGCCTAGCCGTTATACGAGACGCGCTTATGCCACCCGCGGTGATTCTCTTCACGCTGGTCAAAATTCTACTGCTCCTGGTCGTGCTGTTGACGGCCGTGGCCTATGCCGTTTTGTTTGAGCGGAAAGTGGTGGCGCGCATGCAGTCCCGGTGGGGACCTACCCGCGTGGGACCTCACGGACTGTTGCAGCCTCTGGCCGATGCCGTGAAACTTCTCACCAAGGAGGACATTACCCCGAGCAGCGCTTTTCGCTTCATTTATACCATGGCGCCGCTGCTGTCGCTGGTGTTTGCCCTGCTGGCCTTTGCGGTCATTCCCTTCGGTCCGCCCCTCACCCTGGGCGGCGTGGACGCGTTTCAAGTGGCCGACCCGGACATCGGCCTGTTGTTCCTGTTTGCCGTCAGTTCCATGGGGGTTTATGGGATCACCCTGGCCGGATGGTCCTCCAACAGCAAGTACTCCTTGCTGGGCAGCCTGCGCAGCACCGCCCAGATGATTAGTTACGAGCTGGCCGTCGGCCTCTCGGTGATAGGCGTGCTGCTGATGACCGGCAGCTTGAGTCTGCGAACCATTGTGGATGCTCAGGCAGGAACCTATTGGGGATTTCTGCCGCGCTGGCATGTCTTTCCCCAGATCGTGGGTTTCTTTTGTTTTTATGTGGGCGCCATTGCGGAGACCAACCGCCTGCCCTTTGATATGCCGGAAGCGGAAACGGAGCTGGTAGCCGGTTATCATACCGAGTACAGCAGCATGAAATTTGCGATGTTTTTCATGGCCGAATACGCCAACATGGTCGCCGTCTCTTGCGTGGCGACCGTTTTGTTTTTCGGGGGATGGCACGGCCCCCTGTTCGGTCCGCCGTCCCTGCAGGTGGTCCTGCCCTTGTTTTGGTTTGCCTTGAAGGTTTTTTGTTTCCTGTTCGTCTACGTCTGGCTCCGGGGGACCTTGCCTCGTTTCCGCTATGACCAGCTCATGGCGTTTGGATGGAAGTTTCTGATGCCGGTGGCGCTCGGAAACGTGATCCTCACCAGTTTTGTGATCGTTGCCTGGCCAGCGTTGTCTCGTTTCTGGTCCTAGCGACCGCAAGGAAATGCCGCGATGTATCAAGCGCTCTTTTTTCTCTTCGCAGCGTCTGCGGTTGGATTTGCAATCAACCTGCTCATCCAGCGGCACCCCATTCACAGCGCTCTTTCGCTGATCGGGGTCATGGGCTCGCTGGCGTCGCTCTACCTCATGCTGGGCGCCGAGTTCCTCGCCGTGGTGCAGGTGATCGTCTATGCCGGGGCCGTGATGGTCCTGTTCGTCTTCGTCATCATGCTCCTGAACGCGGACAAGGAAGAACCGAGCGACCGCAGCAAGATGGCGAAGTATCTTGGCCTGCCCTTGCTCTTTCTTCTGCTGGCCATGATCACGGTGGTGATCTATCGCCAGTTTCCCGAAGATGCGATGGTGCAATTCGGAGACTTTCCCGGCCAAACGGCTGCGATCGGACGGCTCCTGTTCCGGGACTTCCTGCTTCCTTTTGAAGTGATTTCGATCCTGATCTTGATCGCCATCATCGGGGCAATTGTTCTGGCCAAAAAAGAGCCCTAAAGGCCGGGAGCACGAGAGAATGTCGCCAGAGAATTATCTTCGCCGCGAGGGATTGAGAAAACGATGGTTCCCCTTTCCTATTATCTGATTCTGGCCGCAATCCTGTTTGTGATTGGTGTTGCCGGGTTTCTTTTCAAACGGAACATCGTCACGATATTCATGTCCGTGGAGTTGATGCTGAACGCCGTCAATCTCACATTCGTGTCGCTTTCCTATTCGCTGCGACAATTGGACGGCCAGATCTTTGTGTTTTTTGTGATGGTGGTTGCGGCGGCGGAAGCGACGATTGGGCTGGCGATTATTATTACCGTCTTCAGGAACCGCGAATCACTCAACGTGGACCGGATTGATTTGATGAAACTTTGACGAAAGCGGCGTTTCTGCCATGCCGGGGCGCTGCCTGAGCAGAGTAAAGACTTATGATCGCGAAGTTCTTTTAAGCGAAGGAAGTTCTTTTTAAGCAAAGATGGATACAAGTCTTCCATTGTGGCTGATCCCGATTCTTCCGCTTCTTGGCGCTGCCTTGAACGGGCTTTGGGGGAAACGTCTTCCACTCCGGGGGATCGCCGCGATTGCCGTCGGCGCCGTTGCCTGCTCCTTTCTGCTCGCTCTCATTGCCTGCCTCAGCCTCGGCGACGCAACCCGCATGGAGGTTTACTTCCCCTGGATTGCCGGCGCCGATTTTCAGGTAGATTTCAATCTCTATCTCGACCCGCTTTCCGCCGTCATGTCGCTGATCGTAACCGGCGTGGGGCTGCTCATCCACATCTATTCCATCGGCTATATGTCGGGTGAGAAGGGCGTCCACCGGTTCTTCGCCTACATGAACCTCTTCCTGTTCTTTATGCTGACCTTGGTTCTGGCCGGCAATTACCTGCTGCTGTTGGTGGGATGGGAGGGGGTCGGGCTTTGTTCCTATCTTTTGATCGGGTATTACTTCCGCCGGGAGGATGCCGCCGATGCCGGCAAGAAGGCGTTCATCGTCACCCGCCTGGGCGACCTCGGTTTTCTGATCGGCTTGATCCTCCTCTACACGACCTTCGGCTCGCTGGATTATTTGGTGATCTTTCCGGAGGCCGCGCAGTTTCCAGTGGACTCGGACGGATCGGGCACCCTCACCCTGATCGGCTTGCTGCTGCTGGCCGGGGCCGTCGGGAAATCCGCCCAGATTCCGCTGTACGTCTGGCTCCCGGACGCCATGCTGGGACCGACGCCGGTCAGCGCGCTGATCCACGCGGCCACCATGGTCACCGCCGGCGTCTATATCATCGCCCGCTCCAGCCCGATTTATGTGCAAGCTCCGGAAGCGTTGATGGTTGTGGCGGTCATCGGCTGTATCACGGCGCTCTATGCCGCAACCATCGGCATCCTGCAAACCGACATTAAACGGATTCTGGCTTACTCCACCATCAGCCAGCTCGGTTATATGGTGATGGCCTGCGGCGTGGGCGCTTTTGGCGCTGCGGTGTTCCACTTGATGACGCACGCCTTTTTTAAGGCCCTGTTGTTTTTGGGCGCCGGCAGCGTAATCCACGCGATGGGCGGCGAGCAGGACATCCGAAAAATGGGCGGATTGCGAAAAAAAATCCCCGTGACCTTCTGGACTTTCCTGTTCGCATCCCTGGCGCTGATCGGGGCTTTCCCCTTTGCTGGATTCTTCAGCAAAGATGAGATTCTCTGGAGAACTTTCACCAGCTCCACCGGAGGCGGACGCCTCCTCTGGGTGCTTGCTTTGCTGACGGCGGGCTTGACCGCCGTGTACATCGGACGCCTGGTCTTCCTGACCTTTTTCGGTGAATCCCGCGCAGACCCGGAGGTTGCTTCGCACATACACGAGTCGCCCAAGGTCATGACGATCCCCTTAATCGTCCTGGCCGTGCTTTCGCTCATCGGCGGCTGGATTGGCTGGCCACGATTTTTGGGAGGCAGCAATCATTTCGAGCGCTGGCTGGAACCGGCCCTGGCAGCTCCTGCAGCGGCGCATGCCGCCGGTGAGGAGTCTCTCGAATTCCTGCTGATGGGACTCTCGCTGGCCGTGGCAGCCCTGGGCGTATACATCGCTTACTATCTTTTTCTCAAGCGCCGGGAGGCCGCCGACCGTTTGGCCCAAGCTTCCGGGGGTATTTACCGGCTGCTGCTCAACAAATACTACGTCGATGAGATTTATCGCTTTCTTTTCGTGAAGCCTCTGGTGATGGGCTCCACCGAGGTGCTTTGGAAAACTTTAGATGTCGGAGCGATTGACGGCGCGGTGAACCTCGCCGCGCGCACGACCCGCAGCTTGGGCAACGCCTTGCGCAAAATCCAATCCGGCAACATCCGTTCTTATGCCGGCTGGGTGGTGCTCGGAGCGCTCTTGCTGATTGGATTCATGGTCACGGCTGCCTCATGAACACTCTGCTCAACTGCATCCTCTTTTTGCCTGCCGCCGGGGCTGTCCTGCTGCTTTTTCTTCCCCGGCAGCAGCCCGCGGCGATTCGCGGTCTGGCGCTGGGCGTGTCTGTTGTAACCTTCGTGCTTTCCCTGGTTCTTCCTTTTCGTTTTTCGGCGCAAACCGCAGGAATGCAGTTTGTGACCGACCGAAGCTGGATCGACTCGCTCTCGATCCGCTATCACATAGGCGTGGACGGCATCAGCCTGTTCCTGGTTTTGCTGGTCACATTCCTGAGTATCCTTTGCGTCCTGATTTCCTGGCGTACGATCCAGGAGCACACCAAGGAATTTTTCTTTTTTTTGTTGCTGCTGGAAACCGGCACGCTCGGCGTTTTCCTTTCGGTTGATCTGTTCTTGTTCTACGTGTTTTGGGAAGTCAGCTTGATCCCCATGTATTTCTTGATCGGCATATGGGGCCACGAGCGGCGCGTCTACGCAGCGACGAAATTTTTTCTGTACACGCTGTTCGGTTCCCTGCTGATGCTGGTTGCCATCATTTGGCTCTACAATTTATCCGGAACCTTCGATTCCGAGAGGATTTTGAGCGCGATCGCTTCGGGAACGCTCGTGCTATCCCGCACGCAACAGATCTGGCTCTTCCTGGCATTTTTTATCGCCTTCGCCGTCAAGGTCCCCCTGTTTCCGCTGCATACCTGGCTGCCCGACGCTCATGTGGAAGCGCCCACGGCCGGTTCGGTGATGCTCGCAGGGG
>JADFGZ010000143.1 GCA_022567475.1 Acidobacteriota bacterium | reverse complement strand
GGGCCCCGGGGCCCCGACGCCACGCATCTGCCGTTTTGACACCTGATCCGTGTAGAGGTAAGATAGCGTGATTCGCGGTCCCGCGACCAAAGGAGAACCCCCGACCAAAGGAGAATCCCAATGAAACGAGTCCTTGTTTGTTTCTATCTCGCGCCGCTCGTGCTGATGCTGGCCGCGTGTTCCTCAGAACCGGCGGCCGAACCGGACACGGCGGCCCAGCCGCAGCAGCAGGGCCCAACCCGGAGCATCACCAACATCACTGGAGATCTATACCGAGCGCAAAATAATAACCACTTCACGGCCTTGCTCGTCACGCCGGAAGGCATCATCATGTCAGACCCGATCAACCGGGAGTTCGCCACCTGGCTAAAGGGCGAACTGGCGGCGCGCTTCAACGTGCCGGTCCGGTATGTGCTGTACAGTCACAGCGACTTCGATCACGCGTCGGGCGGCGAAGTTTTCGCCGACACCGCGGAGTTCATCGGCCACGAGAACATGCCGGCTGCGCTGGCGTTGCCCAGCGACGATATGCCACTGCCTGAAAACGCCGCGGCGATGGACGCCGATGGGAACGGTAAAATCGAAATGGCTGAGGCCACGGGCAACTTCCAGAACAACTTCGCGTTGTTCGACGCGAACGAAGACGGCATGCTGAGTGGCGCGGAAATCGCCCGGGGTCCCGTCAGCGATGTGTATCCGCCCACGGATACGTACTCGGACCGGAGGACGATCACGCTTGGCGGAAAGAGCGTTGAGATGATCCATCCGGGCACGCAGCATTCAGCCAACATGTCGATCCTGCACTTTATTGACGAGAGCGCGGTTTTCGTCGTCGACTTCCTCAGCCTCCGGCGGCTCCCCTTCCGGACCATGGCCGGCTACAACCTCGATGAGTGGCTGCAGGAAATCCGGTTTGTAGAAGATTTCGGCGCCGAGATCGTCATGGGGGGGCATGGCGACGTGGGAACGACGGCCGACGTGGCTGAAGTGCGCCAATACCTTGAAGAACTCCGGGATGCGGTCGCAGCAGGAATGGAAGCAGGTTCTTCGCTAGAGGAGCTTCAGGCGTCCATCACGATGGAGGCCTACAGTGATTGGAACAGCTATACAGAGTGGCTCCCACTCAACATTGAGGGAATGTACAACATGCTCGCCCCGTAGTGTGGGGTCCATGCCGGTTGTAGGGGCAAGAGCCCACGACAAGGCCGGAGAACCAAACTGTAGGGACGTTCTGTCCAGCTGTGAATGAAGCAAGCAAATTGGTGGCTGCGTCGACTATAGGTGTGCACTCTATGCGCACCACGCTTGCACTCAAGTTGGGGAATTCACCTCTGCGGACTCCCCGCATACTTATTGAGGGAACGAGTGGGGCCGACGAGACTCGAACTCGCGACCTCCTGCGTGACAGTTGGTAACAACAGTTGTAACATCTGATGGGTGGCGGCCCGCCTCCGTTTCGTATAAACTTTCCAGCATGAACCTGAGCAGTTGCTGCACGGAGATGCAAAACGCCCTCGACCGGGAATTTCTGGAGAACGGCCCGATCCACCGCTTGCCTGCCGGACGGATACTGAACGAAATTGATTCCGAATACTTCCTGCGGAACGTGGAGATGGAGCGCGTCTCCTATCTGGCGGTGAACTATTGCCCGTTCTGTGGCCGTGTCATCTCGCGCGGGCTTTGGAACGCGGAAAAGAAAAAGTAGAGGTTTGCACGAAAAAAGGCTGGAGGGTGAGCCGCTGGCGGCATGCGTTGTCCATCATCCGTCAGCTATCATCTAGTACCCATCATCTATCATCTATCAGCCATCAGCCATCAGCCATGATCCGTCATCCGTTTCACGACGCAGCACATTGAGGCCTGACGATGCAGGACTGCTTTCCCCGCATGATGCAAGTCCGCCAACGTTTTTCGAAATCCCCGCCGCTCGACATCCGCGCCGTCATCGAACAGGGCTTCCGTTCACAGGGTATCGGGGAACGGGTCAAACAGGGGAGCCGGATCGCGGTCGCCGTCGGCAGCCGGGGCATCCGGAACCTGGACAAAATTGTCTCCTGCCTGCTGGAGTTGCTCCAAGCCGCCGGGAGCAAGCCTTTTATCGTTCCGGCGATGGGATCGCACGGGGGCGCGACGCCTGAAGGACAGACCGAACTTCTGGCTACCTTCGGGATCACCGAACAGAAGCTGGGCGTGCCGGTGAAGGCTTCTATGGAGGTCAAGAGCCTGGGCCGCACCGAGGACGGGATCGAGACCTGGTTCAGCACGGAAGCGCTAGGCGCGGACGGCATTATCGTGGTGAATCGCGTGAAGCCGCACACCGATTTCGAGGCCTCGATCGGCAGCGGCATCCTGAAGATGATCTCGATTGGGCTGGGCAAGCACGCCGGCGCGGCCACATGCCATGCGCGGTCTGCACGGCTGGGCCATGAGCGGGTGATCCGGACGGTTTCGCAGCTCATCATTCATTCATTACATTCAGCGCATTCAGCGCCGATTCTTTGCGGGGTGGCAATCCTCGAAGATGCCGTCCATGAAACGGCCCAGATCGAGTTCTTGAAACCGGAGGAGATGGAGAGCCGCGAAGAGCAACTGCACGCCAGGGCCAAGGCGTTGATGCCGAAGCTGCCTTTCGACCAGATCGACCTGCTGATTGTGGACCGGATCGGAAAAAACATCAGCGGAACGGGAATGGACCCCAACATTATCGGAAGGCACGTGCAGGGCTACTCTGCATCGCTTTCCGGCGGCGGGCAGGGGCGGCCTCACATCAGCCGCATATTCGTACGCGAGCTGACCCCCGAGACGCGGGGAAACGCGATTGGGATCGGCTTGGCCGACCTGACGACAACACGAATGGTTCAGGCCATGGACAAACCGACGACCTACATCAACGTGCTGACGGCGCTGACCCCGCAGAACGCCAAAATTCCCATTCATTTCGATACCGACCGGGAAGCGATTTCTCAGGGCTTGGTTTCGCTGGCGTTGCCGGAAGGCGTCGAACCCAAGGTCGTCCGCATCGCCGATACGCTTTCCCTGGAGCACCTAGCTGTCTCGGAGGCTTACGCGGATTTGCTTGGCAAGGAGGAGAAATTGCAGGCCCAGGGCGATTGGGAGGCGATGAAATTCGATTCCTCCGGCAACCTGCCGCCTTTGGGTTCGTGAATGACGTGCACGCTGTGGATATCTCGGCTTGCGATTTCCATCAAATACTAAGGATCGACCCCAACGTCTTCTGGCCTGACCTGCAGCAAGTATTCGGTTACGTCAGGGGTGAGAGAGAGAACTAGATGTTGTCAATCACGTCTATGACTTTATCAACTTCTCCTTTGGCCGTATCCTCAACGGTTTGGTAGAGTTCACTTATCGCATTTGTTAGAGGATCGCCTGCAAGGAATGGATTTTGCATATCCGCGACCCTGCCGGAGACTAGCTCACCCAAGGTACGCATCCTCTTATTATGAATCTTCAGGATTTCGTTCCCTTGTGTGCCCCTAATAGTGAAAAGCTTCCATTCACTTCCACCTATCAATGAAAGTTCTCGAACGAACCCGATCTCTAGCTTGCCAGTCACATATGCGCTCATGCCAGTGGGAGTCTTATTCCACAGAATCTTTTGCCCGCGTGTTTTAGCAGCTATCTTTTTGACCAATTCCACATGTTTCGGGTCTGAAAACTGTAGTGGAAGCTCACTAGGTTGGGTGCCCATCACATCTCCTATGATTCGTCCAGATACTTCAGTCGTCCAGCAATTTCGGCAACAACATCGATAACGAAGTTCATTGTGCCATCATTGCCCGAGTCTTTTCCACTTCAACTGTTTGCTCGTCCACTGGAATCATTTCAATAAGGGAATTGAGATCATTGGAAGCTACTTCTATCTTGTCTTTTTCGATCCCTTGCACCAGATTCGGCCAAGAACCGACAGCCCTAGCCAAGCCTCCTCTCAGTGCGGTTGCAATTTCTGCACTGCGTTCCCAATTGCTTGATCTAATTAAGGATGTGAGATGAGCCGCGCTTCTAGCCATCTCATCGAACTCCTCTGCAGCCCTCTGATTTAATAACTTCTGGCGGGCAACTTGTTCAGCCTGACGTGCAGTTCGCATTTTTAGAACACTGTAAACAGCCACCAAAAGAGCACCGATGTTGAGGACAGTGCTCCAGTCAACGCTGATGTTTACCACAGCAGCTATTATGACATGGTAGGGCACTTCCAGATCAATAGTCACTGCCCCTCTCGACATCCATGATCTCCTACACGGCGGCTAAACCCGTCACTAAAAGACCTGAGGGAAAATTATGTAAGAAAACAGTAAGCCCAGGATGCCTGCCGCCACCAGGTAATACATCATGGGAAGGATTGTCTTGCGGATCAACGCTCCTTCGCATCCCACCAATCCTACCGTTGCGCTGGCGGCGACGACGTTGTGAACCGCGATCATGTTCCCGGCGGCTCCTCCCACCGCCTGTAATCCCAGGATCACCAAATGGGGTGCGCCAATGCGGTCGGCCACGCCATACTGAAACAGGCTGAACATCAGGTCGCTGACCGTATTGCTTCCGGCAACGAAAGCGCCCAAAGCCCCGATTGAAGGAGCGAAGAACGGCCAGGCAGCTCCCGCCAGCCGCGCCGCAGCATCTGCCACCACCAGCGGCATGCTCTCCAGGTCAGCCGCATTTTCTCCCGAGTCGATAAAGACCCTCACCATGCCCACGGCAAACAGCAATGCCAACGAAGGGCCGGCCAGTTTGCGTGCCGCATCCCGCCAGGCTTCTTTCACTTCAGACGCCTTCATGCGGTGAAGCCAAATGGTCATCGCCGCCACAATCACGAAAATGGTGCCGGGCAGATACAAGGGTTGGAATGCCTGCGACATGCCGGTTCCCAAAATGTCTGACCATCTGAATTCGACCGAAGTGAGCCAGCTTTTCAGAGGGAGAAAGGGCACACGGGTCACCACCAGCAGCGCCGCTACCAGCAAGTAGGGAGTCCATGCGCGAAACAGCGAATGGCGGTTGTGGTCCTGGTTTTGGTCAGGCCCGGCGGCGATGGACCCGATCCATTCGGGCTCCCATTCCTGTTTCGGAGGGAATTGCCAGGGCTTGCCGCTGGGAATCAGGAACCCTTTGCGCGCTGCCGGGACCACAATCGCCAGCCCCGCCAATCCTCCCAGCAGGGAAGGGAATTCCGGCCCCAGGAAAATGGCGACGGCGACATAAGGAACCGTGAAAGCCAGCCCCGCGAAGCAGGCGAACTTCCAGACCGCAAGCCCTTCCCGAAACGATCTTTTGTGGCCGAAGAAACGCGTCATCATGGCAACCATGATGAGCGGGATCAGCGTTCCGATTATGGCGTGGGGAATGGCGGCGAAGATTCCAATCTGCTGGATGAATTCCGCATACGGCATCTGCGCCTGCGCCAGGGCGCTTTCCACCTGAGGAACATTCAAGGACTGCCCCATCCCGACAAGGATCGGCGTGCCCACGGCGCCGAAGCTGACCGGCGTGCTTTGAATAATCAGTGACACCATGACGGCCGCCAGCGCCGGGAACCCCAGCACCAGCAGGAGCGGGGCCGCCACCGCCGCCGGAGTTCCGAAGCCGGCAGCGCCTTCAATGAAGGACCCGAAAAGCCATGCTACCAGGATGGCTTGAATGCGGCGATCCTCGGAGATGCCATGAAAGCCTTGCCGAATGGTGCTGAGCGCGCCGCTCTCCCGCAGCGTGAACAGCAGCAGGACGGCTCCAAAAATGATCCACAATAACGTGCCCGCGATGGTCGCTCCGCGGAGACTGGCGGCCAGGACCTGAACCAAGGGGACGCGCCAGAGACCCACAGCGATCACAAAAGTGACGGCGTAAGCCACCGGCATCGCCTTGACGGCAGGCCAGCGGAGCACCACCAGAAAAGTCATCACTGCGATGACAGGCAACAAGGCTATCAGAGCATACGACTCCATATTCCTCCCGCGACCCCGCGTAGATTTTTGGTTTCCCCCACACTCCCCGCAGAGCTAGCCTAATCTACCCGTCTTTGCCCGCTAGCCCAATGATTTTTTGCCGTTTGCGCTCCTCAATCTGCATCAATTTCCTTGCTTCCTTGCAGCGTTTGAGGGGATGTGACGATTGCCCTGCGCAGGAGGGGGTGGGGAAAATTTCTCCTTTCCAAAACTTTCGTTTATTGTTACACTCCTGCTTCTGCTAGGCGTTTCCCAACCAGGGAACATAGGTGGAACCACTCGAAAGTTGAATCTGGAGTTGGAAATATGGCGCTTCTACTCGCGCTGGTAATCAGTCTGATTACCATTGTAACAATGTACATCTTCGCGGCGAAAATCTGGTGGTTTCCCCCGCTCATCTCCCAAGAAAGAGCGGCCTACGACGAGCAGTTCATGCTGACGCTGGTTATCACCGGGATCATCTTCTTTTTCGCTCAACTGGGTTTGTGTTACGTGATCTTTCGCTATCGAGACCAGGGCAAGAGGGCACATTATTCCCATGGAAACACGAAGATGGAAATCATTTGGACCTCAGCAACGGCTATTCTGTTTATTGGGCTGGTATTTGCCGGCCAGCATATCTGGGCCCAGGTGCATTTGGAGTCATCGCCTGCCGACGCCATTCAGATCGAGGTCACGGGGCAGCAGTTCGTATGGAACTTCCGCTATTCAGGACCGGATGGCCGTTTCGGCCGCCTCTCGCCGGAATTCATAAATGAATCTGGTGGCAATCCACTGGGGTTGGATTTTGACGATCCGGCTGCCACGGACGACTTGGTGATGCCGGTGATGGCAGTGCCCGTGGACCGCCCTGTGGAGGTGATTTTGCGCTCCAAGGACGTGATCCATAGCTTTTTTGTGCGGGAGATGCGTCTCAAACAAGACGCGGTTCCGGGGATGGAGATCCGCCTTCATTTCACGGCGAATATTGTGGGACAGTATGAAATTCCTTGCGCCGAATTGTGCGGGCTGGGGCACTCTCAAATGAGGAGCTATCTCCTGGTGATGTCGGAGGAGGATTTTCAGGATTGGCTCCGCGACAATGCCCTGGAATAAGCGCCGGTCATAAGATGAGTAACGAGGATTAGCGACAAGGAAAATGAGGAAATAAGTGATGGCAGAAGCAGCAGCATCGGCAGCCGTTCACCACGAGGCTCCGCAGGGTTTTATCCGCAAATACATCTTCAGCTACGATCATAAAATCATCGGGATCCAGTATTACCTGCTGGCTTTGGTCGCGGTCTTCGTGGGCATGGGCCTGTCCTTGTTCATGCGTCTCCGCCTGGCTTGGCCCAATGCGGAATTGCCGTTTGGAGTCGGCGTGATGACGCCGGAAACCTATCTGGCGCTGATGACGATGCATGGAACCTTGATGGTTTTCTTCGTCCTCACGACAGCTCCGCAAGGTGGTTTTGGAAACTACTTTCTTCCCATCCAGATCGGCGCCGCCGACATGGCTTTTCCCTTCCTGAACATGCTTTCCTTCTGGGTGACCTTCCTGGCTCTGCTGGTCATGCTGGCGGCTTTCTTTGTGACCGGGGGAGCGCCCATCTCCGGCTGGACCGCCTATCCGCCGCTCAGCGCCGTGGGCGAGGTTGCTGGTCCGGGACTCGGAACCGGTCAAACACTCTGGATAGTCAGCCTGGCGATCTTCTGTGGCGGCGCACTGATGTCAGCGTTGAATTTTATCGCCACCACTTTGGACATGCGGGCCAAGGGAATGTCTCTGATGCGCATGCCGCTCACCGTCTGGACTTGGTTTGTGACGGCGATCCTGGGCTTGCTCGCTTTTGCAGTCCTTCTGGCGGGCGGGGTTCTTCTGATACTGGACCGAACGGCCGGAACGAGCTTCTTTATCCCGGGCGGTTTGGTGATCAGCGAACAGATTCTTTCTCATAAGGGCGGCTCCCCGCTGCTCTGGCAGCACTTGTTTTGGTTCTTCGGCCATCCCGAAGTATATATTGCGATCCTGCCCGGTATGGGTGTCACTTCCCAGATTCTTTCCACCTTTGCCCGCAAGCCCATTTTCGGCTACCGGGCGATGGTGTACGCCATCCTGGGCATCGGCTTTTTAGGGTTCTTCGTGTGGGGGCATCACATGTTCATCAGCGGGATGAGCCCTTACTCCGCCATTGCGTTCTCGGTATTGACCATGGCTATCGGCGTCCCTTCCGCCATCAAGACGTTCAACTGGCTGGGGACTCTGTGGGGCGGGTCGATCCGCTTCACGACCCCGATGCTCTACGCGATTGGATTTGTCTCCCTGTTTGTGACCGGAGGCCTGACCGGCATCTTCCTGGGCCAGCCCGCGCTGGACCTTTATTTCCATGACACCTATTTCGTGGTCGGGCACTTCCACATGATTATGGGAGTGGCGGCGATTTTCGGAATTTTTGCGGCCACCTACTACTGGTTTCCCAAGATGTTCGGACGGATGATGAACGACACCATGGGCAAAGTCCACTTCTGCTTCACCTTCATCGGCGTCTACGCCATTTTCATGCCGATGCATTTCCTGGGGATGGCCGGGCACCCGCGGCGCTACCCCGATACCACCTCAGTGGATTTCCTGGCTGCGCTCGACCCGGTTCACTTGTTCATCACGATTGCAGCTATCATCACCATTTCGGCCCAGTTCCTGTTCCTGATAAACCTGCTCTGGAGCTACTTCCGGGGGGCTAAGGCCGACATCAACCCCTGGCATTCCACTACGCTGGAATGGACCGTTTCCTCTCCGCCTCCCCATGACAACTTTGGCGGCAAGGAGCCAATCGTTTATCGTGGAGCTTACGAATACGGCAAACCGGACGCCCCGGAAGATTATGTGATGCAGACCGCTCCGGACTAACCGGCGTCCGGAAGCTCTGCTTCGGAAATGTTGCGGTAATTGGCGCACGGGAAGCGCGAGCGAAAAGATAGTAAAGAGATTCAGGAAACTATGGGAACCACGGTAGCACCTCAAAGGCCGGAAGCCACCCTCGGCGGGGGTGGCGGAAATATTCCCGCCGAAGGCTTCGGTGATTCCGGCCCCGGTGGGTTTTCCCCGGGGGCTGGTCGAAGCGTGTACCGCACTGGAATGTGGCTGGCTTTGGTGGCTGTCACGATGCTGTTTGTCGCCTTCACCAGCGCCTATATCGTTCGCAGCGGGATTTCCGATGATTGGCAGCCGATTGCGATTCCCTCGATACTTTGGGCCAATACGGTGCTGCTTGTCCTCAGCAGCCTGACGCTCGAACGCACGCGCCGGGCATTGAAGCGCGGGTTGCGGGAGGCAGTCAATTGGTGGGTGTCGGTCACGGCAATACTGGGAGTCGCTTTTCTGGCCGGGCAGCTGCTGGCCTGGAATCAGCTTTCCTCCCAGGGAATCTACTTGACGACCAATCCCAGCAGCTCGTTTTTTTACCTGCTGACGGGCGCGCACGGGTTGCACTTGCTGGGCGGAGTGCTTGCCCTTCTTTATATTACCGTTGAGGCTTGGCGCTACCGCCTGGGGCCGGGCAATCGAACGGTGGTGGAAGTGACGGCTATTTACTGGCATTTTATGGACGGGCTCTGGATTTATATTCTTTGTTTGCTTTTGTTTTGGAGGTGAGAAAGGTGGCTGCTGCGGGGATAGATCAGGCCGGTGCTTCAATGTGGGGAGGAGGAGCCTCACCCTACGCGATTTCCTCGAAGAAATTGGGGATGTGGCTTTTTATCGTCTCCGATGCGCTGACCTTTGGCACTTTGCTGATCGCCTACAGCTACGTTCGGGTTGCGAGCGAGGATTGGCCCACGCCCTTTCATTTTTGGCCGAGCATCATCGTCGCCAGCATCATGACGTTTTGTCTGCTGTCGAGCAGCATCACCATGGTGATGGCCGTGGCGGCGGCCAAGGAAGGGAAGGTCAGCTCGGCGGTTCGGTGGATTTGGTTTACGATACTGGCAGGCGTCCTGTTTCTCATCCTGCACGCAAACGAGTGGAGGCAGTTGATTCATGAAGGCATGCGGCCCTTTGAAAATCCCTGGGGCGCGCCCTTGTTCGGCGGGACTTTCTTCGCGCTGACCGGACTGCACATGCTGCACGTCACCATTGGCGTCATTGTTCTCGGCATCATGGCGGCTGGGTTCAAGAAAGGGCGATATCCAGCAGACTACGTGGAGATCAGCGGGCTGTACTGGCACTTTGTCGATTTGGTCTGGATGTTCATCTTTCCGCTGGTGTATTTGTTGTCGGTCGATATGGGCTAATGGGGAATGGGCTAAGGAGAAGAGGAGTAGAGTAAATGAGCGCGAGCCAAGCGAATGGGCATGCCGAAGGAGGCACCCGCCTGTATCTCAGCGTCTGGTCTGC
>JADFGZ010000420.1 GCA_022567475.1 Acidobacteriota bacterium | reverse complement strand
CGCTCTGCATGGTCCATTCTTTGTAGTAAGTCCCGCTAATCGGCGCAGCCTTTCCGGCGGCGCCTCCGAATTCGTCGTCGTTATGACACTGGCCCACCGGCCACCAGGCGTCGATGGGGCCGTAGGCGCTCAAGCGCTTTTGATTGGTGCAGGCTCCCGTCGTAGCGCCATCGACAGCCGTGGGGGCCACCGAAGTGACCCAGAGCTTTTCGGTGCCGGTTCCGGCAATGTTTCGGAATGCCTTCAAGTCATTTTCCGGGTCCTTCAGAGTGCCGAAGATTTCTTCCTTTCCGTAACTGACCCGCAGGTGCATCTCGCCCCTCGACTCCATAAGCTCGAAGGCTCGCAGCGTCTCCGGCGGCATCCTCGACGAAGCGGAAGTTACACCCGAAGCACTCATCTCTTCTATGTATCTTTTGTACAGGGCGGCAAGAATCCGCGGCGAGCGATTCATGACATATTCCAGCACCAGTCTGCTGGCGGGCGGCTCCAAATGGCCGTCCGGGGCGCCCGATTCATCCACCCAGTAGCGCCCGTACTTGTTGAAGAAAGCCTCATCCCAAACGACATCCAATGCCTTGCTGTTCAGCAAAAATCCGTTGAAATCCGGGATTCCGAGCGATAGAGCGATGGGATTGTTCGGAGCCACTTTGTCCAGCTCCCACCGGTTGATGTCTTCATAAAGGATTCCGGCCTGTTCCGCCGAGCCGCGGCCACCTGTAAAGGTCCCGCCATTTTCATTTACAAAATAAACCCAGCGCCCCGGCTCAAACTGATACTTGTCCATCCAGGCCTTGATTTGATTGAGCACGTCGTCTTTGCTCGTCACCGCGCGCCAATCCAGCGGATAGCGGAGCAGTTGCTCCGGTTCTAAGTTGCTCCCGTAAGCGTTCACGGCATAGGAGTGAAAATGGACGTGGGTGTCGATCAGGCCGGGGATCACCGTTCTGCCCTTCAGGTCGATCACCTGGGTTCCCGGCCCGGCAAGCTGCAACACCGTCTCATTGGACCCGACCGCAGCGAATTGGTTTCCGGTGACGGCAACGGCCTCGGCGGTGGAAAAATTGCCGTCCACCGTCAATATCTTTCCGTTGCGCAGAATATAGTCTGCTCGTCCCTGGCCTTCCAGCAAAGGGATGGAAAGGGCGATCAGGCAGAGGCCTGTGATGGCACAGGCAAATAAACCGAACGGGAAAAATCTCATCGTGACACCTCGCAACAAAATCTGTGAAGAATCGCTTCGGCAGCAACTGAAGCCGGGACCGGAAAACAGGACACGGACTCCCTGGAAAATCGCTGAATCTTTCGGCCATGAAGCGCTTTCATAATTCGCCTTCCTGAATCGGCGCAAGCCTCCAGGAAAGTTGCCGGCTCCGGTTTTTTTCGGCCAAGCTCGTGCGGCGATTATACATTCTCGGAGAAGGAATTGTATATATGGGTCATGTCTGTTCTGCCTCCTCCAAGTTTCGCTCTTTGAGAATTGATTACGGCACACCACTCGCTCAGATCAGCAAAGAGATGCGCTCCAGTCCGTGTACCAGACGTTTCCGTCGTTATCGAAATGCGGGTCTTGTCCCCGCCGTTGTGTGTTCTCGGCGTCGAGTTTAGGATCGAGCGGCAGGTCGTACTCGCTATACATGGCCCGGGCCAGAGCTTGCTCATCCAGAGGCATCTCCACATCGACTTCTAATGCCCGCCGGGTGCTGTTGGTCCCGAAATTCTTTACCAGGCAGGCTCGAACCGTTTTCCGGTCCTCCGCGCTGAAGGTGCCGGGCGGGATGAGCGCCCCTCGAATGCCTCCTGAGCTGGTCATGAGATCGATGGCTGCGCTCCACTGGCTTTCGGCCCATTGATGGCGGGGGAGAAAGTTGGCTTCATGGCAATGGATGCAAGTCTTCTCAGCCACATCCCGGCCCGGTCCAGAAGAGTATAATATGTCGTAGGCAACAAGCGGCACTTCTCTCGCGCTTGACAGCGCTTCCCTATTCGTGGTATTTGGCAGTTAAATTCAGCCTGAGCAATATCAGGAAAATCTTACCCAGGAGAGGGTTCATGAGGAAAACAACGTGGGTCCCATTCCGAAAGGCGTTATTGTATGCGCCGGTGCTTCTCGTATCTTTATCTTCTGAGTTGCGGTTCTGCGGCGGCGCAAATGCCTGCCGCCACTATTATCCGGCGTGGTAGAAGACGCCACCGGCGACCCTTTCGCAAGAGTAGGAAAGATTATACGTACTAGCGCAACTTCACGCCAAATCCAGTTTGGGCTCAAGCTCGTGTTTTAAGCGTCTGCATTACGTTCACAGCGATTGCGCGCCATATTGAGATATTCTGCCGATATCTTTATATAATTTAGCAGACCGCGTCCGCCGTGAAAGAATTTGATTCGTGGCGGAGCGGCCCAAAAAATCTGCATGAACCCTGGGAGGGCCACACGACTATGACGAAGAGGAATTCGGTTTCCGTATTGCTGTTGTTTGCTTTGGGCCTGCTGCTGCATCCTTGCAGGGCGGCCGCCGCCGGGCTGGAAGCGGACATGGTGATTCTCAACGGCAGAATCCTGACGGCGGATAGCCCCAGCCCGGATCAATTTTCCATCGCGCAAGCAGCCGCCGTCTATGACGGGAAATGCATCGCTGTCGGCAGTAATGATGAGGTCCTGGAGTACGCCGGTCCAA
>JADFGZ010000142.1 GCA_022567475.1 Acidobacteriota bacterium | reverse complement strand
TTTTCGACTACGGTGGCGCGGTAGGGCACCGGCGCTACGCCGCCGAGCACGATGCGGCCATCGGTCCATGTGCCGTTCGCTTCGGTGAAAGCGGCGGCGACGGAAACAATGGCGAAGTCATAGACCTGGCGGTTCTTGAGCTTTGCCCAGGCCTGCTTGGTTCCCTGCGCCGGGGTGGGGATGAACACCTCGGTCATCAGCTCGTTCGGCTGAAGGACGTTCTCGCGCAGAATATCCTCGCCCGGACCGATGAAGTAGTCGTCGAACGGGATCGTCCGCTCGCCGTTCGGCCCGGCGATTTTTGCCTGGGCGTTGAGAGCCAGCAGCGCGTGGGCCGTGTCGGAAGGATGAACGATGTAGCACTGCTCACCGCCGATGATGGCGTGGTAGCGGTTGTCGCCGGTCACGGAATAGCAGATGTCGCCGCCCTTTTTGTAGCAGTCGAAGTCCTCGCCCCGGAAGAACCAGCAGCGCGGGCGCTGGTTGATGTTGCCGCCCAGCGTCCCGTAATTGCGGATCAACTGCGACGCCACGCTGCGCGCGGACTGGGTGAGCAGCGGGAAGCGCTCGGTCAGCTCCTTCGACTCGACGATTTCGCTCAGCGTGGTGAGGGCCCCGATGGTGGCTCCGCTGTTGTCAACCTGGATGCCGCGGAGTTGGGGAATGGTGGTCAGATCGACCAGCGCGTCTGGCAGCGGCATGCCCTTGCCCTGAACCCAGTCTTTCATCACCCCGGCGACCAGGTCGCTGCCGCCCGCCAGAGCCTTGGCCTTGTCGCCGAATTGGGTCAGGACGCCGACGGCTTCCTGAACGCTTTTGGGCTCGTATAGTTGGAAGCTTTTCATCTTTACCTCCTTACCTCACATTCCTGAGCGCTGCCAGCAATTTCTCGCGTGTCATCGGCATTCTCTCCATCCACACCCCCACCGCGTTGTGTACGGCTGCCGCCACAGTAGGCGCAGGGGGAGACATCGGCGGCTCGCCGATTCCGTGAGCGCCGAAAACCCCATACGCCTTGGGCCGCTCGATGAGAATGACGTCGATCTCCTCGGGAACGTCCTGGATGCTCAGCACGCCGTAGTCGAGCAGGTTCGGATTGAGCGGCAGGCCCGTCCCCGCGTCTAGCAGCATCTCTTCGGTGAAGGTGGCGCCCAGGGCCATGACCACGCCGCCCTCGATCTGCTGCTCCAGCGCAAACGGGTTGATCGCCCGGCCGACGTCGTGGGCCGCCACGAACTTCGTGACCGTGACGGTGCCGGTTCTGGTGTCCACCTCAACCTCGGCGGCGTGTGACGCCCAGGCCGTTCGCCGCCAGTCGTTGTCCTGCTTGTAGATCGCCCGTCCGAGGATCGGGAGGCCGTTGGCTCGCACGACCGTCTCCAGGGTGTATTTGTTGGAGGGGTCGGCCTTCACGAAAACATCGCCGTTCTTGATGTCCAACTCTTCCGGTGTCACCTGAAACTGTTCGTTTCTCTGCTGTGCATCGTCCATGAACTTCTGGGCGGCAAACTTCAGAATCTGGAGCTTGGCATCGACGGCAGCCTCATACATGCCGCGTCCGCCGGTGTTGGTTTGCCGGCTCCCGGAGGTGCTGGCCGTATCGGTGGTGTTGTCGGTGTCCACATAGGGGGTGATGCTCACCGCGTGCAGGGGCACGCCCAGCGCCTCCGCCGCAATCATCGCCATTTGCGTCCGTTGGCCCGGACCGATCTCCGTGCTCCCCGAAACGCACTGCACGCTTCCGTCCCGGTTCACAATCACCTGCCCGGTTGCCGGGTTGGAGCCGCCGCCGTGGCTGCATGCGTGAGCGGCGAGGCCGATTCCGTGGAAGACCCCCGGGCGTATCTCCCTCGCCCGTGGCGCGTGCCACTTCTGCTTCCAGCCGATGCGGTCGGCGGCGGCGTGGATGCAATCCCGAATGCCGGGATTGCTGAACGGCCTTCCGGTTTCCGGGTTGCCCTCCTCGTTGAGGTTCATGAGCCGGAACTCGACGGGGTCCATCCCGATGGCGTAAGACGCCTTCTCCATCATCATCTCCAGGGCGAAGGTGCCGTTCGGATGGCTCACGCAGCGGTAGGGCCCGGCCTTGTAGCTGTTGGTGAAGACGTCGGTAGCCTCCAGCTTCAAGTTCGGGATCTTGTAGAGGTTCTGCATGTTGAACCAAGCGCCGTTGGCCCCGCCCCTGCGATGCGCACCGACGTTGGCGTAGACGCGAAACTGGCCGAACTGAAGCTTGCCGTCGCGGTTGACGCCCAGCTTCATCTCGTTGCGAAACTCGGGCCGGTGAGTGCGCGTGATGAAGTCTTCCTCGCGCGTGTACATCGTCTTGACCGGACGCCCGGTGATCTTGGCCAGAATGGCCGTGTGCACTTCCGCCAAATCAATGCCGCTGCGGTAGCCATACCCTGACCCCATGTAGCCGGTCTGGATGACCCGGATGTGGTTCGCCGGGATCTTCAGGGCCTGGGAAAAACGGGCCCGGCTCCCGTGCGCGTGCTGGTTGGTGTAGTACACGATCAGGCGGTCCTGGTCCCAGTACATCAGCGAGTTGGTCAGCTCCAGCGCCACGTGCTGCTCGGTGGATTTCGTCAGCACCGCATCGATGGTGATGTCGGCGCGCGCCGCATCCGGGTTGCCCCGGACCAGCGGCGGCGTCACGTTGACGATGGTCCCGTTTTCCTTGTTGTCCCACTGCTTGAGCGCGGAGGGCCGGATGCCCTCCATCATGTCCAGCATGGCGGGCAGCCGCTCGTACTCCACCTCGATCAAGTGGGCCGCATGATCGGCGATGTGCTCGCTTTCGGCCGCGACGACGGCGATGGGCGATCCCACCTCAAAGACCTCTTCGTTGAACAGAAAGCGGTCCGGCGGGCCGCTGCCCAGCTTCACGTTGCGGTACTCGGCAGGCAGGTTGCCACGGTGCAGCACGGCCACCACGCCGGCCAGCTTCTCGGCCTTGCTGGTGTCAACTTTCATGACCCTGGCGTGGGGATACGGGCTGCGCAGAGTTCGTGTATGGAGCATCCCCGGCATGCGCATGTTCTGGACGTATTTGCCGAGGCTCGTGACGATCCCCAGGCCGTGCAGGCGGGGAACTCGTTTGCCGATCACCTGGAACTGTTCGGCCGGCGCGGAGGCCGCCGATGCTGACTGGACTGCCCGGGGAGCGGCCATTCCCAGCTTCGCCGCGTAGAGCTCCATTACAGGGGCAGCCATCTCCTCGAATTCACCGACTATTTCGTCCCATTCCGGGTCATCGGACAGCGCGTACCACTGAGCGTCGGTCAGTCTGGCTGCATACGCCGGGTCTTGCACGACGCGCAGGGCATCCACTTTGAGAGCCATCTCGTACCTCCTCCTTTACCCTTTACCTGACAGCGTGGCCCAATTCAGAAAGGGCCCGCCGCACCGCTGCTTCGTCGAGCCGGGCGGGGTCCCAAACGGGCGTGATCGTGCGCTCCGTGCCGGAAACATCCACGATGCCGGACAACTGTTGCAATTCCAGGGACAGATCGTCGTACACCTCAATCGTTCCCAGCGGATTCACAAACACAAACTGCCGGGAGACAGCGCCCTCCACAGGGGCAGCCGCTTCGGCCGCCTGTTCGGCGTAGATCAGCGGCGCTGAGTAGCTGACTTTCTCGCCCCTCATCTCGGCGGCGGCCTTCTGCACCGCCGTGAGTATCTTGGGGTACTCGCCGCAGCGGCAGATGTTGCCGTCCAGCGCCTCTTTGATCTCGGCGTTGGTGGGGTTCTGGTTGGTCTGCAACAGGGCGTAAGCAGACATCACGAAGCCGCGAGTGCAGATGCCGCATTGGAAACCGCCCTCGAGCCAGAAGGCGCGCTGCACGGGATGCAGCCCCCGGAACCCCGGCCCGTTGGAGATGCCGGCCACCGTCAGAATTTTCTGCCCGCGGCCATTCCGGGCGGTCAGCACGGAGCACCCGGTAACCGCTCTGCCGTCCACCAGCACGGTGCAGGCGCCGCACTGTGCGCGGTCACAGCCGAGGTTGGAGTTCGAGAGCCCCAGCTTGTAGTTCATCGTCTCCCACAGGCTCTCGCGAACATCCACGGTGACGTCGTGCTGCTTGCCGTCGATGTCCAATGAGACCTGGCGCATCGTCACGGGATCGGCTGCGGCGGCTGTCTGAGCCGCCTGCGGAGCGGCCACTGCGGGCTGCACCAGGCTGGCAGCGAAGCCCGTGCCGGCCATGACGCCGACCGCGACGGCTCCGGCATTGCCCTGGACCAGAAAGTCCCGCCGCGTGATCACCCGGCGGGGCTGCTGGGGTGTGCCCGAATCGGGTTCGGCCTGGGGAAACTGCTTGTCTTTTGCCATTTCGTCTGCTGCCATGGGAAACTCCCTATTCCAGAACTGGAAGCCAGCGGGCCTTATGCCCGCGCGGAAAGCGGGTACGCCGCGATACCATTCAGCGCGGCCCCTGCAACGGAAATTTTAGATTTCAACGTGTGCTCGGTAAAGATTCTATGCCAGCTCCCCTGCGGATTCAAGCTTGGATCACCACGGTCTTTTTCGGATGAGATCGCGGCTCACAAGCAAGAGGGGCGCACAGGGGAACTGTCCCGTTTTCACTCCCGCCTGATTGATTTTGCCGCTGAAAGATTACACGAGGGAAGGGGGTAAAGCAACTGGCGGCAGGCAGATGGGGATGGTTTTGTTGAATTAGAGCAATTTCATAGTTGCTGTATAGCTTCCCAGAACGCTCGGGAAGCCCCGGAGGGGCGCAAGAGTTTAGCCCACGGCGCCAGCCGTGGGTGGGGAAGGCCATGCCGGATCAGCCCCGGAAGGGGCGCCAGAAGGGGCGAAAGAAGAAAGAAGAGGGCCGGAGCGTCTTACGCCCCTTCCGGGGCTTGGGGTAATAACGCCCCTGTTGTCCCAGGGCTTACGCCCTGGGCTAGGTTCTGCCGCCCTTGCAGGGCTGTGCAGCACTCTACACCAACTCTGAAATTGATCTAAGGAAATGGTTGAAAACGGAAATTCCCGCTAAAGGGAAAAAAAGGAAGTGGGCGGGTCTGGCCTCAGCGCTGCCTTGCAGGCTTGTAGGACATCACGTCCCGGTGCTCAGTCATTCATACTTATTCCTGAGCCGTTTGTTATCGCCTCAGTGGCTGTCAACCCTTCTCTGCGGCATCGCAGTCGCCGAACCGAGCATCATCCTTACTTTCACTTTTGCCTTTTACGGACTAGCTTCTCGGCCCAGAAGGGCACAGACGGTCAGTTGCCGGGGTCCATAGCCGCCCACCCTTGGATAGTCAGGTGGTATAGAAGACCTCCTTTCTGACCTTACATATTGCTCAGGCCGTGTTGCTCAACAAGCGTTGCTCAGGCGCAATTCCTATTGCGGCCCGGAAGCCGGCCTGAGAGCAGCTTCAGGTTTAATCTTCTCTCAAATGATAATGGAGCACAATCCTGGAGGGGCGGGAGTTGAACGAGCAAATACCGCCATTTTTGGACTTGGAAAACACCAAGCTTTAGAAATCCAGGCCGTAGAGATTCCAGGCCGCCTGATCCTCACGTTGTGGCTACATGTTGTAACTACACGTTGTAACTACTGGATCAATCCGTCAGTGGACCCTTTCATGAACCACTTCTCGCAGCAGACGCATCAGCGCCTTGTCCTCGTGACCGATGTGTTTGACGATCTCTTCCGCTCTGGGAGAAAGCCGCTGGTAGCCCCAGCGTGATCGTCGTTTGGTCTCGCCCCAACCTTCACGCTGATAATAAAGCGGCAGGTTGACATCGAAATAAGAAATGCTGTCGGCGTCCTTGAGCAGATCGGAGTCTGGATCGCCGCCCACCTCATGGGCTTCCACCAAACGGCAGGCCTCGTACACAACATCCCGCGCCACACCACAGGCGGTCAATATCGGGCGCAGTATTTCCGCGCTGTTTCTGGAATGGGCTGCCTTAAAGGCGTCGTAATCGGTGAAGTCCTCTCGCCTGACCTTGCTTTCCTCGATTGCCCGGTCGATGTCATGGGCCAGCGCCGCCAGTTGCAGGGCATCGCCGACATCCGGTTGCAGGCGCAACAACCACTCCAGGGTGTTGTCGGCGTGACGTGAATCCTCCGGCACCTGTGAGCCCACAATGACCAGCCGGATTTTCCGCTTGGCGCGTTCGACGCTGGTCGGCACACTCGCAACCCAAATCCGGCGCAGGGTCTCAAGATTCATCACCAGGGCGATGACCACCAGCCCCGGCAGTATCAGATTCGTCGCCGCACACAGAAAGATGAGAAACACGCGCACATCTCGTCCCATCCGCAACCCGGCCCTGCCCCCGGCTTGGATGCGCGCTCGCATCACGTGGTCGTACTTGTCGGCCGTGTAACTCAGCATGAACGAGCCGATCATGGCCATGAAACCAGTGAAGAAAACCCAGCCGCTGGCTTCCACCGCCAGCAGGTGCCAGGTCAAGCCGAATAGCAGGAAGGCGTCGGCATAGCGGTCCAGCACTGCATCGAACCAGCCGCCGAAGTCGCTGCGTTGGTACTTCAGCCTGGCCACTTCGCCGTCGCAACCATCGATGATGGACGCGAACTGTGCCAGAACGCCGCCCAGGAGCAGGGCGGGATATCCACCCAGAGCAAACAGTCCTGCGGCCAGCAGGGAACCCAGAAACGAGAACAGGGAAATTTGATTGGGGGTGATATGAAGTTGCGCCAAACGGCGGGAAAAAAACATGGAGATGGGGCGGTTCAAGTAACGGGACACCGGCCCGTCGGTTGGCTTGTCCCGGAGACGCCCCAGCAGGGCCTTCTCCGCCCTCTGGATGGCCGCGGGATCGTCCACATCGATCCAGAAACCGCTTGCAGGGATCGCTTTGGCGCGTCCCTCTGCGGCCAAGATCCGTATCGCCCCGGACAGTGTCGTATCGCCGTTTTTTTCTTCGCTCTGTTCCAGCGCCCTAAAGATTGCGGAAGAGCAGTAGAAAATACCGGTATCGAACCCGTTGAAATCGGTCAGTCCTTTGCCGATAGCACAGATCTTCCCGTCTTCCACCTTAACGCGGGTTACATCATCCAAGTCGACGAGGGAGTTGCGAATATCGCCATCCACTCCGAGCGCTATCTCCCCCTCCAGCAGGGAATGGGACATCAAGGCGCGGGCCAGATCCGGATCAAAGAGGTGATCCGCCATGAGCAGCAAAAACGGTTCGTGCAGAACCTCCCGCGCCTTGAGTATCGAAAGGCCATTTCCTTTCTCCCAATCGTCATTCACCAGCGGGGTGATCCGAACCGCAAGACGTTCCGCCAACCGCTCCAGAAAATCGCGGACCTGGTCGCCCCGGTAGCCTGTCACAACATAAAACTGATCCGCCCCGGCTTCCATGGCGGAGCGGATGACGCGTTCGATCAGGGAAATGCCCAGCATGGGGACCAGGGGCTTGCTGTCACCCTTCTGCCGCAGTCGGCTGCCATTGCCCGCCGCGATGATCAGACACTTTATCCCCATTGACTTGCTCCCAGTAAATAGTCCCACTCGAACACTAATTTAGCCGCATCTCTGTTCCTGGGCCGAGAAGCAGATACCACCCCGAACCTAAGGGGCTGAAAATTCCGTGAGCGCCCATATGGGCACCAGGGGAAATAGCCACGTGATTGGCTATTGCCTGACTGGAAATTCTGGAGAGAGCTTACACGAGGAGAGAGAAGAATTCAATTGTGTGATGAAATTTTCGGCTGCCAGCCCTTTCACTGACAAAATCCATTTTCACAGCCCCAAGAGATGATGTAGACTCTTTTGCCTAATAATACAAAAATTGGACAGATTACAGGCCCGTGAGGATTGGGAGGTGGTTGGTTCGGGGCCGGGTGGAACGAACAGGAGTGAAAACAAGCGACAGGGGGTCAGCATGAAGCGTATAGCGACAGGTTTAGCAATGCTGTTGGCGATTGTGGTCGCCGGTTGTCAGGGCGTGAACGACACGGGTTCCGGGCAAGGGGCGTATTCGGAGGCGCCGCCGGCGAGCACGGCCAGTCAGGAGGAGACGCTGTTTGACGGATCGAGCCTCGAAGGATGGCGCATGCTCGGCGATGCGAACTGGCACATCGTCGAAGACTATGTGGAAGCCAATAGCGGAGACGGTTTCCTCGTCACGCCCGGCGACTACAGCGACTTTCATCTTACGCTCGAGTTCTGGACCGATCCCGATGCGAACAGCGGCATCTTCATCCGTTGCTCGGACCCGAACGACGTGGGGGCGGCCAATGCCTACGAGGTGAACATCTACGACAAGCGTCCCGACCCGGCTTACCGCACCGGCGGCATCGTCAATCTGGCTTCGCCGATGGCGCAGATCGATGCGGCCGGCCAGTGGAACACCTATGAGATTACGGCCGAAGGTCCGAGGCTGGTGGTGAAGCTGAACGGCACGCTGACCGTGGATACCGAGGATACGAAATTCGCCTCAGGCCCCATCGCGCTGCAGTACGGAGCGGGCATCGTGCGGTTTCGCAATGTGCGCATCATGCCGCTTTGAATGCGCGAGGGGCCGCTTTGAGCGCGCGCGAGCAGATAGTGCCGGACAGGCAGCGGCCCGAGGAACCTGCCTCTTACACCCTGCCTCTTACACAGTGTGTAATTGCGAAAAGCAGATTCCTCGGGCCACCCGTACACGTAGGCGGAGACGCAGGAAGGTTTTTGCAACAAGCTGCCGGAGCTATTCCAACGGTTCCAGCTTGATCAGAGAGGAACCGTGGTTGTTGCCCACCCAGAAGGTGGCCGGGTTCGTCGAGCTATCGACATCCACGCGGCGGATGTTGGTAGACCGGGGAAGCAGGTACTCGGTGAACTCGCCCGTCTGAGGGTTCAGCCGCACGACCCGGTCACTATACATGCCGCCCGTCCATGCCTCCCCATGACCGTCCAGAATCGCGTCATAGGGATTGGTCAAAGGCGTGGGGAGTTCCCACTCCTGGATGCGTTCCGTCTTGGTGTCGAGCATCGCGATCCTGTTGCCGCGAAATTCAGCAAACCACAGGCGGTCCTGGGCGTCCATGTGGCCTCGCCGCGGACCCGAATTAGGAGTCGGAGTCGGGTAGAAAGTGGATGACAGCGTCTTGGCATCCACCCGGATGACGTAGTCGCCTCCGAGTTCCAGGCCATAGAAGTTGTTCTTCGAGTCAGAGACGACGCCGTAAGAGCCGCGCCGCCGGGACGCGGCCCGCGAGTCCTTCGGCTCATCCCGCAAATAATCGATGGCGACCCACTCGCCGGACCGCACATCGATCTGCCACTCGTCAGGGCCACCGGCCCATACTTTGCCGTCCACGTGATGGAACCGGGGCATCACCATGGCGATCCGGTCCTCGGTGGCGTCGTGGTCTACCGGGGAATCCCAGGTTTGGAATTTCTCCGTCTTCGGGTCGAACTTCGCGATGCCCCCTTGGTGCATCATGCCAAACCAAATGTTCCCATCCTGATCGAACTGCAAGTCGAGCAAACCGGGAGGGTGTCCTTTTATCAGCTCCGGCACAGGGTACTCCACCACCTGGGCGGTCTTGGGGTCCAGCTTCCCTATGTACTGCTGCCCAAAATCGGCGTACCACACCATCCCGTCCGCATCCACCGCTGCGTCATGGGGCTGGGTGCCCATGCGCGGCAGATCGTACTCCGTGATGATCACCCGCGTTGCCTTGCCCTTGGGGCGGGGCAGCGTCTTGAGGGAATAATCCCAGCTGGAACCCGAGCTGAGATTGATCGTGCTCAGATATTCGGCCTGCTGGGCCACTCGCTCCAGCTGCGCTTCCGAAAACGTGCGCGGCATGGGCCGCACCTGGGGGCGTAGCGGGATGGCGCCTTGCGAGTAGTTTCTCATTCGCTGCATGACCTGCACGAACTCCGTCGCGTTGTAGCGGGACCGCACGATGCGCTCCAGAGTGTGGCAGCCTACGCAGCCCGTGAAGACGTTCTTTTGCTCCTCGGTCCCCGGCATGCTCATGATCCATTCCGTATTCGTGAGCTGATAGGCGAGGTCCTGTGCCTTGACGAGCTTCAAATCAAGCGAGGCCGCGTTCTGCGCCGTCACCTCCACCGGGCCGGGGTTCTCCGTCTCGTACCCCACCGCGCGGATGCGGATGGAGTATTGCCCCGGCGTCAGCCTCGTCCGGGGAAAGCTGTACCGTCCCTGGGCGTCGCTTACTACGGTGACCGTCACCGTGGAACCCGCCCGCTTCGCGCTGACCAGAACGCCTTCCATCAGGCCTTCTTCCTGCGAGCTCACCTGCCCTGCCAGCGCTGCGGAGGAGGTTTGCGCGTTTACGGGGGCCAGTCCCCCGGAGAAGAGGATCGTTGCCAAGCCAACAAGCATCACGTGCAAAAATTGTTTTCCCGCCATCGTCACACCTCGATTGGTTTTATGGGTCTGATTGTTTCATGTAACTATTGTTTCA